>CAYXLG010000056.1:0-6100 GCA_964465805.1 uncultured Muribaculaceae bacterium
AATTATTATCGTGCCACTTACTCATGACTAAAGTCACGAGTGTGCGTGGCACATTCCTTATCAAAACTTTCCTTACACATCCAATATCCATTGCCTATATATTTAACATCTTTTATAGGATAATCGTCATGTATATCTAAACAGCCACAGCAATAAAAACTTATATACTTTCTTTCCTTATCTTTAATGAGACCTCTAATGGGGAAATAATACACATCATCCATAAATCTAGTTTTAATATAATACTTATATCTTAAATCATTGGCTTTAATCATCATTCTTAACCACAATTTCTGCCAAGGTTTTAATCCTGTCCACATCTTTACATATTCTTCTGGATGAGTTCTGAGATATAATATATATTCTCTTAACTTTTCTTTGTCCATATATATCACCTATTCTCTATTAACTTATTAATCTCTTCACTTAGTTTCTCTTGCAATTCAGCAACTTCATCAAAACTATATCCACTACATGGATATTTGTATTTATCTACAAAACTTTTTATATCTTCATTGTTTGCACAATATAATGCACCTGCAATAATGCCCAATTCTTCTTCGGATAACTCCAATGAAAACATTCTTTTTGTGAATACTCTTGATTGCATATTACACCTCCTTTCGACCAAACCAATCTTTTATATTATTTTATACCTTCAATATTTACTATCTTACAAGAACGAAAATCCTCAGAACACAATATATTAAATTTCCATATTTCATTTTTATCTAAAAAACTTATAAAAGCGTTTTCATTTTTAATTAAACACTTTTCCGAATCATAAATATTAAAAGTTAACCTAACATACCTATAAAATTCTTTTTTATTTTTAATTCTACCTTTAATAAAATTACCTTGAATGTTAAGTTCTAATACCTCAAAATTTTCTTCCCAATTTATATCTAAATTATTATTCATAACCAATTCTCCTTTTATTAATATTTCTCACCAAACCTATACTTTTTAATCATAATATATCTTCACTACTTAACTAAAAGGCTATCTTCTCTTAACAGTTATACCAGTTTTTAATTCTGTTGCTTTTGTTCTTATGTATCTACTTTTATTAAATTTTCCACATGCACAATTTATAACTTCATAAGCAGCCTTAATTGTGTTTACATGTACATGTGATTTATGTAACGGATCATCTTTTCTTCTAACCCTGGGGTTTACTATAGAATAATAAGGTGTACCAAAATATGAAATATTCTCATAAATTCTATATCCTCTATAAAATTTATATTTCTGTTGCTCCTGTTCTTGGTGTTGACTATGTATTTCTTTAACTGTATTCACATCCAATACCTCCTTATAATTTTATATTTTAATTATTTTATTATGATTGAACCTTACATTTTATGTTATTTTATTTGTGAACTGCTCACCACTTACTCACGACATTCATTGAAGTGGAAGTTTCCTAGTCAATATTCCCAACGGAACAAGTTTACCTAGGCTCTAAGGGTAGTTCCTACCCCGATAGTACCAAAATTATATAGCTAATTTCAGTAAATTTTTGCTTGCATTTATGTCTCTATCGTGATGTGTACCACATTCAAGACAAACCCATGTCAAACATATTAGCAATTCATCTCCCACTTATAGAAGATAGGAGAATTCTTGCTAAGAAACGTTAAATGTTCAACTGATTATTTTCTTATAATACTATATTACCACATAACTTTTACTTTGTCAACAACAATTTTATATTTTAATTATATACTATCATTAATTTTTTTACTTAAAGCTGAAGCTGTTCTTATTTCTTCATCTTCAATATTTATATTAAACTTTCCTTCAATGGCTTGACTTTCAACTGTTTTCTTTTGAAATCTCTTGCATATTTTATTTTCAATAGTGTTTGAATAGTATAAATGATATATTCTATTGTCTTGTATTGCATTAGCCCTATATCCTCTTCTTATCGCTTGTTGAATTGTATTAACATGATAACTTGGTATATAAATTATATAAGTACTGCACCACACCATATTAATCCCTACTTCTACTAATTTAGGGTTGCTAATAAATACGTCATATTTATCTTTATTCTTTTCAATTACCTTTTTTCTGTCTATAGGTTTAACACTAGGTTTTAACCAATAAACTTTTATATCATTACTTTCTAAATAATTTTTTAATCTTTCTGGAATATTTTCACCTATCATATATTGACCATTTCCAGATTCACCTGTAAAATCTGTATAAATCCAAACTTTTCTATTTTCTGATATTTCCTGCTTTATAATTTTTAGTAATTCTTTTTCTTTTGGTAGTATAACATTATCTTTTAAATTAATAGGCTGAACTTCTTTGACAATCTCTCCTTGTTTAATAATTATACTATTCCAGTTATAAGGATTATTAACATAATGCCTCACTATACTATCCTCGTACATTTTTAAATTAAAAGCATTAACACTTTTAATATCATTTAATAATTTATTTTCATTGCTCACCATTTCGTCTAAATGATCTATTCCTATATATCTCTCTTCTAATTTTGGCAAGTCTTTTCCTAAATCATCTAATGTAGCAAATATATAATTTGACGCTAAATATTTTGTAAAAACTATAGGATTTATACCTTCAGTTTCTACCCAATCAGAATCTCTTATTTCACTTCTACCTCTTGAATAATACTCACCGTCTTTTTTCTTTGTTACTGCCATTAATGTACCATATGTTTTAACAAATTTCTCTTGACTATCTATATTATCTTTTATTAATGTATTAGGTATTAATCCACTTAATAAATTATATAAAGAACTTGCATAGCCATTATTACTTGTACCTGATAACAATACATGTTTTTTACCATGATTTAATAGTGTTTTACTTGCATTGCCTATAATAGAAGATCCGTTATTACTCTGATGTACCTCATCTTGTATAACAACATTAAACATAAGATTTTTTACTTTTATAAAGTTTATTAAACTTGTTTTCTTTGTCTTATCATAAGTATCTTGCCACAAAATATTATTACATCTGAAGCATTTATATGTAGATTTTTTAGGATTACCTTTAAAATCTTTACTTTGTAAAAATGATTCTTCTTTCATTTTATCTTTGCGTAAAGGATTTAATAAAGGCTTCCCACAATCAGGACAAATACAAACTTCTATAGTTTTATCAACTTCTTTTGAAAATCCCCAAGAACTATATTCTTTTACTTTTATATTTCTTTTAAATTTTAAAATACCAGGTCTTTTCTTACTTGATAGTTTAAAAGTTTCCTTGCCAACTATAAAAAATGTAGGCTTTTCTACTTTTAAACTATAGTTATTTTCATTATACCATTTTATAAAATCTATAGTTTTTTTTATAATAATAATATCTATATCATCACCTATAGATTTTTTCAGTTCTTCTTTCCATTGAGTAATTGTAATAGTAGGTGCTAAAACTAAACAAGTATAATTATTTTTGTTTTTTGATTTATAATAAGCATGAGTAATCTTACTTGCCATTGTTGTTTTACCTATTCCCTGCTCACAAGCCAAATAAATAAACCTATCTTTATTTAAAACTTCTATTCCTGATTGAATTATAGGTACTTGACCATCATAAGGTTTGATATTACCTTCAAATATCTCCTGATTTATTTTATTAGGATTATATAATACAGTTATATTTTCTTTTAACTTCTCTTTTATAGGACTCATAAATGTAAAAATATAATCCTCTATATCTTCTATACTATCCCAATTAAAATCACTCTCACCAGATGATAAATTTAAAGATTTTAATGCTGATTTAAACCAATATGTACTTAATTTATAAACTTTTAAATCTTTAAAATCAGGATTATTAGTATAAACATCACAAGGTTCTAACATTGAATCTTTATATTTACATTTATTATATATTAACTCAACTATTTCTTCTGTAACAGGGAGGTATTCTTTATTATGAAGATAGTTTGTTATACATTTTATAATTCCATCGTTATTCCAATCTATAATATAATCAGATATATTTGTATTATAAACTAATGTATGAGTAAACATATTATCTATTTTGTCATTTTTGTATCTAAATTTTATGCCATAAGTATAAAAATTCTTATAAAAACTTATATTTTCTCTGTCTTTTAAACCAAAATCACAGAAGCAATCTTTATTTATTAAATCAGCACATATCTTTTTATTTTTAATATGAATATCCGTTAAGCTAATTAATAAAGGTGTATTTTTATGTAATACAACTAAATCAGAAGCACAGTCAAATTTTTTATTGTTTTTCTTTATTTGTACATATGGAATCAAATAATCACTCTCCTAATTCTTTAATGGTTACTTTGCCATTTTGAGTACATAATATATTTAAATATGGTTTACTTAATTTTATTGTTTTTGTTGTAGTGACATTTTTGCCATCTACATCTTTACCAACACTTTGCTCTTCTTTCAATACTGTTTTTGTTCCACCCACAACAACATGTTTTCCTTCTTTTGCATTTATATCTCCGTTTATTGCTCCGCTTGCCAATAACGCTGCAATTTCTCCTTTTTTAGGATTTTTAGGCATGTTAATTTTTTTATGGCTTAAGTCTTTTAATTCAGTCATTTCTTCAACCCATTTCCAACACTTACTATCTTTTTTACTCATATGTTTATTCTGAATTTCACAATAAACCATATTTTTTTCTAATATACTATAATCTATATAAGGATAATTCATCCATCTGTAATTATTATACATATTTAAATTAAATTCTGGTTCATTTTCTATAATGTCTTTAATATTATCATACTGTTGTTTATAATCTGCTACATCTATAGGTTTATCAAAATCATACGGGAATCTTCTTATTCTTCCAATAAATATATATTGTTTATATTTATTATATTCTTCTTCATGAGTTTTATAAATACATTTATCATTAATATTAAAATACCTACATATAATGTCTAAAGAATCTAAAAAATCATCTTTTCTTATAACAAATATCATATATCCTTGTTTATAATCAATTGATGGATTAGGATTATATAATAATTGTCTATCAATTATCATTTGTAAATATCTTCTTACATTTCTTTCTCCATTTGAAGTACCATATGGAGGATTAAAAAGCATTAGAGAAACACTATTTTTAGGTAATTGCAACTCTTCAAAGCTTTTATTATATTTTTTATATATGTTGCTATTATTCCATATTATATCAAATCTTTCTTCATCTAATTCATTTGCAATAGTTGTTATTTTACTTCCAATATTTTTATTATAATCCATAAAAGTGTAAAAAGTGTCCAACCATCTACCTTCTCCTGCAAATAAATCAGCTATTACAATACTATTATTATAATTATAACCCATAGAGAATTTAAAATAATTTTTAATAGTTTTATAATCTTTTTCTTTAAGCAAATAATCATATAGCACATGATTAAAATTATAGTTATTATTCACACTTAAACAAAATAATTCTCTATATTTTTCATCGCCTATATAATCTTTTAATATTCTTTTTTTATATTCTTCTATTTCTAAACTACCCAATATACCTAACAATCTATATGTTTCCCATTCACTTGTAGGATAAAATTGAAGTTTGCTCTCTGCTATCAGTGAATTTCCCAATGTATCAGCTCCTTTTATTTTATAATACATTAATAATAATAACATATAAATAAATATAATGCAAGTTTAATTTTATATTTTAATTATCTTGTAACGCCTTGAACCTCTCCACCTTCTAAGTGAAACGTAAGGTGGAGATTCTCGCTTCATCAACCTCGTAACCTACTATCTCCACGAGCCTCTTATATTCGGGTCGTTCCAACCCTATTTTATTTTAAGCTGTTAAGCCTAATTCTTTTAATCCTTGATTAAGTATATTTACTGCGGCATTTACATCCCTCTGGTGATTAGCATTACACTTTAGACATATCCATCGCCTAACATTTAAGTCTTTAGTATCTGGATTCTTGTATCCACATACGTTACATAATTGACTGCTTGCAAAGTATCTATCTATTTTATGATAAGTTCTGCTATACCACTTGGATTTATACTCAATCATTTTACAAATATTAATACACTGTTTTGTTAATAGTCACCAATTCATCTCCCGCTTTCGCTACGC
>CAYXLG010000057.1:0-5980 GCA_964465805.1 uncultured Muribaculaceae bacterium
AGTTTTAGTACCATTTAAAATAACACAACTCTAAAACCTCAAATAAAAATTTAAATTTAGGTTTTAATTATTTCAAATGGCTTATATAATGTATTATACCAAATATTTAAAGTCTTTTAAACATAATAATCATCAAAAAGTTCATCAATAATTAATTTTTTCTCATTTTTTATTTTTTTATGTTTGTTTGTTTCTATTAGTAGGACATTTACTTTTTTATAAAGAAAATACTTATATGCTTCCTTTAATTGTTCAGTGTTCAAATAACTTTTTAAATTTACAATAAAAATTATTTTATATAAATTTAATTCAGTAATCAAATCCAAGTAATTGAATAAATCATTTAATATATCATCTTCTTTATTCCGAGAAATTTTCACATTATAAAGTTTTAATAATTCTTTAATTTTTAAATCTTGCTCTAATTCTAAATCAAAACTTGATTGATTGACTTTATCTTTCAATAAATTGCTTATTAATTGATTAATTTCATTTAATTCAATGTAAAAACTTTCATCAACTTTTATTTCTTCTTCCAATAAATTATACAATTTATTTAGTATTTTTTTATCATTAAAATTGATACTAAATAAATCAGTTATTACAATCGAATTTTTTTGAAAATTAATTGCTTCTTCATTATCTAATAAAATCAAAAATTCATCATCATATATGTCTTCATTATTTGTTAGTTTTTTTATTATTTTTATAGCAAATGATTTGTCATGTATTTCTAAAACATTAACAAAGTTCTCATCTAAAATAATATCATTATCTAAGGAAAAAATTCTAAATATCATAAAATTATCAACCTTGACGTACTATCTATATACTCTGGATTCTTATTACCAATCAAATATTCTATTGATGCAAATTGCTTTTCTGTTACTACAAGCATTTGAATTAACCCCTTAGTAGGAACATTTTTTCTGATTCTATTTTTTAATAATTCCATAGTTGTTGGAGTCAAAGTTAATTTTGTATATACCGACTCTTGCATCATAATAAAACCCTCACTTAATAAATATTTTCTAAATTTAGTGTAGTTTTTCCTATCACGATAAGTTATTGTTGGTAAATCAAAAAATACAATACATCGCATAAATCTACTACTCATTTAAATCCACAAATTGAATCTTTGACTTTCCATCATTTTCTAGATAATCAAACACACTAGTTAAATATATCGTAATTGCATTTGACAAATAATGTTCTTGATTTTTAATTTTAACTTTTTTATTTAATAAATTCACCAACTCCATTTTATAATCACTAGTTAAATCCCTATCAATATTATTAACTACAAACGCATCAACAATGGTTCTAAAGGGTTCAATTAAATCGTATGTCAAATTAAAATTATTAAACTCATTTTGATGATTTATTCCTAATTGCGTCAAATAACCTAAAGAAACAATCTCTTTATTGATATAAGAAGCTAATATAGAATACCCATAATTCAATGCACCATTAATATTATCATTATTAAATCTTTTAAACTTTTCAGGAAATAAAGCATTAAAATAAACTTTTGCAGCATGTCCTTCCCTATTTGAAACATCAGATTTTTTGACATCATTAGCATATTCCATCAACATAGTATATTCTAGACAACCCATTTTTTCTAATAATTTAGCTTGAGTTAAAATTTTTCTTTGAACTATTAATTGCCATAAAGTATCTTTTACTCCTTTTTTCCAATTAATTTGAATATTGATTTTTTTAGAATTATTATATGATCCATACAGGGGAATTAATTCCCCTGATGGATTTCTTTTTTCATCGCAAAAAATAATCTTAACCTTTTTCTTTATCAATTCATTTATTAACATTGTAGTAATAACAACTTGGGTGGAATCTATAAGCAACACACCTATTTCATCAATGTGTATCCTATTTAATTTTTCTCCTCTTACAACCAAATAATTATTATGGTATTTTAATTTACATCTGTTTTTTATTACAACCGTGCGATAACTCATATTTTTCTTCTTATCTCATACAAACCAGTAATTGATTGATGTATAAAGGTTATTTGGTTTAATTTTATCTTTTTTTCAATTCTACCTAATCTTTCTGAACCACCATGTTTTTTTAGGTTAGCATTCATGGAATCACATTTGGTTATTTTTAAAATTTCTAAAATAACATCTCTTTTACTTTCTTTGGATAAATTAATAAACTTATTGTTAAACTCTAATAATATTTCTTTGGTACTTTCAAAAACTTTATAATATTGCAATTTATTTACAATATTTAAATATAATTCATTTAACGATTCATCATCTAATTCTTTTATACAATACAACATATTATAATATTTTTCATCAAGGAACAATTGTTTTGCATTTTGTAATTCAGCAGGCCCTACTATATAAAAATATTCTTTATCCCATCGTATATATTGATTCCTTAAAATTTTATTACTTATAATTTTTAAGTTTTCACCTTCTACATTTGCTTTTAAATATTCAAGTTCCGTAGTTTGACCTGTTTCTATTAATTTCTTGATATAAATTGGAATAGATATTAATTCCTTTTTTATCTTTTTACCTTTCTTATATTGAATAGCTAAAAAGTAAGCTGGTTTTTTACTTGTATATCCACCATATTTTTTAGGATCAAGTTTTTTCTTTAATGGTATTAATTTATCAGAATTCCCTTTTTTTAAAGGTAATTGATTAAAAAACTCACCATTGCCCTCTTCTGTTTTTTTAGTTATATTACAATTTTTATATTTAAAATGTTTTTCAATTTTTTCAATTTGCTCTTGCGAACACCAATTATAATTGGTCTCATTATCTCTAAAGTCTTTTCCCATTGATGAAATAATAAAACCGTGTTTAAAATTGCCTTTTTCTTTAAATTTTAAATATTCATCATATATATATTTTGAACTCATTTTCGGAAAACGATTTAAAATATAATTACCAACAAAGCAAGAAATTAGTGCATCATGTGCATGATGTAAATCATTTAAATCTCTAATTTTATAGAATTTAAATTGTTTTCTAAAATCACTTAATAAATTAGGTCTTAAAACCACAATATTTGTTTTTGAATAATTTGCTTTAAATAAATTAACAACGTGCTTAGTAATTTGTCTAGTTTCAACTAGTTGCCTATTTATAAAGCCTTCTATATCTCTTTTGGTAAATTCTGATTTTGTTAAATTATTAAATTTTTTAGTACTAATTAGCCCGTGTTTTACCATCATCTCCCAAACATAATATTGTTTTTTACGGAAACATTCAGGAACGCCTAATTGATCACCCTTTTCTTGATTAGCCGCTCCTGTAACGAGTGCTAAATTATCAAAACTATCATCTTTAATTATTGACCTAGGAATAATATGATCAATTTCATAAAGATGCAAACTATCAAGATTTAGATCTTTACCAGTATATAGACATTTTCCACCTTGAATAAAATATAAAAACAATGCCTTACTATCAAGATTTAGTTTGTCTTTTTCTATCTGTTTTAATTCTTGATATGCACGATTATATTCAGTAGTTTCTTCAACTATCTTTTTATATAAACCCAGCATTTTTTTGACTCTTGAATTTGTGCGCTCTTTTTTTCTTTCTTCTCGGGCGATTTCAACAAAAATATTTTCTGGTTCATAACCCATTATTTTGATTATCTCATCAACTATTTGAACCGTTTGCCATATCCCCCTTTTTATTGCTGGAGAACCTGGTATTTCTAAAATATCATCATATGATATTTTTTCTAGTTCTGGTTTAATCATTAATTTCTCATAAGCTTCTTTAAAACCTAATTTTTCATCATTTAAAATTTGCATCAAATTTAAATTTGAATTATAAAGTTGATCTAATATCGTTATAACTTCGCCAAAACCATTAGTAATGTAAACTTTTTCATCAACAAATTCTTTTGATAAATTAGAAAAACCATTATATTTTTTAGAAACTATTTTTTGCAATTGCTCTTCTGTTATTTCTGGATATTCCTTTTTAATGATTTTACTCAATATTTCTTTATCTTGAATCATTGTAATCATTAAAATAATTTTTTCATATTTTTCAATTTTAAGTTTTTCACCAAAATCAAATTCACCAAAAATTTCAGCAAAATCAACCCATGAATTAAGTCTAGAAGCGAACGATTTATCATCTTGATAACCTGTAATTTCAACGTCCTTTGTTTGTATTAAATTGTTTTTTAACAAAAATTCTTTAAAACTTTTTTCACTAACTTTCTTTTGCTTTTGAAACAATCCTCTAATAATTAATCTTTTAGCATCAATATCAATAAATTTTTTATTTATCCTAATTTTGTTTAATTCGTTTAACAACCCAAACAAACTATTTGTTAATGAATGTTTGGGCATAACTTTATATTGAGGTAAATAAGTACAAGTACCAATTCTCTCTTCCATAAATCTTAAACTAGAAGCATATTTGTCTACTATTTCATTAAAATTCCAAGGATAAATCTTTTCATCCTTGATTTTAACAATTGTTGTAAACTCACTTTTTTCATTTAAGGGTCCAACATAATAAGGCACTCTAAACTCTAATATACTAATGATTTTGTTTTGATTTTCTTTTAAAAACGGATAAAATTTAGATTGTTTTTCTATTATTTTTTTTACTTCATTTTTATGTAATTGATATGGTATGGCACCATTATCTTTAGAATTTATTTTCGGTAAAAATGTCTCCATTTCAATACTAGACATCATATATTCATAATCTTTATTATTTTTAAATTCATTAACAAAAGGCTTAAAGTGATGCTTGATGTTTTTATAAAAATCTTCTGTACTAGTAATGCCTGGTTCATTTATATAATAGTGATAATTTTTATTTGCTTTTCCTTTGTTTCTAAAAACATCATTGTATATATTACATTGTTTAGTGAGTTTTTTAAGAATTTGTAAATCCTTTTTATGCCTTTCATATTTTTGTATCATCGCTTCAGAAATGGTATTTCCTTCACTTAAAATATTTTTTAAAACTGTCCATTGATATATTTCATCAATTATAGTGAAGTAATCATACCATTCTCCTAAATAGTTTTCTATTTCCTCTAATTTTTCACTGTAATCATTAATATATAAGGAAATATCATTGCCTTCTAATAAGAAAATTTTATTCAAACTAAACTTTTTATTTAAAATAGCTTTAAATACTTCTTTTAAGATTTTTTTACTATCACTTGTCACTTTTAATAGAGTAATAATTTCTTCCTCTTTTTCTGTTTTAGTTTTATCATCAGACAAAATTCCAATTATTTTAAAAATATTGTTTTTATTATTTTCAAATTTACAATTTAATTCCTCTTCAAGAAAGTCAAATAGTAATTGTAACTTTTCATCTATTTTTATATTATCTATGTTAAAATCTGTGCCTTCATACAAAAAGTTACCACGATATTTTATTGCATGATGAAGTGCTAGATATATTAAACGCAAATCCATTTTTTCTGAGGTTTCAACCAATTCTTTTCTTAAATGATATATAGTTGGATATGTATCATAATATTCTCTATCACTTTTAAATAAATCACCAGTAAATAAAGTGGATTTGTTTTTTAATTTTCTATCCTCTAAATGTAAAAAAGAATCTTTTAACCTCATATAAAAATCAGGATCAATTTCTGTAATTTCAGGTTCGAAAATTTCCCTTAACAATTTTATACGTTCTTTACGACGCGCTAATCTTCTCCTAGTGCTACGAAACAATCTTCTTTGTGCTGCTGTCTTAGCTGCATCAAAAAGCCTCACACCAAACATGTTCTTCCCACGAAATTTTAATAAATTATTATTTAGATCTGTAACTGCCCATCCTACAGAATTAGTCCCTAAATCCAACCCTATAGAATATTTTTGATTTTTTTCCATAAACTCTTGAACTCCTTTCAATTTTATGTTATAATTTAATTATTAAGCGTTAGTACCGTTTAATATAACACAACGAGTTAAAATAAAGTTTTAACTTAACTGTACGAA
>CAYXLG010000058.1:0-5867 GCA_964465805.1 uncultured Muribaculaceae bacterium
CTACGATTAAAGATGTTATTATTACTGGAACAGTTTATTCTTTCATATCTTTAACAGTCGCATCAGGTATTGGTTTTGTAACAAATAAAGAAATAAGAAACCATCATAAACTTTTAGCTAAACAAGATTTTGAATTAGAAAATAATAAGCAAGAATTAAAAGAATTAAAACTTAGTAATAATAAAGTTAATAATAATATAGAAAATGAAAAGATTTATAAATTAGATCTAGAGCAACTAAAAAAGTATCGTGCTAAAATATTTGCAGAACATTATTTTAATTTAAAAAAAGATAAAATTATAATATTGACACAGAAAAACAAACTAAGGAAAAAGTTTTTAATGGACTATAATAATGATTACATTTATGATGAATTAGAAAATATGGTTGAAAAAGATCAAGTAAAAGTAAAAAGTTTAAAGAAAAAGATATAAAACGTTGTATAAAAAAACAATGTTTTTTATTAGTATAATATTGACATCATATAGATATAATCATATAATTATTTATGTTGACTAGTCAACATAAATAAGAGGTGTAGTATTAAAGTCGAACAATTTCTTATTTATTTAAGAGGTAGTATCAAAAAGATGCAAAAGGTATTTAATAAAGAATTAAAAACATATAATATTTCAAGTGGTCATTTAGTATATATGATATTGTTAAAACGTTATCCGAAAGGCTTACAATGACAAAATTAAGTAATAGTCACAAGTTGATAAAGTATTAACATCAAGAATTGTGAAAGAATTAGAACAAAAGGAATATATATATCGTGATACCGAAAATAAAACATTAAGAAATTATAACATCTGTTAACAAAAACAGGTTTAAAAGTTGCGATTTGATTGATCAAATAATGATTAAACATAAAAAACAAATATCAGCAGAGTTTTCTACTGAAGAGCAAAAGCAAATTAAAGAAGTTATAATTATGTTAATGAATAAATTTAATTATAAAAAGGAGAGATAAAATGTTGGAATTAAAAAGAATTAGAAAAAGTTATACAACAGGTAATTTTACACAGCACGCTTTAAAAGGAATGACTTTAAAATTTCGTAAAAATGAGTTTGTTGCAATTCTTGGTCCAAGTGGTTCAGGTAAAACAACTTTGTTAAACATAATAGGTGGACTGGACCGTTATGATAGTGGAGATTTAATTATTAACGGAAAATCTACTAAGAAATTTAAAAACGAAGATTGGGATGCATATCGTAATAATTGTATTGGATTTGTATTTCAAAATTATAATTTAATTAATCATATTTCTGTATTAGATAACGTTGAAATGGGAATGACTTTAAGTGGTATATCATCAACTAAAAGAAGAAAAAAAGCAAAAGAAGTATTAAAAAAAGTTGGTTTAGAAGATCATATGCATAAAAAACCAAACCAATTATCTGGTGGTCAAATGCAAAGAGTTGCAATCGCTCGAGCACTTGCTAATGATCCAGATATTATTTTAGCTGATGAACCAACTGGTGCTTTAGATTCAACTACAAGTATCCAAATAATGGATTTAATTAAAGAAATCTCCAAAGATAAACTAGTTATAATGGTAACTCATAATTCTGACTTGGCAAATACTTATGCTAATAGAATTGTTGAATTAAAAGATGGTGAACTTATAAACGACTCTAATCCAATAACAGAATGTGATGATAAAAGTGAATATAATCTTAAAAAAACATCAATGAATTTTTTAACTGCATTAAAATTATCATTTAATAACATTGTAACTAAAAAAGGAAGAACCTTATTAACTGCTTTCGCATCAAGTATTGGTATCATTGGTATCGCACTAATATTATCTTTATCAAATGGGTTTGATAAACAAATAGATAAATTTGAAGCTGAAACAATATCGTCTTTTCCAATTATTATTAGTCAAAGTAGTATGGAATTAGATATGGAAGAAATGAAAAAAATACGTAATGAAACAATGGGAATGGGAGGAGATAAATTCACAGATGTAGAGGTGATTTATCCATATGAATCAATAACGGAAACAGCTGTTCATAATAATAAAATTGATGCTAAATATATTGATTATATTCGCAACCTTGATGAAATGTTAATAACTGGAGTTTCATATACAAGAATGATGGCATTAAACTTATTTAGAAAAGAAGATAATGTAATTAAACCAATTAATTTTCGTTTAGCAAGTTTTCAATCAATACCAAAACAAGTAGATAAAACAAAGGATAGTTATTTAGAAAAAAATTATGATTTATTATATGGTAAATATCCAAAAAACAAAGAAGACATCGTTCTTATTGTAAATACAGCTAACAAATTAAATGATGTTGCAATTGAAGCGCTGGGATTTGATCCAAATGTTGAAAGTATTAAATTTGAAGATATTATAGGTAGTGAAATAAAATTAATCACTAATGATAATTATTATGTTTCACTTGGTAATAATTTTATTGTTAATAATGATTTAGCTACTGCTTATAACCGTGAAGATAATATTACTTTAAAAGTCAGTGGTATAGTTCGTCTTAAAGAAGATATAAAATTTGCTGTATTATCAGAAGGAATTGGATATCAAGAAGAATTAATTGAAGCAATATTGGAAGATTCAATGAAATCAAAAGTAGTATTAAAACAAATTGATTCTGATTATAATGTTTTAACTGGTGAAAAATTTAATTTAACAACAAAAGAAGGAATAGCAGAAAAAAGTAAAATGTTAGCCGTCTTAGGTGGTAGTGACATTCCATTTATGATAAATCTTTATCCCGATGATTTTAATGATAAAGAACAAATAATAGAATACTTAGATAAATATAATGAGAATTTAAAAGAAGAAGATAAGATAATTTATAATGATTTATCAGCAACTTTCTCATCATTATCAGGCAATATTATGGACGCTATTACGGTTGTATTAATTGCTTTTTCATCAATTTCACTAATTGTTTCATCAATAATGATAGGTATTATTACTTATATTTCAGTTTTAGAAAGAACAAAAGAAATAGGTATATTAAGATCGCTTGGTGCTAGAAAAAAAGATATAGCTAGGGTATTTAATGCTGAAACTTTCATAGTAGGACTTACTTCGGGAATGATTGGAATAATCATTGCACGTTTACTTGTATTTCCAACAAATGATATAATCGAAAAACTTACTGATTTACCTAATGTTGCGGTATTAAATCCACTCCATGCATTAGTATTAATATTAATAAGTTTAACCTTAACAATAATAGGTGGTTATATACCTGCAATTATTGCATCTAAAAAAGATCCGGTAGAAGCTTTAAGAACTGAATAATAAAATAAATCAAGTAAAATAAAGTTTACTTGATTTTTATTTGATAATTATTAAATATATTAAAACAATCAAAAAACACATACTTTTATAAATGTGTTTTATTATTTTAAATTATGGTAATAAAAATGCTAGAGCAATACCTATCATAATACCAATATTAGCATATTCACTGTGCTCTTTATGGCTATGGGGTATTAATTCATCACTTGCTATATAAATCATTGCACCAGCTGCAAAAGCCATGGAAGAAGCAATAAATAGGGGAGATATACTTACTAAAGCAATACCTAGTATCGCCCCAAAAAAAGTTGATAATCCTGTCATAGTGGTAATAAGTATAATTCTCTTTTTAGCAACTTGACCTAAGCATAATGGTAGTGCTACTGCCATACCTTCTGCAATATTATGTAATCCAATAACACTAGCTGTTAAAAGTCCTAATTGTTCTGAAACACCACTACTTGCTCCAATAGCAACACCTTCCGGTAAATTGTGAATAGCAATACCAATTGCTATGAAATAACCCATTTTTAAATAGTTATTATCATTTGTTTCATTCTTGTGAAGATGCGGTGTATAAATATCAATAAGCCACATAAAGATACCACCAATAATAAAACCAATAGTTGTATATAAAACATCTCCTGTTTCTAAACTGTGAGGAATTAAACTAAGTAGGGAAACCCCAATCATAATGCCTGATGCAAAACCTAATGATAGGGACATTATTTTATTAGTAGGTTTTTTAATTAATACACTAATTATTGAACCTAATCCAGTAACTAAACCTGCTATTAAACTAAAAACTAAAATATTTACTTTCAACTCTAATTCATCACCCTTCAGAATTTTTATTATAATAAAATTATAACATTTGTTATAATAATAGTAAAGTAATGTGATTTTGGTTAAATAAATAATTATCTTTTTTACTAATTGACTAAGATATCTTAAATGTGTTAAAATGTTAAATAATAAAACAATAATAATAAAGAAGGTGGTTTTATGTTAAAAGGAAGACATTTACTTGAACCAATGGATTTGACGACTAAAGAGATAGATGAAATTTGTTTGTTAGCAGATAAAATTATTAGTAATCCTAATAAATTCAAAACTATTTGCCAAGGACAAATTTTAGCTACTCTTTTTTTTGAACCAAGTACAAGGACAAGACTTAGTTTTGAGGCAGCTATGTTAAGATTAGGTGGTAGTGTGATTGGTTTTTCCGATACTATGTCTAGTTCAATTGTTAAAGGAGAAAGTATTGCTGATACGATAAAAACAGTGGCCTGTTATGCTGATATTATTGCTATTAGGCATCCTAAAGAAGGGGCTCCTAAAATAGCAGCCATGAATACTAATATACCAGTAATTAATGCAGGAGATGGAGGACACCATCATCCAACTCAAACTTTAACAGATATATTAACTATAAAAAGGACTAAAAAAAGATTAAATAATTTAACAATTGGGTTATGCGGTGATTTAAAATTTGGAAGAACTGTTCATTCATTAATAAAAGCAATGTCACGTTATAAAAACAATAAATTTGTCTTTATTGCTTCAAAAGAATTAAGGGTTCCTGATTATATAATAAAAGAACTTAATGATAAAAATATAGAATTTAAAGAAGTATCAAAAATGGAAGATGTATTATCGGAATTAGATATACTGTATATGACAAGAGTTCAAAAAGAAAGATTTTTTAATGAAGCAGATTATATTAAATTAAAAGATAGTTTTATATTAGATAAAGCTAAAATGTTAGTGGCTAAAAAGGATATGATTGTAATGCATCCATTACCTAGAGTAAATGAAATTAGTACTGAAATAGATAGTGATTCAAGAGCTTATTATTTTGAACAAGCTAAAAATGGGATGTATGTTAGAATGGCTTTAATAATGAAATTATTAGGAGTGGAAGAAGGTGATGTATGTTAACTATTAATAGTATTAAAAAAGGAATTGTTATAGATCATATTACGACTGGATTAGGAATAAAAATATTTGAGTTTTTAAAATTAAATGAAGTTGAATATGCAGTAGCTTTAATTATGAATGTACCTAGTAAAAAGATGGGTAGGAAAGATATTATAAAAATAGAAAATGAATTAGATATTGATTATGCTGTTTTAGGGTTAATTGATCATAATATTACAGTTAATATTATAAAGGATGAAAAAATAGTAAAGAAAACAAAAATAAAATTGCCTAAAAAGGTAATTAATGTGATTGTGTGCAATAATCCAAGATGTATAACATCAATTGAAAAAAATGTTATGCAAATATTTCATTTATCTAATGAGAAAACTAAAGAATATAAATGTGAGTATTGTGATAATGTTATGGAGTTTAATTTTACAAGTGAGGAATTTAAATAAAATTTATAATGATTAAATTAAAAAGTAAATGTCTATTTTAAATTTAATGGGCATTTAACTTTTTATTCAAATATTTTCAAAAAAGGTTAAATTTTACGTGACAACAATAAAAAATATGTTATAATATATATGTAATAAAAAATGTCTTGTTAGCTCAGTAGGTAGAGCAACTGACTCTTAATCAGTGGGTCACAGGTTC
>CAYXLG010000059.1:0-3317 GCA_964465805.1 uncultured Muribaculaceae bacterium
TAAAACATTAATATTAATATATAATTTATATAGGCTTTAAAGCCTTATATTTTTAAGAAAAAGTTAGCCAAGGCTAACAAACGAGGAGGACAAAATGAACAATTCAATGTTGGAGATAGATAATTTAAAAGCAAATGTTGCTGATAAAGAGATTTTAAAAGGAGTTAATTTAGAAATAAAACCAGGTGAAATCCATGTTATAATGGGGACTAATGGTGCTGGAAAATCAACATTAGCATCAGTTATTATGGGGAACCCTAAATATAAAGTAACTAGTGGTAAGATAAATTTTAATGAACAAGATTTATTGGAAATGAAAGTTGATGAAAGAGCACGTGCAGGAGTCTTTTTAGCAATGCAATATCCAAGTGAACTATCCGGAATATCTAATGTTCAATTTTTAAAAAGTGCAATTAACGCCAAAAGAAATAAAAATGATCAAATTAAGTTATTAGATTTTTATCGCAAGTTTAAAGAAAAAACATCTGAAATGCAAATAAGTGATGACTATACTAACCGTTCGGTTAACGAAGGATATAGTGGTGGAGAAAAAAAGAAAAATGAAATTTTTCAAATGTTAATGCTAGAGCCCAAATTAATTATATTAGATGAAATTGATTCTGGATTGGATATTGATGCTATAAAAATCGTTGGTTCAAATGTTACCAAATATTTTAATGAACATAGTAATGATACTGCTGTCTTAATTATTACGCATTATCCACGTATACTTGAATATATAAGGCCTGATTATGTTCACGTTTTACATAACGGTAAAATAATTAAAACAGGTGGTTATGAACTAGCTATGAAGTTAGAAAAAAAAGGTTATGATTGGATTATTGAAAAGTAAGGTGATAACATGTGTATAGAAGAGATGATAAAAAACAATAATCCTAATGATATATTCATAACTATCAATAAAGACATTACTAATATTAATATAAAAGAAAGTGGTAATTATCATTATTTACATACTTACGAAGGTGAAAGCAATAAAAGAGTAAATATTGAAATAGATAATAATCTTAATGTAAAAATATTTGAATATTATAAAACAAATAAAAAAGGAAATAAAGTAGTTTTAGAAGTTAATTGTAATATTGGGATTAATACTGTTGTTCAATATAATGTTTTCAGCAATGCTTTTATGTTAGAAATGGACAAAAAAGTAAACTTTGATTTATCAAATAATAGCACACTTAAAACTTATATATTAGAAATTGGTAATAATACTAATAGTGATTATAATATAAATTTAAATGAAGAAGGAAGTATTGCAGATTTTAACTTAATGGTTTATGGTGATAAAGATATTATTCAAAATCATAGTGTAGTTATTAATCATTTAAAACCTTATACAACTTCTACAATGAATAATAATGGGGTAATTAATGATCAAGCTAGTTGTAATTTTGATTTGAAAAGTTTTATAAAAAAAGGTTCTGTTAAATCAAGTGCTAATCAAGTAAGTAAGATACTTACTTTGAGTGAAGAGTGTAAAACTAAAATAAAACCTCAATTGTTAATTGATGAATTCGATGTAACTGGTGGTCATGCAGCATCATGCGGGCGTATTAGTGATGAAGTAATGTATTATATGCAAAGCAGAGGAATTGATAAAATTTCTGCTTACCGTTTAATTGCTGTTGGTAATTTATTAAAAAATGTTCCAGAAGATTTAAATGAAATATTGATTAAAGAACTAAAAAGGAGGATAAACCATGAATAAGTATCGCAAAGATTTCCCGATGCTAAAGCAAGATTATGTTTATTTTAATAATGCATCAACTTCGTTAAAACCTAAAATAGTTATTGATTCAATTGTTGATTATTATACTAAGTATGGTGTTAATACTAATCGTGGGGTTGATAGTTTAGGCTTTAATGTAACTGAAAAATATGAACAAGTAAGAAATAAAGTTGCTAATTTTATTGGTTGTGATAAGGATGAAGTGATTTTTACTAGAGGCGCAACCGATAGTTTAAATTTAGTTGCTAATTCTTTTGGTAATTTAATTATTAATGAAGGTGATGAAATAGTTGTTTCTGTAGTTGAACACCATGCTAATTTTATTCCATGGCAAGAACTATGTAAAAAGAAGGGAGCTAAATTAGTACTTGTTCCAGTTTTAGAAGATGGAACAGTAACACCTGAAAATCTAATTAAAGTAATGACTGATAAAACAAAAATTGTTGCCCTTAATCATGTTTCTAATGTTATGGGGGGGATTAATAACTTAAGTGAATTATCTAAAGTTGTTCATCAATTTAATGCTTATTTTATTGTTGATGGTGCACAAGGAATTGTACATGATAAGATTAATGTTAATAAATTCGGAATTGATTTTTATGCTTTCTCAGGCCATAAAATGTATGGTCCGATGGGAGTCGGTGTTTTATATGGTAAAAAAGAACTATTAAATGTTATGCCGCCGGTTGTTTTTGGTGGTGAAATGATTGAAGTAGTAACACTAGAAAAATCAACTTATAAAAAGGCACCCCATAAATTTGAAGCAGGTACAATGATGGTTCCAGAAGTTATCGGATTAGGAGTAGCGATCGACTATATTAATAAAATTGGTTTAAAAAATATAAATGATTATGTAAAAGAATTAAGAGATTATTTGGTAACTAAACTTTTAAAAGAAATTAAGAATATAGAAATATATAATATAAATAATAAAGACTCGGGATTAGTAACCTTTAATATAAAAAATATCCACGCTCATGATGTCGCATCACTATTAGATAAGGAAAAGATTATTGTTAGAGCAGGTCATCATTGCGCACAGCCATATATGAATGAATTAAATGTTATGGCAACTATAAGAGTTAGTCTAGCATTTTATAATACATTTGAAGAATGTGACAAACTAGTCCTTGTTTTAAAGAAAGCAGGTGATTATATCGATGTCTTATTTTAATGACGAGAATATGTTTCGCGAAATTATAATGGATCATGTTAAAAATCCTCGTAATCTTAAGATACCTAATAATGAATACAAAGAAACATATTTAAAAAATCCATCATGTGGTGATGAATTAACACTTTATGTTCTTTATGATGGGACAAAAGATATTGTTAAGGATATTACCTATAAAGTTAGTGGATGTTCTATATGTTGTTCAAGTGTTTCTATGATGAGTGAATTATTAATCGGAAAAACTAAGAAAGAAATAAATACTATTATTGATAATTTTAATAATATGGTTACTGGTAATGATTATGATCCTGAAATATTAGGTGACGCTATTAGTTTAAACGGAATAGTTAATGTACCGCCAAGAATTAAATGTGCAACTCTTGGATATAA
>CAYXLG010000059.1:3417-5835 GCA_964465805.1 uncultured Muribaculaceae bacterium
GAAGTAGTTTACCATAATCTTGAGAAAGAATTAAAAGAAAAAGGTGTAATATTTTTAGATACTGATACAGCTATTAAAAAGTATCCTGATTTAGTTAAAGAATATTTTGGAACATTGGTACCATCTAGTGATAATAAATATGCCGCTCTTAATGGTGCTGTATTCTCTGGGGGAACATTTATATATGTTCCAAAGGGAGTAAAATTAGATAAGCCATTACAATCATATTTTAGAATAAACTCGGATAAAATGGGTCAATTTGAAAGAACATTAATTATTGTTGATGAAGGTGCTGATTTAACTTATGTTGAAGGATGTACTGCACCAACTTATTCTAATAATGCACTTCATGCAGCAGTCGTTGAAATCTTTGTTAAAAAAGGTGGAAGGTGTAGATATACTGCAATTCAAAACTGGTCAAACAACGTTTATAATTTAGTTACTAAACGTGCAATATGTGAAGAATGTGCAATTATGGAATGGATTGATGGTAATCTAGGATCGAAAGTCAACATGAAATATCCGGCTGTTATTTTAAAAGGCGAGGGTTCAGTTGGAACAACTATTTCGATTGCTGTTTCAGGCGCTAATCAAATCCAAGATGCAGGCGCTAAAATGATTCATCTAGCACCAAATACAAGTTCTAATATAATATCAAAATCTATTTCTAAAAACGGTGGTAATTCAATTTATCGTGGACTTGTTTACCATGATAAACAAGCAATTAATGCTAAAACTAACGTTCAGTGTGATACGTTAATATTAGATGACTTGTCAAAATCAGATACGATACCTTCAAATATTATTAAAAATGGAACAACAACCTTAGAACATGAGGCTAAAGTATCAAAAATATCCGAAGAACTTTTATATTATGTTATGAGTCGGGGACTTAGTGAAGAGGAAGCAAATGAAATGATTATAATGGGGTTTATTGAACCATTTACTCGTGAATTACCAATGGAATATGCCGTTGAATTAAATCAATTAATAAAGATGGAAATGGAAGGGGCGATAGGTTAATGAATAATTTAACAGCCTCACAAACCGATTATTTAAAGGCAATTTATTTAATTAGTCAAAAAGGTGAAGTTAAAGTAACTAAGATTGCTGATTATTTAAATTATAGCAAACCCAGTGTCGTTAGGGCACTTAAAATTTTAAGTGGTTTAGATTTAATTATTTATGAAACTCAAGGGGTAATAAAACTGACAAATAAAGGTAAAAGACATGCCAAGGATATTGTTAGACGAGATAATGTTTTAAGAAAGTTTATGATTGATATTTTAGGAGTGAAACCTGAACTGGCAAGAATAGATTCTGAAAACATGAAACACGCGATATCATGTTATACTATAACAAAATTAGAAAAATATATTAGAGATGTATTAGGTATAGAAGAAGATATAGTTTATGAAGATAACTGTGTGTATGATTGTGATAGTGAAATATGCGCAAGTTGTGGTAGATTTCTAAATGATTAATAAATATATAATTTTTTGTTAGTTATAATGTATAATGTTTCTGGAGGTAAAAATGAAGAAGTTAAAAGTAGTGGTACTATTATTGATTGTTCTATTAGTAGGCTGTAATAATATAAATTGGAAAAAAACAGAAGATTCACTAAAATTTAAAGAAGAGTATGAAAGTCTAAATGATGAAAAAAATATTAATGGTAATAAATATTTAAATTTGGAAATACCATCATCTAATCCTTTTAAATATTTAACGGTTGATGAAGTTATTAGATTTTTAGAAGATGGTACCGGTATTATCTATTTTGGAATGCCAACTTGCCCTTATTGTCGCTCAACTTTAGAACCTTTATTAAGTTTTGCAAAAAAGAATAATATTCAAACTATTAATTATTTTAACCCAGAAATAATTAGAAAAGATAATAATTATGAATATCAAAAAATAGTTGAATTATTAAAAGATTTTTTAAAAACAGATGAGGTTAATCAAAGTAAAGAAGAATCTGATTTTGATTCAGAATTAAAAAGGTTATTAGTTCCTGATGTTTATT
The DNA here is from genome assembly GCA_964465805.1 of uncultured Muribaculaceae bacterium. Classification (GTDB taxonomy): domain Bacteria; phylum Bacillota_I; class Bacilli_A; order RF39; family UBA660; genus DUPI01. The sequence goes on from CAYXLG010000059.1 coordinate 5,444, forward strand.
TTGTTAATAAAGGTGAAGTTATTAGTCACTATGCAGAAGCAGGATATAAAACCAAATTAGATAAAGAACAATTAAATAAAACAATAAAAAAGTATCAAAGTGCATATGATGATTATGTTGCAGTTCAATCTATGTGTGATGAAGGGTGTTAATGAGGAACAAGATTTAATCTTGTTTTTTTTAGCATTTATTGCGTGTTGCGTTGACAATGATTGTTTTAAATGATAATATGTAAAATATAATGGTATATTTGTTGGAGTGATCATTAACATTTTGAGTAAAGTCATAAAAAAAGAGTATCTCTTCAGATACTCTTTTGTGCCCCTAATGGCGTACTTTCGTACAGTTAAGTTAAAACTTTATTTTAACTCGTTGTGTTATATTAAACGGTA
>CAYXLG010000060.1:0-5805 GCA_964465805.1 uncultured Muribaculaceae bacterium
CCAACCATTATTTTTATATTCAAGTATTAATAAACTAGTTCCCGGAAAACCATCCGTAGGTAATCCAACTGAACCAGGATTAAAAAAACGAATTCCTTTTCTTGAAAAATATAGTTGATTATGTTCATGCCCAAATATAACATATTTATAATCAAAATTATCATTATATTTAATGTCACGATACTTATGGGTTAAATATATTTTATCCGTATCAGGAATATCAATAACCTCATATTTTTTTAAACTTCTTAAATAATTTATATCTTCTTCATCAAAAGAATTATATGCTACTAAAACAGCAGCATTATTAGATTCTAAAGTCCAGTTTTTTACAGGTGAATCATGATAATCAATAATATATTCTTCACGATTGCCTCGAACAATCCACGTTTGATACTGCTTACTCTTTTCTCTTATAAAATCAATAACTTCTTTACTCTTTGGAACATCACTAACATAATCACCACAAAAAACAACACCATCAATATTTGAATTATCAATTAATTCAAAGCATCTTTTTAAGGCAGTTAAATTACCATGTATATCACTTAAAACAGCTAATTTCATTCAGTACCTCCACAGCCACACCCTTTTTTACAAGATTGTTTTTTTATTCTAATTCGGCAACTTCCAATTTATTATTGTTATGAATAATTATTAAGGAAGCTTCTTTTGAATATCCCAAATCTTTGGTGTATTGAATATTAACATTTACAAAATAAGCCTCATCATCTTTTGTATCTAAATATTCATATTTATCTTTAGTAATTGAAGTTATAGAAACATCACTAACAACAGGTAATTCTTGTTTACGATTACCATATATATTATTTTCTATATGACTATACATTGTTTCCTTAGCAATCAAAATAAAGTTGTCACGAAATGGTTCATAGACAAATTGAATGCCCCCAACATCGTTTTGATTAATTTTATTATCTAAAGTATAACAGTCGCCAATAAAAAGTTGACTAATAATTTTAGCATAGTTTTCTTCATCAACAACATCTTTACTAAGTTCCACTTTAAGATCATTAAACACATTTTTAAAATATGAACTTGCATTTTCTTTTAATTCATAATCATTTATTTTACCAATAATCTTTTGTTTACCGACTCTATCATCTTTAGGCTTAAGAAAACCTTTAACCAAAAAGAACAGAGCAAATACTCCAACAATTACTATAATAGTTATAATTGTTTTTTTTACATTCAATTTTCTATTTTTCATTTTATCCTCCGAAACCCTCCATTAGTTCTGTCGTTTCTTTTGTTTTTCTAATCAAATCATATACAATAATTGAATCTGATACAGTTAGTATTTCTTCTGATTTTTCAGAATATTTTTCAATTTCTTCCAAACTAACTGGTTGTTCAGGATTTAATAACTTTCCTTCTTTCTTTTGATTGTTATAATACATTTTATTAGTAATCCAGTTACCATCAGGGAAAACAACAACATTATTTTCAACACTGAAAATATCATTACCTAAAGCATATGGATTTTTAAACCCAAACATATTTCCTAAAGTTGGAGCAATATCATACATCCCCATAACTTCAGTAATTTCTGTTCTTAATTTATCATTTTTTGACCAAATAATAAAAGGCACTTTCTTATTTATTTCGAGATCATAAGCATCAATCATACGATAGTTAGGGTCATCCTCACTTAATAAACTATCAGTATATGGATCATAATTATAAAATCTCTCATATTCACTTTTCTTTAATTTTGCATCATGGTCTCCATATATAACAATGACAGTATTTTCTAATACTCCAGCCTCATCTAAATCATTAATAAATTGTCCAATCGCTTCATCAGCATAATGAACAGATTTGAAATAATTACCTAATTTAGTATTTTCAAGATAAGGTGCTGAAACCATTTCCATTTCATTTGTTTCTTCATTTAATTTTTGATATTTTATATCAACATCAAAATCAACAAGTCCTTTCCTAATTATATCGGAAAAAGGTGTATGATTAGTTAACATAATCATAGTTCCATAAAAATTTTGTTGTTTATCACTAATTTCTTTTATCTTTGGTACAGCTTGTCTAAAAAATGATTTATCACTTAAACCAAGTCCAATAACATCATCAATTTCAAAGTCCTTTTCGTGATAAAAGAAATGATCATATCCAAATTCACGGTGCACAACATTACGATTCCAATATGTCCCATTATTTCCATGCATACTAAATGAATAATAACCTAATTCTTTTAATAACTTAGGAATAGTTACATATTCTCGATTCCAGTAATTAACAAAAACAGTTCCACTACTAGTTGGCATCAATGAAGTATTTAATGTAAATTCACTATCACTACTAGTTCCTACTCCTTCTTGAGCATAAAAGTTTGAAAAATATAAACCCTCTTTTGCTAATTGATTCAAATTAGGTGTTAACTCAAGACCGTTAAATTTTAAATCAATAGCAATTTGTTGAATACTTTCAGCATGTATTGTAATAATATTTTTCCCTTTAAAAATATCAGTATATTTATTTTGTTGACTTAAATCCTCCCTATTTTCATAATATTCTCTGAAAATTTTGGCATTTTCATCATATCCAAATAATGGATTTAGTTGTGGCTTTAAACTACTTATAATATCATTAACTTGATAAGTATAAAGACCAAACTTCATAACAATAAACTCACGGTTCCACTGTTTTCCTAAACGTCCAATATCTAATCCGGTTAACATCGAAACAAAGAAACCAACAACAATTAATGCTGCTACTAATGTATTTAAAGCACGAATTTTACCAACTTCTATTTTTGCAACCTTATCAAAATATTGATGCCTTTTTAAATTATAATTTATATAAAACAAAGCAATTGGTTGCCATAAATAAATAAAATCTTTAAACTCCATAACATTCTCAACAACAGCATCTGCCACATCAAATAATTGAAAAATGGTTGTAAATAATGACACTGATGCAAAAGAAATATAATTTGTGTAATAAATAGAATTAATAAGACATAATATTGAGAAAAATATTGACCAACCAAAGAAATATTTAAATTGTTGTTTTGGTTTTAAAAAGTAACCAAAAGCCCCAATAATCAAACAAACTGCAAAGTCTGCCAAAATTGGTTTAAATTCAAAATAATTCCTAACAGTGAATACTCTTAATAACCATGCATTAAAGACTGAACTTAAAACAAAGGACATAAATAAAACGTTAGTATTTAAATATGTCTTTGTACTATGCTTAAATTTTTTTAAAAAATATTGCATTTTTTCCACCTCAACTTATACTAAATAAGTATAACATTTTTTTGACTTTATTTCAAATTAAAAAGCGATTAAATCGCTTTTACATCGGTCGACCTTTTTTATGTTTTTACCTTTAAATTATGTAGCTTGTACATGATATATATCGGTAATTAATACATATCATTATTATTATTTACCATATCCAATTCATTATTTGTGTTATTTATTTCCATTTTATATGTACTTGCATTTAATGCAACACCTAAAACAAAAATATACGACAAAATATAAATCCAAATCATCATAATCATAATACTTGATAAACTACCATAAAGAATATCATAATTAGCAACATTAGTAACATAATAAGAATATATTGCTGTTACAAACATCCATGCAAAAGTAGTAAATAATGCACCTCTTCTCGTATGTTTACTAGCTATCGGAGAATCTGGTGCTAGAGCATATATTAAATTAATTGTAAAAAATATTGCAATAAATCCAATCGGCCATTTAAATAATACAAATATTTTATACAAACTAATAATAACATTTTGTTCATTAATAAAACTTAATATTAATTTAGTAAGATTATTACCAAATGCTAAAACAACTAAAATAAAAACAAACAAGAAAACTAATAAAAAAGTTAATAACAATGATTTTATTCGCCTTTTTAAAGTTGTTGAACTTTGCTTCTTATAAAGTGCATTTGATGTTAAAACAACTGAATATAACCCATTTGATGCGATTATAAAACCTACAATCAAATAAAGTCCAACGTTTAAATCAAAGCCTGAACCCTCAATAAAAGGAACAAGTATATTACTAACTTCTCTTGGAAAAGTTTTTAGCATCAAATTAATAAGTAAATCAACAGAAACAGAAAAAAAAGAAGCAGCCAAAACAAGCAGCGTTAAAATCGGAGCCATCGAAATAACTAGAGAAAACGCTAAATGTCCTGGCAGTATTTCCATTTCTGGTTTTTTTATAATTTGAATAAGAGTTTTAATTCGCTCTTTAATTATTAACACATATATCATCCAATCAACTAATTAACATCATTTTCCTGAGTTTCTTTATCATCACGCATTGCAAGTGTAGCTTCATTAATTGCATCATCAATTGTTTTAATTGCATCAACAATCATACTATAACCAATAGCCGCACCAAAATTATGGGTAATGTTTTTAAATTCTTTCTTTAATTTGCGCGTATATGAAACAACAGCTTTTTCGTCATGACCAACCAAATAAATTAAAAACTCATTACCACTAGTACGTATAATATCACTATTTTCAATTTGATTAAAAATTAATATATTTGCTGCTTCTTCAATAACTTTATCACCCTCAACATGACCATAATTATCATTAATATAAGATATATTATTTAAGTCAACAACAACAACAGCTTGGGGATAAACTTCACTATCATCCCATATCTCAAGATTTTCATTTAAATAATTTCGATTTTTAAGCGATGTTAACTGATCGATATATTTCATTTTATCTTCTTTAGAAACAATTTTTTTAGCTTTTTTATCTTTGTTTTTCTTTAAAGTTTTATTTATTAATATTGTAGATGCAACAATAATTAATAAAGCACCTCCAACAATTAACGACCTTAAAATAATTGGCTTCTTATCTATATTAAATAAACTATAATAACTAGTATTAATAACACTTTTATTACAAGCAAAAGATAAATAAAAGTCTAAATAATTAGCAAAAATTTTATTTTCTTTAATATCTCTAATAACCAATCCATAATCATTAGGTAATGCTTCCTCATAATAAATTTTATAATTTTTCAATTTATTATTAGCATAATAATAATACATTTCTTTATCTATAACAATAACAGAATCCTTTTTAATATTTTTAACTAATTTTGAAATATTATCATAACTTTTAACTTTTAATTTGTTTTTAATTAAATAATTTGAAATTTCACTATTATTTATTGTCATTAACTCAATATCAAATAATGAATTTAAGGAATTAACAACTAAATTGTTACTTATATTCGAAACAACAACTAAAGTATTATTATAAAATGGAATAGTTTTATAAACGTCCATATTATATTTACTGTTGGTATTAGTTTCAAGCATTAAATCAACTTTATTACTGTTAAAATTTTCATACATTGAATTGTTATTTGAATATTCCTTGTAAATAATTTCAATGTTAGATAACTTCGCAAATTCTTTTAAAAATTCACTATTATATCCTGATAACTTATCATGAATTTTAGTATCATATGGAGCATTTTCTACAAATCCATATACATAATTTTTACTTCTATAATTAACAATATCCTTTTCATTAATATTATTAAATTGAAAATAATTATTAGAAAAATGATTATTATAACTATTCAAATAATTTTCTGATGACCATTTACTATAAAACTTACCTAAAATATTATTAAGTTTATCTTTTTTCCCTAAGGTTAAAACAAAATCCTTACTCATTTCAGTAATATTATAGGCAATATATAAATCGTCACGCTTTAAGATTCTATCTAAATATAATGTCTTAGGTATCAGCATCGCATTGATTGG
>CAYXLG010000061.1:0-5653 GCA_964465805.1 uncultured Muribaculaceae bacterium
GTTCTACCTCCTATAACACTTCTTTAGCAAGTGATATAATTTTCATATATTTTTTTTCACGTAATTCACGTGCGACCGGTCCAAAAATACGAGTTCCAACTGGACTTTTATCATCTTTAATAATAACGCATGCATTATCATCAAATTTAATATAAGATCCATCTTCTCTTCTTAGACCGTGTTTGCTTCTAACAACTACAGCCTTAACAATTCTTCCTTTTTTTACTGTACCATTAGGAGTTGCTTTTTTTACAGTTCCAACAACTACATCACCAATATTTCCAGTTTTAACAACACCGCCACCTAGTACACGAATAACAGAAATTTCACGAGCACCAGAATTATCAGCTACTTTTAAACGGCTTTCTTGTTGAATCATATGTTAATCCTCCTTATCCGTAGCAATTATATAATAATTGCTTTTTCTATTATTTTTACTAAACGATAATGTTTGGTTTTTGATAATGGTCTAGTTTCAACTATGCGAACTTTGTCTCCAACTTTCGCTTCGTTTTTTTCATCATGTACAGCATATTTTTTAGAACGTTTTACACGTTTGCCGTATAATTTATCTGTTGTATAATTTTCAACTAAAACAGTTATTGTTTTATCACCTTTATCGCTTACGACTTTACCAATTAATTCACGAGTTCTTTTGTCTTTCATAATGCCCTCCTTTTACTTGTTTTCCATTTCACGTTCACGAAGTATTGTTTTCATACGTGCTACTAATTTTCTTAATTCTCTTATTCTAGAAGGCTTTTCAAGATTTCCGGTAGCTTGGCTAAAACGCAAATTAAATAATTCTTCTTTATTTTCTTCTATCTTTTTTGTAATTTCTTCGTTAGAAAGTTTTCTTATTTCTTCAATTTTCATTAGCTTCACCACTTTCCTTCTTTACAAATTTACATTTGATTGGTAATTTGTGCATTGCTAAACGTAATGCTTCACGAGCTGTTTTTTCACTAACGCCATCGATTTCAAACATAATTTTACCTTTTTTAACAACTGCTACCCATTTTTCAGGTTGACCTTTTCCTTTACCCATACGAGTTTCTAAAGGTATACTTGTTAATGATAAGTGTGGAAATATATTAATCCATACTTTTCCACCTCTGTTCATATATCTAGTTAAAGCAACACGAGCAGCTTCTATTTGTTGTTGGGTAATCCATCCACCTTCCATTGCTTTTAGTCCGTATGAACCAAAATGTAGTTTTAAATTACCTTTTGATTCTCCTTCATACTTAATACGATGTGGCTTACGATATTTAGTCTTTTTTGGTATTACTGCCATTTGTATTACCTCCCTTATTTTTCTTTTCAGGAAGGATTTCTCCTTTATATATCCATACTTTAACGCCAATTTTTCCGAAAGTTGTATCCGCTTCTTTATGAGCATAATCAATATCAGCTCTTAAAGTATGAAGAGGAATCATACCTTCTGTATAGCCTTCAGTTCTTGCCATATCAGCACCGCCTAAACGTCCTGACACTGAAGTTTTAATTCCTTTTGCTCCTGCTTTCATTGTATTTCTAATCGCTCTTTTTTGAGCAACCCTAAATGAAACACGATTTTCTATTTGCCTTGCAATATCTTCTGCAACTAGTGCCGCATCAATATTTGGATTTTTGATTTCCATTATTGAAATTTGAATATTTTCATCAACTAGTTTAGATAATTCTTTTCTAGTTTTTTCTATTTCCTCACCACCGTGTCCTATAACAACACCTGGTTTTGCAGTATTAATAATAATTTCTACTTTTTTAGGTGTTCTCTCAATAAGAACACTTGAAACCGCTGCGTCTTTGAGTTTTTTTTCTAAATATTCTCTTATTTTAATATCCTTAACTAGATATTTAGAAAAATCCTTATTTCCGGCATACCATTTTGATTGCCAAGTTTTATTAATCCCTATTCTAAGTCCTATTGGACTAACTTTTTGACCCATCAGTTACCTCCTTTGCTTATTTTTCATCACTTACAATTATTGTAATATGACTTGTTCTTTTTGCGATTGGATCTACGTATCCGCGAGAACCAAATCTTATTCTTTTCATTGTTTGACTTTCATCAACAACTGCCTTTTTTACATATAAATTTTCTTTATTTAATTCTAAATTATTCTCAGCATTAGCTACAGCTGAAGTTAATACTTTACGAATAATTCTTGCAGCCTCTTTATTCATATTTTTTAAAATAATGTCTGCTTCAACTACGCTTTTTCCACGTATTAAATCTATAACTAAACGAGCTTTACGAGGCGCTATTCTAACTGTTTTTGCGATCGCTTTTGCTTCCATTTTAGTCCTCCTCCCTGGCATTAATTAATTTTCCTTTTTTTCATTACCGTGACCACCAAATTTACGAGTTGGCGCGAATTCACCTAATTTGTGTCCAACCATTTCTTCCGTTACATAAACAGGAATGAATTCCTTACCATTATGTACAGCGAATGTATGTCCGATAAATTCAGGATAAATCGTTGAACGGCGAGACCATGTTTTAATTACTTCTTTTTTACCAGAACCACTAATTTTTTTAACTTTTTCCATTAAATGACTATCGATAAATGGTCCTTTTTTTAAACTTCTTGCCATCTAAACCATCCTTTCAATTATTTTTTACGACGACGAACAATTAATTTGTTTGATGCTTTTTTCGTGTCGCGTGTTTTTAAACCTAACGTTGGTTTACCCCATGGAGTAACTGGTGCTTTTCTTCCAATTGGTGCCTTACCTTCTCCACCACCATGTGGGTGATCATTAGGATTCATTACAGAACCGCGAACTGTAGGTCTGATACCCAAATGTCTTTTGCGACCAGCCTTACCTAGATTAATTAATTCGTGGTCTTTGTTTCCAACTTCACCAACAGTTGCACGGCAAGTTCCTAATACCTTACGAACTTCACCACTTCTTAAACGAAGTAAAGTATATTTTCCTTCATGTCCTAATATTTGAACTGATGAACCAGCTGAACGGGCCATTTGCGCTCCTTTACCTGGTTTTAATTCAACATTATGAACCATTGTTCCTTCCGGAATGTTTTCTAGTGGTAAACAATTGCCAGTCTTGACATCTACATTCGTACCACTTACTACTCTATCTCCCACTTTTAATCCTTTAGGAGCAATTATATATCTTTTTTCTCCATCTTTATAATTTATTAAAGCTATATTTGCTGTTCTATTCGGATCATATTCAATCGAAGCAACAGTTCCTTCAACATCATCTTTATCTCTTCTAAAATCTATAACACGATATTTTCTTTTAGTTCCACCACCACGATGTCTCACTGTTATCTTTCCTTGATTATTACGACCACCTGATTTTTTTAATGTTACAACCAATGACTTTTCTGGAGTTGTTTTAGTAATTTCCGAATTGTCTACAGAAGTCATTCCACGACGACCACCAGTTACAGGTTTATATGTTTTAATTGCCATATTAATCCTCCTTTAAATTATTCTAGTTCAATTGAACTTCCTTCGTTCAATTTAACCATTGCTTTTTTAACTTTGTTAGTTCTACCATAGTAGCGTCCAACTCTTTTTTTCTTTGGTTTTACGTTGATAATATTTACACTTTCAACTTTTACATTAAAAATCTTTTCAACAGCTTGTTTAATTTGTACTTTATTAGCTCTAACATCAACACTAAATGTATATGTATTGTTGTCACGTGCTAAGTCATTACTTTTTTCAGTAACAATTGGTGCTTTAATAATATCTCTATAATTACTCATCATTAGATAAGCACCTCCTCTATATTATTCACTGCTGCAACAGTAATTATCATTTTGTCTGCACTGATAATATCAAGTGTATTAATTTCATCAACATGTAATAACATTACATTCTCTAAATTTCGTGTTGCAAGAATTAAATTTTCAGTTAACTCTTTTACAATAATTAAAACGTTCTCATTGGTAATTCCTAATGTTTTTAGTGTTTTAATCATATCTTTAGTTTTATGACTTTCTACATTGAAGTTATCAACAATGATTAAATTGTTATCAATCGCTTTATATGCTAGCGCTGATTTAAGTGCTAACCTGCGCTCTTTACGATTCATTTTCTTTTCATATTTTCTTGGTGCAGGACCAAATACTACTCCTCCACCAATCCAAATTGGTGATCTTGTACTTCCGTGACGAGCACGACCAGTACCTTTTTGACGCCATGGTTTGCGCCCACCACCACTTACATCACCACGTGTTTTTGTTGAATGTGTTCCTTGTCTTTGAGAGTTTCTAGTTAATGTGATTGCATCATATAATACGGCATCGTTTGGTTTAATCGACCAAATTTGCTCATTTAATGTAATATCTTTAAGTTTTTCACCATCAATGTTTAATACAGATGTTTTACCCATATTTATAACCTCCTATTAATTTTCTGACGCTTCAGCGTTTTCTACGATAGGTTCTTCTATCACTGGTGCTTTTTCAGATACTACTTCTGGTTCATTAACTTCATAAAAATTAAGTTCTTCTGCCTCATTAATTTTACCTGGGTTTTTAACCGCTGTTTTAATAACAACTAACGATTTTTTAGGTCCAGGCACATTTCCTTTTACTAATAATGCATTATTTTCTAAATCCACCATAACAATTTCAAGATTTTGAATAGTTACAGTTTCTCCTCCCATATGACCAGGTAAACTTGTTCCTTTAAAAACACGCATTGGTCTCATAGAACCTAATGAACCTGGTTTTCTGTGAAAACGAGAACCATGTCCCATAGGACCACGAGCTTGATTATGGCGTTTAATAACACCTTGGAACCCTTTTCCTTTGCTAGTTCCTGTTACATCTACAACTTCTCCTTCAGTAAAAATATCCACTTTAATTTCTTGTCCTAAAGTATAGTTGTTAGTATCAACACCTCTAATTTCTCTAAAGAAGCGCTTAGGTGTTGTATTAGCTTTATTGGTATGACCAACTGAAGCTTTTGTTGCTAACTTTTCTTTTTTAGTACTAAATCCTAATTGAATTGCTTCATAACCATCTGTTTCAACAGTTTTAATTTGTGTTACAACATTAGGTTCAACTTCAATTACTGTTACTGGAATTAGTTTTCCTGATTTAGTAAAAACTTGAGTCATTCCAGTTTTACGACCTAAGATTCCTTTCATATTTTCTTCCTCCTACAATTTATAATTTAATTTTAATTTCAACACCACTAGGAATATCTAAATGAGTTAAAGCCTCAATTGTTTCCTTACTTGGGTTATTGATATCAATTAATCTTTTGTGTGTTCTTTTTTCAAATTGTTCCTGTGAGTCTTTGTCTTTGTGAACCGCTCTTAAAATAGTGATTTTTTCAACTTCTGTTGGTAACGGTACTGGTCCACTAATTTCCCCACCTGTTCTTTTCACTGTTTGAATTATTTTTGCGCATGCATTATCCAAACTTTTGTGTTCAAACGCTTTCAATTTGATACGAACTTTAGTTTTTGACATCTCTTTTCCTCCCTTCGCCTACAATCTAGTGTAGACTAGCTCCGCACGAATAACTTAATACCCCTAAGTTTCATTAACAACTCTCCCTGGTGTATCAATAACCTCGCACATCATCGCTCACACACATAATAAATTATACACATTTATTTTATTCAATGCAAGTGTTTTTAGTGATTTTTTTACTTT
>CAYXLG010000062.1:0-5649 GCA_964465805.1 uncultured Muribaculaceae bacterium
CAATTAAAGTGTAACACAAAAAACCACAAAAATCAATTTGTGGTTTTTAAACAGGAAAACATTTATTTATGCTCTTTTAGGATACACACTTACTTGTTTTTTATCCCTACCTAATCTTTCAAATTTAACATAACCGTCTACTTTTGCATAAACAGTGTCATCACTACCGATTCCAACATTTTTACCAGGGAAAACTTTTGTTCCACGTTGGCGATATAAAATAGAACCTCCTGTTACAAATTCCCCTTCTGCTGCTTTCGCACCTAATCTTTTTGCAATAGAGTCACGTCCATTTTTAGTTGAACCTTGACCTTTCTTTTGAGCAAATAGTTGTATATTTAATTGTAATAATTTTGCCATTCTCGCACCTCCCTAATTTAGTTTAATATTTTTAGGATATTTTGATTCTAGTTCTTTTAACAACTCAATCATATTTTTTACCAAAGTATTGGTTACCTTATCATTTTTCAATATTTTAATTTTAACAAAGCCATCACTTTCTTCATATTCTAAACAATTATTGTCAAGTCTTAACATTGCATTAATACTTGTTATAACAGTGCTTGATGTTGCTGCGCAAACAATGTCGTTCCCATAATCAGCAAAATTAGCATGACCTTTAACAGTGATTTCCTTTATTAAATTATTGTTTTCTTTAATGATTACTTTAATCATATTAATTTTCTTTAATTGATTTAATTAATACTTTAGTATATGGTTGACGATGTCCTTGTTTTCTACGATATTTTTTCTTTGGTTTGTATTTAAATACAATAATCTTTTTTTGTTTACCGTGTTTTACAATTTCACCTTTAACAGTTACATTTGATAAATATGGTTTCCCAGCAACCCCATTAATCATTAATACTTTATCAAAGATAACTTCTTCTCCTACTGGTTGGTCTAGTTTTTCAACATATAGAACAGTTCCCTCTTCTACTAAATATTGCTTCCCACCTGTTTCGATAACTGCTTTCATTTTTTTACCTCCTTAGTTCTCAGACTCGCCATCAAGGTACATATGAATGTTTCAACCTCTTCTGCGCGGTTGTAGAGTAAGGCTCTACACAATATAGAATTTTATCATAATTCGTTGTGAATGTCAAACTTTTTAGCCAGTATTTCTTTCTCTTTGTATAAAATTTTATTAACTTTAAAAAGATGTTTATAGTCACGGTACATTTTAGTTAATTTTATATTTCTTATAATTTTTACTTTTTTAAAATTAAATTTATATAAATATCTTTCAAATAAAAATTTATTAAAAATATATTTGTGGTTTCTATATTCTGTAATCACTTTAACAATTAAAAACATTAATATAAAAATCAATATTAAATTGTTAATATTGTAAATTACAATCCCTAAAAACACAATAAAAGATAAATAAATAGTTGCTAAATGACTATATTTAAAGGGCATGACTTTATTACATAAAATATTTATTAACTTTGAACCATCTAATGGAATTATTGGTAATAAATTAAATAATAATATAGTATAGTGATAATTTACTAATATATAGCTCGGTTTAAGATTTATAGCTAGAAAATAAAAAAGTGATTGAAAGATTGGTCCCATTATCAATATCATAAACTCTTCAAACAACGGTTTGTTCAGATGATCTTTAAATATAGTTATTCCACCAAAAGGAAGTAAAACAATTTTATCAATGTTCCAATTGTAATATAGCGCCATTAATATGTGTCCTAGTTCATGGATGATGACAAGTATAGAAAACACTACAAAATCTTTAAAAAGGCCAGTTATTATTGCTAATATGGCAACCACGTAATAAAGAAAATGAATATGAATTTTATTATATATATTCTTTATAATCAAGAATCGTTCCATCTTTTTTAAACACTAAATATAAATTATTATCAATTGTTTCACCAATAAGACTTCCTTCTTTAACATAATCATACAATTTAACATTAATATTATTTATATTAGAATACCATACATCTAATCCATCGCTTTGTTGGATTATAACAGTGTTTTTATATTCATCTTTATCTCCAATAAAAATAACTATCCCCTTACCAAGAGTTGGTACCAAATAATTAGTATCAACTATTAATCTAGCTCCATCTTTATATTTATTTGCCTCATGATATTTTAATTTTTCATCAAAAACAGGTGTGGTTTTATCGGTAAATAAATCTTTAAATGGGATTGGACTACCAAAATATTTTTGATATGTTTCATTTATTTTAGCAAATGAAAAATTAGTATCAAAGACATGCTTATAAAACAGGTTCCGAAATTGACTATTACCTTTTAAAAGTATCAAAGTAATTAATGTAAGTACAACTGTTATTAACAAGCGATTAATATATTTATAAATAGTTGGTCCAACAAAAAAAGTATTTTCATTAAAAAAAGTAACCTTGTTTCTTTTTTGTTTTATTTTTTCTTTAATTTGTTTTATTTCATAATCCATAGTATCACCTACAAAATAATATGAAAAAAGGTCTGCGGATAGACCTTAATCAATTTTTAATATTTTATGTTTTTTACTAATTTTATCAGTAATAATATAAACAATAAGACTATATAAAATATTTAAAATCAAAGTTTTAGAAATAGTTATTGTTAAATATTTTAAATTAAATGTTTTATATCCGATAATAATCAATATTAAATAAGTAATTAATAAATATAATGTAATATTTATTAAAGTCATGAACATGACATTAATAAAATTATTAGAAAGCACTACATTAATTAATTTAATAATTAAGCCTATTAATGTAAATGTAATCATATTAAAAAATAAAGTATTAGTAAAAACAATATCATAAATCAAACCAATAAGTGCACAAGTTTTAAGATAACTTTTATCATCATTAGCAAAATAAGGATATATTAAAATTAGTGATACAACTGAAAATAAAGGTGTAAAAAAAGAGTTAAGCGGAATTAAACTAGATAAGATACTTTCTAAAAATAATGATAGTACAATAATAAATATTATCATTCCTTTACTTCCTCACGTTTTAAAATAGTTACAAAATTTATTTGATTAAAATCAACACCGGATTCTACTTCAACTATTTTAGCTAAATCAAAATTATCAGTTCTAACTTGTTTAACTTTTCCAATAATAATTCCACTTGGAAAATAATCACCAAGGCCGGTTGTTGTTACTAATGAATTGGGTTCAATAATAACATTTTGATCAATACCTTCAATTATAAAAACTTTATTTTCTAAATCATAGTTAACTAAAAGCCCAAGTATATAATCATCACCATTTTTAATTTTAACTGATATTTTATCACTTATATTATCACTTGTAAGTAATTTTATAGTACTATTGAAATTGCTTACTTTAGTAACCTTTCCAATTAATCCTTCTTTGACAATAACAGGCATATCTACTTTAACTCCGTTTTTAGAACCTTTATCAATTGTGATTGTATCGTACCAAATACCAACATTACGATTAATAACGGTAGCATTTAAATAACTATCTTTGCTTAAAATGTTGTTTAAATCTAATATTTTTTGCATTTCTTTTAATTGATATTCTAATTCTTCATGTTTGGCTTCTAACATATTATAATGACTAACTTTTTCTTTTAATTCAACATATTTATTATACATTTCTTTTTTTTCGCGATTTTCAATAATTTGTTTTTTAACAAAACCCACAGGTGAATATACAACTTTATTAATAAAAAGTCCAGTATCTTTAAACAAACTTTCTATTTTAGTTAATTTTCTTTTATCATTAACGGTATTATAAATAATTCCTATAATAATAACAATACCTAAAAAAACTAATAGTATCCAATATTTTTTAGCCTTATTTCTTCTCTTATGCATATAATCACCACTTACATTATAATATAATTTAAACCTTTTTTCCACCTATTAAATTATTTTCATAAAAACTATAATAATTATCTTTTCCAATAATAATATGATCAATAATATTAATTCCTAAAAGGTTTCCTATTTCAACTAATCTATCGGTTACAACAATATCTTCCTTAGATGGTAAAACATTACCACTTGGATGATTGTGTAGGCAAATGATGGTTGAAGCACTCAATAAGTATGCTTCTTTAAATATTTCTCTAGGGTGAACCAAACTTTGATTTAATGTTCCTTTAAATAATAATTTGTCTTCAATTACCCTTTTATTACTATCTAAATAAATACAATAAAAGTGTTCCTGCTGTTTATACTTTAAAATATCTTTGTAATACTTATAAACTAATGATGTTGAATTTATTTTCAAATTATTAACAGTTATTATTTCTTGATTAATTCTTTTAGCTAGTTCAATAACTGATAAAATTGCGCAGGCTTTTGCCTCACCTATTCCTTTAATATTAGTGATTTCTCCATAATTCATTTTTGCTAAGTTTTGAATACCACCAACTTGAGATAATAATTTAGTAGCTAATACTTTAGCCGAAGCTTCTTTTGTTCCTGTTTTTAAAATAATAGCTAAAAGTTCTTCATTACTTAAGCTATTAGCTCCAAAGTTTTTTAATCTTTCTCTTGGGCGGTCATTAATTGGTATATCTTTAATTCTTGTGTTCATCATTAACTAACTCCTCATATTTTTCTAATACTTGGCGACAAACAGATTTGATTGTGTCATTATCAGTTGTTTCTGTCAATAAAAGATCGTAGTATCCAATTATTTCTAAAAACTCTTTATTGGAAACATTATATTCCTTTACATAAGTATCATACCCTAAGGTTTTAAAATATCCTTTTAATTTATGAGCATTTGCACTACTGTTTGTTAGACCGATGAAAACATAATATAAATCATTATCAAAATTATATATATAATAATTTAAGTTTTTTGTATTATTTTCCATACTTTCTAAAGTTGAATAAACACCATATTGGATAAAATATAAAATTTCACCACTATTAAATACTGGGGTTATATTTTGTTTATCTTGATATTGATTTAACATAAATTTTGATAATAAAAAACCGATAAGAATACATAGTATAACTGGTATTATATATTTTTTCATATTATCACCAATTATATTATCTTATATTTCTATATCGGTTTTTGTCGATTAACTACTTAATTAATTCTTTTATTTTATCAATGACATCTTTAGTTTGAATATCAATATTAATTTGATTATTTCTTAGTTTTAATTCTACTAAATTATCTTTAATTTTATTTCCTATTGTTATTCTAATTGGAATTCCAATTAAATCAATATCATTAAATTTAACACCTGGACGAACTTCACGATCATCTAATATGGTTTCAATTCCAATAACATTTAAATTATTATATAATTCATTAGCATATTGTTGTTGTTTTTTATCTTCGGTATTTATAAGAATAATGGCTACTTTAAATGGTGCGATATTGATTGGCCAGATGATACCATATTCATCATTATTTTGTTCAACTATACTGGCCATAATTCTTTCGATACCAATTCCATAACACCCCATTACAACGGGTTTTAATTTATTATGTTGGTCAGTATAATATAAATTTAAGTCTTCTGAATATTTAGTACCCAGTTTAAAAGTATTCCCTATTTCAATACCTTTTTTAAAAGTTAGAGGTGCAGAACATTTAGGACATAGATCCCCTTCTATAACATTTTTAATATCATCTTTAATGATATATTCAAAATCTCTTAA
>CAYXLG010000063.1:0-5634 GCA_964465805.1 uncultured Muribaculaceae bacterium
ATATTTGTATCACGCTTTCAATTTTAATGAAGATAATAGGGGCGCAAAGCGCCCCTTATATATAAAAATAATGCTTACATAGCAGCCTATATCTCAAAACTATACAGCGAGCCTTTTCTGCCTAATTTCTTAGAAAAGTTAATATAGGATTTTAATTAACACTTCATCCTTAACAATAAGCATTTATATTCTAATCACTCAGCATTTAAAACTAATAACTAAACACTTATTGATATTTTATCTGCATGAGGCTCTTTTCATAGTTTTACTACACTATATAAGCATTATATTATTCAAAAATTAATTCCGTTGTTGAATTAGCTATTTGCATTTGACTATCAATTTCTTCTAAAAAGTTATTAAGAAAATCTCTACTTTTATCAATTTCTTTTATAGGGAATAAATATAACACATTTGCTTTATCAGTGATTTCTTTATTGTTATTATAGTTTTCAACACTTTTTAAAGCATCACTAATAGAATAATCATATGAATTAATCAAATTATCAATCATATATCCAATCTCACGTTTATACAAAATAGCCGAATGTAATGTCATTTTTTCTCCGGCCACTTCAATTGCTGTATTCAAATTGGTTAAATCAATAGCCGTTTTAATTTTTAAATATTCTTTTTGAAGATCCATATAAGATTGAATTTTTGATTCCATTTGTTTTTCTGCATGTTTAACTGAATATTCTTGGTTACCTCCGATAATACCAATTGGAATTTTAATTTTATCATTCCATGCAGAATATTTCCTGATATCAATAAGTAAATCATGCATACGTTTTTTAATGATTTTTAATTTAGACAAACCTTCTTGAATTAACATAAAATGCCTCCTTTTTTAAAAAAATAAAGAACCTATAATAAATCCAACCATACTGAAAAATAAAATTAATGCACTATTTACTAAAAGAAAACTCATTCTTTTTTTATTATTATCTTTAATCTTTTTTGTAATAGATGGATAAGAATTAATTTTAATCACCGCCTAAAATTTAGGAGCCCACTATATATGGGCTCCATTTAAATGTTCTATTTATATTATATCATATATGGAACATGTTCGCAACAAATATCTTAAATTTTTTTAAAATGGAAAAGCATTTGGATTAACTTGAGTTTGTTGAGGGTATCCTTGTGGATTATTATTTTGTTGCTGTACAGATTGTTGTTGTGTATATACTCCTTGTTGTACTTGCTGTTGTGGTTGTTGCATTTGTTGTGGAGCCGGTTGTTGAATTGGCTGTTGTATTTGCTGGTTATTATTATCATCTTTTTTACCCTCTAAAAAAGTAACGCTTTCAGCTACAATTTCAGTTTTCTTTCTATTGTTTCCATTTTTATCTGTATAACTTGTAATTTCAATTCTACCGTCAACTGCTAATTTATCTCCCTTGTTTACATATTGCGCTGTATTTTCTGCCTGCTTCCTCCAAGCAACGCAATCAATAAAATCTACATCTTTAACTCCATCTTGATTAGTATATGGCCTTTCAACAGCTAATGTAAAATTCAAAACTGCATTTCCATTGTTTGTATAATTTAATTCTAAATCCCTAACATTTCGTCCAATTAAAACAACTCTATTTAACATTTTTATTCCTCATTTCTTGATTTTTTATCATTTTAAAAATTAAATCAATCTTTTGTTGCTCCAAATTATATTCATTATTTATAAATTCAAGTAATAAGTTTAAAGTAATAGTTTTCTCATTTTGTTTAGTCATCATTAACCTTAAATATTTTTATTTTCTTATTGTTTTTAACGTAAATTATAGCCCATGCCCCAACTTTGACATTGTTTATATCATGATTTAAGGAACTTTCATCCGTATAAATTTCTATTAATGACATTTATATTTTACTCAAAATAATTTTCGGCCGCTTTAATATTACTTAAAACATCTTCTTTATAAATCATTTGTGTTGTTATTACATTGTTTTTAGTATTAAATTTAACATGATGTGTTTTGATTCCTTCATCATTTGTGGCACTCATAATTTGGGTTAAAAAATTCATTATAATATTTGCAGAAGTAAGATTCGCTGTAATAGATTGCGGTGCACTAATTGCATTTTCAGCACAACTCAATTCGCTATTAAATTTCGAATCTTGATCTTCTAAAATATCAGGATATAACATTGTTACTGGTGATAAAAATACTCTTAATGGTATAGATGGATTAAAATGTTCTTCCTTCAAATGCTTATAATAATAATTACTGCCCAAAACAACTTGGCCAGAAAATTCTTCATTACCTCCATCTAGCCAAAAAATTAGACGATTCATTTTAAAAAAGGCTTTATGAATTAATTGCCTTGTTTTATTATTATCAACACACCCTACAATAATAGGTACATGAAAATTGCATAGATTTAAAATATAATCAAGTTCATCTTCTGTTTCAATATATTCAGTATAAGCATTAAGTTCAATACCAAAAGCTTGAGAATATCTTTCTGCTAATACTTCTGCTTTATATCGTCCAATATCTTGAGTTATAAAATTTTGTCTTATAATATTTTTTTCTTCTACCTTATCTCCATCTACAATTGTAATTATATGATTCTTAAAGTTTTCTTCATTTGATGGTAAAGATGCAATGAATCTAGAAAGATTAGGAATTAAATATCCTCCAGTTCCACCGGCTCCAATAATAATAATATGAAAATTTATATCATTTGTTTTTAATGGTTGAGAAAATCGCAAATTTATTTTATTTTCAATTGTTTCTTGCATTTATTTACCTCCTTCATGCTTTACTGTAAAAAGCTTGTTTAATGATTCCATCATAACCTTCGTCCATTAATTTTGTTATTAATAGTTCTACTGAATCTTCATTAAATCCTGAAACTATTGATTCTACAAATTCTTTATCTATATCTGAAATATCATTTAAGTTTTTGTTTTGAATTTCATTATATAAATTAGTATAGTCGTCATCAAATAAACCTGGATATTCATCTCGTAAATATGAATCTTTTTTATCATCTTCTATATTAGCAAAATCTTTGTATTTTCTTTTTGAATTAACGACTTTATTGTTTTTATAATAATTATCATAGAAATTATAATAATTTGAAATATTATATGATTTAACAACAGACTTTCTTTCAGAAACTTGATCATGCCACTCCTCTGGATATGATAATTCAGCAAATGGATTTTCAAAAATATCCCATATATTTAAATCATCAATATGGTTTCCACCACATACTGCTCTAAACTTATATTCAGGAGTATCCGATGTTATTTTTCCTAATACTCCAAATAATCTTGTCTCTTTTTCATCTGCATTGTCAGTTCCTGACCAAAATGCACCCATTGTATTATGAGAATGAATATCCATAACTAACAAATGTTCTTGCTCTAACTCTTCATTTCTATCAAAATTTACAGTAGATCCTGATACTTCTTGTTTTGGAATATAGAAAAAATATTCTTGTTCTTCACGATTCCAAAAAATTTGTAAAGCTGCTTCTGCTCCAGAATATAAATCATTAATTCCTCTAAAAAAAGCTAAAGTTTTTAAAAACATTTCATAAGGTATTTTTTTAGGCAAATTAAATTTAAATTTTTCTTTAATATCCTCAGCTCCCCCAATTTTATTTGTTTTAGCAATAAATAAACCTATTTCATTATTTCTTACTTCCATAATTCCACTAGAACATGTAACATATCTAGTAGGTTTATCTGATTTTAATGCATCCTCCAAATTATCATGAAAAGATGTAAATTCTTTTTTCATTTGGGCCTTTAAATCAATTTTAGGCACAGAGACTGTTGAGTGTTTAATTAAATTTTTCTTTTTTTTAGTCATTAATTATCGTCTCTCCTTTCTTTTATTTTAACTATTAAATCATCTAATGTTCTTACAGATCTTAAGCAATCATATGGAAATGTTTTTTCTCCATCAAAATGCCTAAAAAATGAAAATGTGTTATCAATAAAAATCCCTGAATGTATTTTAATTGGTTCATAATTATTATCTAGATCATAATTAAAATAAGAATCATAAAAAATATCTGGAATAGAACTTACTCCTATTAGATTCTCTCTATCTGGAATAACAGAATCTCCCCAACAAATATAACTAGATACATTAGAAAACGGAAATTTAAATAGTTCAGTTTTTTTATTTAAAATTGGATGTTTTAATGCATAAACATTACTATAAGTAAGTCTTTTTATATTATTACGATTATTAAATGTTAATTCCCATAAAGTCCAAGGAGTAGGTACATTAAATTCATCATAATCATGTTCATCCCCAAATTTAACCTTTCTTATTGATTCAGGAACCTCTAAGAGTATTGTTTCTTTTGTATTATTTTTTATATACATTCTTGTGCCTACTGGTAAAATATCAGTATCAAAAGATATATCATTAAAAATCTCCCTTAAATTATCAATACCAATACTTTTAGTTGTCTTAATTCCCCCTTCTTTTTCTAAAGATAAATTTATACTATTATTTGTTATTCTTAAAACAGCGGCATTAATCATTATTTAACCTCCTTAATATAATCCTATCTACCATTTCCTGCAAGTTATTTGTTGATTCTGTTTGTTCTACAAATTTTTCATCTTCATCTTCATCTTTATTTAAAAAGTTTCTATATTGAATCATTTTTTCTTTACAAAATGCAATATATCTATTTAAATTTTCTCTAACTACTTGAAAAAAATCATAATCATATTCTATTCCATATAATAGAGGAAAATTAAATTTTGGTATATATAAAAAACATCGATCCCCTTCTTTATATAAACATTCAATGTTTAAAAGATCTAGCAGTCTATAAAATATTGTTTCCTCATCTCTAATTCTTCGTAAAATAGGATGATCTGTTCTTGTTACTGTTTCTCTATAATCCATAACATAATTAAAATCATCAATATCAGAAATTCTAACCCCAATATTATAATCATTTCTTCTTACTAATGTATCCGAAAATGAATTACATATGATTGCTCTTAATAAAACATTTGAATTAAAATCCATATTTTTAAATTTTTTAAGGGATTTTAATTCATTTTTTGACAATAGTTCTTGTTCTTTTACTCTTTTAAATAATATAGAATAATCAATTTTCTTTAAAAGTGGAGTTAAATTTTTTTCTTCAATCATTGGGCTCTCCTTTCTATATAAACAATAAATTTTCAGATGAAATAGATTTTATTTCATCAAGTTTACTAAATAAATCTCTACAGTTAAAGTTATTTGCTTGTCTTTTATCTAATATCTTTTTAGCTAAATCAAAAAGTTTTTCATTATTTATTTCAATTATTTGCATTACATCTTCACTATTATCAATTAAACTTATTAAATCCAATTCTTCATCATTAAAATAATTTTTATTTTCTAATTCAATTAAAGATTCAAGCAGATTATTTATGTCCATTTTTATCCTCCTTCTAAGTAAAAAGCGCCCCAAAAGGGGCGCCAATAATTATTTCCCTTTACTTGCTGCTCTTACGACAAAAGTGACCGTCCCATCTTCATCAATTGTATAAGTTGCATTTTCTAATTCAGGAAAAAATTCAGCCATAGCACTTTTTACATCTTCAATACTTACATCAGCACTTTGTTCAATAGTATTAGAACCATAAACAAATTTTCT
>CAYXLG010000064.1:0-2314 GCA_964465805.1 uncultured Muribaculaceae bacterium
ATGTCCTTGTGGTAGTGGCAAAAAATACAAATATTGTTGTGGAAAATAGAGGTGTAAGGAATGAATGAAAAAACAAAAACAATAATTACTTTAATAATAGTTTTTTTAATAGTAATGTTATTACCGTTATCGCTTTATGTTAAACAGTCTAAAGGGCAAAAACAATTAGATAATTTGAATGAAATTTTTGAAAAAGAGGAGAATAATTTATTTTATATAGGAAGTACTGATTGTACATATTGTAATCAATTTGATCCTGTTATTGACAGTGTAGCAGAAAATTACGATTTTAAATATGTATATATCAATAAAAAGGATTTAACTGAAAAACAATTTAATGAATTATTATCTAAATTTGAAATTGATCAAGATGAATTTGGTACCCCATTTTTAGTAACTGGTGGAAAAGGAAAAAAAACTGCTGAAAAACCAGGCTATATGAATGAAACTCAATTAGTAGAATTTTTAAAACAAAGTGAATTTTTAGATGAAGATGTTGAACCGAAGAATAAAATTGAAGATGAAGAAACTGATGCTTTAAACTTTATTGACATTAGTGAATTAGAAAAATTAGTAAATAATTCTGATAAAAGTATTATTGTTTTAGGACAAACAGGTTGTGGTGCTTGTATTCAAGCAAAACCAATATTGAATAATATAGCAAAAGAAAAGAATGTTAAAATTAATTATTTAGAAATTGATTTAATATCTGATGAAGAGGATTATAAAATTGTAGGACAAATTTTAAATGATTTAGGAATAGAAGAACTTTATACTCCATATTTGATGGTTGTTCAAAATAAAAAAGAATTAGATAATATTATTGGATTAGATTCGGAAGATAATTATGTTAAATTATTTAGACAACATGGTTTCATTGAATAATTGAAAGGATGGGCAAAATGAAGAGCAATGACAATGTATATTCAAAAGTAAAAGAGTTTAAAAAGAAGTATCCTTTTACTATTGCTTGGCGCTTAAAAGCGCACAGTAAAATTATAGAAAAACATCTTAATGATGATGAGTATGTTATTTATGCTTTTGCGGCTCAAAAAAACTATAAAGTAACAGAGTTTTTTACATCTTACGTTATTGCGATTTCTAATAAAAGAATATTATTAGGACAAAAGAGATTATTTATTGGCTATTTCTTTACTTCAATAACGCCAGATATGTTTAATGATTTAAAAATCAAAATGGGGCTTCTATGGGGAGCGGTACATATTGATACTGTAAAAGAACTGGTTGTTTTATCAAATATTCAAAAAAAAGCTCTTCCTGAAATTGAAAACCATATTACTGAATATATGGTTAGAGAGAAGAAAAGGTATTTTCAAAAACAAAACGTGGAGGGAAATAATTTATAAATTTCTTCCACTTTTTTTAAAAATATGGTATGATATATTATATATAGTAAAGGGGTGTACTATTGGATGAAAAAATTATTTAAAATGTTATTGGCATTATTTTCAATTTATTTGATTATTCAACTAGCGTTTAAATTATTTGGTAACGGCCATGAAATAAAATATCAAATAGAAGCAGATGATAAAATATTTAATATAGAAGAAAATTATGTTACTAATACTAATAATGAAATTGATAGTTATTATTTTGATATTTTTATTGATGAAGATGTTTTTTCGTTTCAAACGTACAAAAATTTTAAAAAGAATGAGATGATAATAGAAGAAATAAAGTATTTTGAAAACGAAAATTATAAATGTTTATTACCAATTTTTGCTAACAGTGAGATTATAATGGATGTTATGTGTTTGAAAAATTCTGTAATTGAATATTATCATAATATTAAAGGAATTGATAATGAATTAGATGAATTTGTTATTAATTTAGATATAGACAATTATCATACTGATTCGTGGTTAGATAATAAAGATAAGAGTGAAAAAAATGGACCTGTTACAGTTTACATCGATAATATTGTTGATAATCATTATGTAGGAATTAACAATTATAAAGGTGTTTATACTTTGAATAATTTAAATAACAAAAAAATTAATAATGTAAAATTATTTTCTAATGATATATATAAACGTGATTTAGAGGCAATGGTTGGAAAATTTTATATTGTAGCTGATTATAATTTGGAACATGAGTTTAGTAATTTTATTATTGTTAATTTAACTAATAATGTTCATTCAACTATTAGATCAAATAAAAAAATTAGTTTTGATTCATATATTCAAGGTGTTGTTAAAAATTCTATTTATTTATATGATAGAAATAATAAAAAACAATATGAATTGGATATTAAAGCAAATAATGTTTTAGAAGTGGGTAATGCTGATACCGG
>CAYXLG010000064.1:2414-5603 GCA_964465805.1 uncultured Muribaculaceae bacterium
GATCAAATAATCGTTCCAAGTGTGACAATTAGTCCTTTTGATAATTATTTAGTTCAAAAAGGTGAAACACTTTACGGGATTTCACAAAAATTTAATTTAGATGTTAATGATTTAGCTAGATTAAATGGTCTTGATGTAGATGATTATATTTATCCAGAACAGGAATTAATTATTCCAAAATCTAATATATCATTTTACATAACTAATGAAGGTGATACATTAGGACTACTACGAGAAAAATTTCCGTCAGATTTTGATAAAATCTTAAAAAACAATCAATATATTTATTTAATGCCCGATCAAGTGTTGATATTTCAGAAAAACAATTGATAAAGGTATTGATAACTATAAATAGAAGAGAATACTGGATCGGTATTCCTTTTTCTTATTTGTTTTAATGTTTTTTATAAAAACCTTTCAATTTTTATACTAATAGTATATAATTATAATATAAGAGAGTGATAAAAATGAATAGAATAAAGAAAATAATTATTGTAATATTTACAGGTATATTGGTTACAGCTTGTTTTAACAATAAGCCATATATTGAAATAAAATATGACAAGTTTATAGAAAAAATAGAAAATAAAGAAACATTTATTTTCTATATAGGTTCAAGCGAGTGCAAATATTGTGTTAAATTTGAAAAAGCTTTAAAAAGAGTTGTGGATGAATACGATGTAGATGTTTATTATATTAATACAGCTGAAGACAAAATGACTGTAGAGGAAAGAAAAGACTTAAATGATATTGTTAATTATGGAGGAACTCCAACAACTATTTTTGTTGTGGAGGGAGAAGTCCAAAGTAAATACAATCGTATTAATGGTGCTGTATCAAGTGAAAAGATAATTGAACTTTTTAAAAGGAATGGGTATATAAAATAACAATAGAAAGGGATAGTCTGAAACATGGAAAAAATAGATATTTTTAATGATGATGTTGAAAAGCAAAATTCTGTTTCTGGGAATTTTAGTGTAATTAAAACATATGGTGAGGATTTAACTAAAAAAAATTATATTACTAATCCAGCTATTGCTCGTGAAAATGAAATAAAAAGATTAATGATAATATTATTAACTCCTGAAAAATCAGGGTTATTAGTAGGTAAACCTGGTATTGGTAAAACGGCAATTGCAGAAGGTTTAGCATATTTGATTCAAAGAAACGAAGTTCCAAATGCGCTAAAAGGTTACCGAATTATAAAAGTAAGTTCAACGTCGTTAATTGGTGTTGTTAATATTAATGGTAGAGAAGAAATGATTATAAATGTGTTTGTTGAAGAACTGAAAAAAATGAATAAAGTAATTATTTTTATTGATGAAGTTCATACATTAATAGGTGCTAAAGATTCAGGGCCGATGGATTTAGCCAATATATTAAAGCCTGCTTTAGATCGCGGTGATGTTAAAGCGATTGGTGCTACAACAACAATTGAATATAATACATACGTTATTAGGGATAGAGCTTTTCTTCGTCGTTTTGAGAAAGTTGATATTTTAGAGCCAGATGAGGAAACAACCGTAAAAATTTTAATAGGTTCTTTACCCAAGATAGAAAAACAGACAGGAATTAAGTTTAAATATAACGGGTATATAACAAAGTTGTTAGTAGAATCAATTGTAAGTGCAACATCAGAATTTAAAAGAGTATATGGATTGGCAGCAATGTACCCTGATGTATCATTTTCTGTGTTAACCCAAGCATTTTCACATGCTTTATATCAAAATAAAACAGAAGTTGATATTACAGATGTTTATAATGCTATTAAGACAAGTAAAAGGATATATCCGGATAGTATTATTAAAGAATTAGAACTTTTCAGGGAAAAATTTAGTAAATTTCTAAATGATGAAGGTATAGTTTTACCGGTTGTAACAATTGATGAAATAAAAGTGGAAGAAACCCTTTAGTGTAATAATATTTAAAATATAAGCATATATATTGATTATATTATGTGTCTATTATTTTAAAAAGAGTTAAAGTGTGGTAAAATATAAGTATAATGGGGTGAAATAATGGAAAAAAGAAATGTACCTGTAAAAAATTATGTTGTTTTAGCGTTTTTGATTTTAATAACCGTTTTTTTAACTTTTCAATTATCTAATAAATACAAAAAAGAAAATGCATATTATAAAAACAATTCTCCTTTATATGGGGTTCTTTATGAATTGAAATTGGAGGATTTTGACAATTATTTACTCGATAATCCTAATGTTGTTATTTATATTGTTGATGGCAATGATGAGAATTCAAATGATATGGATAATATAATAAAGGAACTTGTATTAGAAAATGATTTAACTCACGATTTGGTTGTGGTAGATGTAACTACTAATTTAAATCCTGTGAAATCAAAATTAAATAGTTTATTACATAAAAATCTGAATGATTATAAAAAAGATTTATTTATCCAAACAAACCTTTTAGTTGTAAAAGATAGAGAGATAGAAAATATTTTAGTTCCAAAAACGAAAGATAAGAAAATAATAATTGATTTTTTAACTAAAAATGGTATTATGTAAAAATGATTCATATTGTCTTGTACGAACCTGAAATACCTCAAAACACAGGTAATATTATACGTACTTGTGCCGGAACTGGAGTGCAACTGCATTTAATAAAACCGTTAGGTTTTTCATTAGATGAAAAGTATATTAAACGTAGTGCTGTAAATTATATAGATAAATGTAATTACAAGGTTTATGAAAATTTTCAAGATTTTTGCGATAATAACAAAGGAGAATTTTATTTTTTAACAAGATATGGTAAGAAAAGATATACAGATGTTGATTGTTGTGATACTAATAAAAAAATTTATTTGATTTTTGGGAAAGAAAGCACTGGAGTTCCTAAAGAAATACTTAAACAAAATATAGATAATTGTTTGCGAATTCCTATAAATAATAATATACGAGCACTTAATTTATCTAATTCTGTAGCAATTGTACTTTTTGAAGTTCTGCGCCAACAAAATTTTAGAGACTTATTAAATTTTGATTCATTCAAAGGTGAATATTATTTAGATAAGTAAGTGTGTAAAGTGAATTTAAAGATATTGATAAATATATTTAAAAATGATAAAATTATTTTATAGAGTAGGAGGACTAAAATGAATATGGATTTTTTTTATGATAATTATGTGTGGTTTATTGTTATAGGCGTTATTTTATTTATGGCTTTAATAGG
>CAYXLG010000065.1:0-5446 GCA_964465805.1 uncultured Muribaculaceae bacterium
AAGGTATTTAGAAACATCATAGCAAAAGATATTAATCTTTCATTTAATTATATATTAAGTTGTCATGATAATGGTGATATTCCCAAAGTTGATAGTGCAGTCATCGATTGTTTAATGGACCATCCTGAAGAAATAGTTGGTATATTTAAAGATAAAACGTTATCCTTATCATTTTCAACGTATGATATTGAATATAGAAAAACAATACTTGATATGTTTCACCACGAAATTTTTCCTTTAGTTAGTTTAGCATTTGATTGTTTTTATAATTATCTTATTTCATTTAATGAGTTGATTAGTGACAATGAGCTTGAGCTATTTATTTTTCGTATTGTAAAAAATAAGAAGGTTAACTATGCTCAAAATTTATTAAATGATAAACAGCTTAATAAAAGATTGAATGATTCAATGAAAGAAAAATTAAACAGTTTACTGGTTATATCAAAGCTTGGTAATGTTGATACTAAATAAAGTTATTTATTAATAATTTTTTAGAGTTATGTAAATACTAATATTGATCATATAGTTATCACCTAATTGTTTTTTAAAACTGTTTACAAGTATAGCGTATGATGATATAATAAATATATAAAGAATAAAAATTGATATAGGGGTGGTTAATTATCATGTTTAAAGGACTAAAGCATACGGTTGAATGCTCTAAATGCGGAGAATTAACTAAAGTCTTTGATGATATTGATAAAGCAATTACTTTTGAAAATAGTGATAATAAAACTGAATGTTGTAATTCTAGTTGGAAATATATTGGATTAAGACCATATTATGAATCAATTCTAAAAATCTCAGATGAGTTTAAAGAACACAAAAGCAATGCAACGAGTATTAACGGGAAAGAATCAAACGTATTGGCTTTACCAAGTAATAAAATAAAAAGTACAAATAACGAAACTAATGGTGAAGAGCTAATCAAACCTGGACCTCGTGGTGTAACAAATGCTCAAATGATACCTGCAATAAGGAAAGCATTTAAAGATAATGATAGAGATTTAATCATAAAACTTGAAAACCAATATAAGGATGCATTTGAAAGTGCATTTAAATATCTAAAGAAATCTGAAAAAATCTTTGTGCAAAACATAATTGATTTGTAAAAACTTAATACCAATAAGTGGAGAACTATTTTTCCACTTTTTTAAACAAAATACTTTAAAAAACTGTTTACACAATTACTAATTTGTGATATAATTTAATTAAGGTAAATAATACTAAGGGGGAAATTAAAATGAAAACAAACAAAAAGGAAAAAGTTGTTATTGATTTAACACCCAAGCAAATTGATGAAAATGTATTTAAGCTCCTTAAAATTCAAGAAGAGATTAAAGAATTAAACAAAAGCGTCAATAAAAAAAGGAAAGATGCCGAAAAAATAAAGCTAATACTTGAATCTCAATATAAACTTGATGCTAGTGTTAAGGAGATTATTCAAGGTATTGAAACACAAATTGAAAAAGTTCCTGTTAACACGGGTAGAAATAGTTATGATATTGAAATACTTAAGCCATTTTTAACTGCAATAAGAAAATTTACACCAATCGCTAGACCAACAAGAGTTTACAAATTAGATGTTAAAGGTTTAAATGATCTTGTTAAAAAAGGTAAATTGCCTGAAAGTGTCCTTGATAAAGCAAGAAAAGATAAATGGACATTTAGAAGCCAATTTAAAAGAATTGAAAAAGTTGTCCAGAAAAAAGATGAAGCGATTAATGATAATGATGGTGAAACAAAAGTTATCTAATAAAATGAAGATTTTAATAAAAAACGTGGGTGAAATTGACATTCACCCACGTTTCCAATTGTAGATTGAAATAAATTTCGAGGTGATTATTATGGGAATTAAATTAAATTTGCGCCAAATCGAAAGAAAATGTAAGGATTTCGCAAAAGAAATCTGGAATGTAAATTTTGATATCCCCATAAGGATTTCCAATAGAATGACTAGAGCATTAGGTATGTATTATTTTAAAAATAATTGGGACGGGGACGAAATTATACCAAAGGAGATTGTTTTTAGTGGGTATTTAGTTTCATATGGTTATTACGATGAAAAAGTAATTGATAGTGTTATTAAACACGAATTGACACATTGGTATCTTAGCACAATAAATAAACCATTTAATGATCATCACCCAGTATTTGAAAATGAAATTAAAAGAATTGGAGCAAATTCAACAAACACTATAACACCTGCTGGTAATTTCCATGTTGGTATTTGTTCAAAATGCAATAAAATCATCATTAAGAAAAGAACTTATGGTAGAATAAAAAGATATCTTAATGAAGAGCGGTTTCGTACAAAGTGCTGCGGTAAGTCTATTGTTTGTGGCGGTATAATGTTTTTCAATGATAACAATAACTTATCATCAAATAGTGAAGGAATACATGGTAATCGCTCTGAGGTTGCAGCAAGCATGCAGAGTGATCAACACAGTATATCTAAGGATACATTAGATATTAACAATATCATAAGCCCTGGCCCCCGTGGTGTAACCAATGCTCAAATGATACCATCTATAAAATTAGCGATTAAGCAAGATAATATTAATAATTTAGAATTGCTATTTAATAATTTCCCTAACGTATTCAATAGTTCAATTAAATATCTTAATAAAAACGAAAAAGAGACATTAAAGTCATCAGGTTTTTTACCAAATTAATTTAAAATTAAACTCACCTTATTTGTATTTTTTGCTTATCAAATGAAAATAATAACAAATGAAAATACAAATAGCAAAGGTGAAATTAATATGATAACACTTCGTATAAATGTATACAATAATGATGTTTATGGAATTGACCAAGATATATTAGATATCAAAAACTTTGCAATTGATGTGAAAGCAATAAATATGATTGAGCGATATTTCAATGGAATAGAGTTTATTACAACATACTTAATAATATTTGATGATAAATATCAACAATTTAACGAACAGATGTTAATTCCAAACTTGTGTCACATTAAGTATGAAATATTAATGTAGTTTTATTGCATTTGGTTTAAAAACTATTTACAAATATGTGTTTATTGTATATAATGAATATAAAATAAATAAAGGGGTAACTATGTTATGGATAAAGCGAAAAAGATAAAATTGATTGATAAGCTGCGTGAAATCTTTATTATAGTTAATAAACTCAGCATTAGTAGTGGTGAATTAATTAGTAATGATGATTTAAAAGAAATTGTATCTAAAAAAGATTTTAATGATTTAACTAAAATGCTAAAAACTTTAGATAAATACTGCGTTATGGTTGATGATTTAGTTTTTCAACTTGAAATGGATTTAACTGGTGCAAAAGTTATAGATAAAACCAATTAAGAGAGGGGCCTATATTTTGCATAATATCACTGTGATGAAATTCGGAAGGTTATGGGATCATACCGTTGTTAGAGTTGAAAATGCCGAAAAGCAATCTAAAGATTATCAGGATTTTGTAAAAAAAATGGTTTTAAGATTAAGACGAATTAAGCATGAAGAAAAAATCCACTATGCTATTGCAGTTTTAGAGGAAAAAGGATATCATGAAGTTGTTGATATTTACAAGGGAAGATTATTAATGAATAAAATGTCAAAGGTAGGAGGTTCGTTTTTCTAAAAATAATCTTAACAATGTTAAGCTATTATTAGTTAATAAACACTAAAAATCCACCTATAGTTATACATAGGTGGATTTGTTTTATTTAATTTCAAAAGGGAGGTGTATTGAAATCAAAAAAATTCAAATTCTAATATTTATTTTTATTATTATTCTAATCAATATTGATTTTTATAACATTGATAGTAATATCAATAATTATAGTCTTGAAAATATTGAATATGATTTTAAACTTGATGATATTGGTGCAGTGATAGATAATTTAAATAATAATGTTGAAAAGTATAAAAGAAAAGTGCAAAATGGTTCTAATTCTTTGAATAATAAATTGGCATATATAAAGTTATATAATCCAAATATAAGTAACAACGATGCAATTAAAATAATAACAACAATACAAAGTGAATTAAAAAAATACCCTATATTGAACTTTGATGTTGTTTTTGCACAAATTGCTCAAGAAAGTAGTTTTAACCCAAGGTGCGTTGGTAGGGATAATGATAGTGGGCTTATGCAAATATTACCAAGCACAGGTATAGAGATTGCAAGAAAGTTAGGAGTGCAAAATTACAACAAGACTATGTTGTTTGATATACAGACAAACATACAATTTGGAATGTTTTATTTAAATGAAAAATATCATGAAGCGTCAAAATATTCAAGTAACCATGAAACAAAGATGAGATTGGCTTTAGTTGCATATAATGCTGGAGCAAGTAGATCATTTTCACACTATAGACAAAAAGGTAATTATTTCAATAATTACCATGAAAAAGTATTTAATAGGATTAAATGATAAATAAGCGATCAGTGAATATTCTATAAATAAATAACAATATAATGGGAGTGTAAACGATGGATTCTTCTTATCCAAATAATTTTAAAGAATTTTTAGAAAAAGAGATGAAAATAACATTTAAAGGTAAAGAAAAGTTAACTGAAGGTGCAATTAATTCTAGGCTTTCACGCGCTGCAAGAATCGAAAGGGAACTGAAGATATCGCTTGATGATGCGACAGAGTCTAAAGAAACGTTAAGGGAATTAAAAAAGGTAATTAAGGATAAGTATTCAAAGAATGTTTCTTCAGCACTGTATAATACAGCAACAAGATATTATAAATTTAAACACGGTGTTGAACCTGAAAAGAAATATAGAAGTTTTCTCAGAATACAATAATGCGATTTTACAAATAGCTACTATTAGAAGGGATATGTTTTAATTGTTTGGGATTAGAAAAGCCGCAACAACATTCAATCAATATTATTTTTATTGGACTAACAACAAATTCTCTGTGCTTGATGAGGAGGTTAGTGATTTATTAGATATAACGACCGATGATTATAGAAATTTAATGATTTGCGACTACAATGCTATTCGTGATAGAAGGTTGAACCAAATAAGATTTGTAGGAAAAAACAATGCGGAAAATGCTTTATCATATATTAATAGTATTTTAACTATGAGTGAATTAAGTAAAGTTGAAAAAACATAATATAGTATAAGGTTAAAAGGGTGTGCTTATATGGGTAGTTATGGCAAGTGGAAAAAGATAGTATCTGTTGGCGATATGATACCTGATTTTGTTATTGATACGAAAAATAGTGTATTGGGTAAAGCATGCGATTTAGCTAAAATGGCCAATAATGAAATCGAATCTAAACGTAATTCTTTGGCAAATGTTTATAATGATATGAATAATATCATAGGGAAAACAAAAGATGCCGTTGATCAAGTTAGATTAATTACTGAAAAAATACAAAGCATTACTGATCAAAGTCAATATCCCACCACTTAGAGCCTAGCGGCTCTTGAAGTGGGGGCTTGTAAA
>CAYXLG010000066.1:0-5424 GCA_964465805.1 uncultured Muribaculaceae bacterium
AAGTTGATACAATTGGTAGTAATCAAAAAAATCAAAATATTGCTGCTTTAAAAACTTTAAGAAATGTATTAAATAATATGAATGATACAAACGATATTGATCTAAACAAATCTAGATTAATTTAATCAAAAATGTAAAGGTGAAAAATATTTCACCTTTTTTTGTTTGACAATATAAAAAATAGATGTTATCATAATTTATAGATAGAGTAGATAATAGTCGGGAGGTAGTTTTGATGAGTGGTAATTATTTAGTTGATTATACAAATGAAAACGAATTTAAAAAACTTGAGAATTCATTAAAAAAGTATAATATGCTTGCGTATAAAAAGTTGCATCTCGAATATTTGCCACAATTAAAAGAAGGTAAGTTTTTAGGGAAATTAGTTTCAACTAATCAGGAAAATAATTCTGTAACTTATGAATTAAAGTTACCGACTGATATTATGTTTGAAAAAGTTCATGGTGATATTCTGTTACATTATTTAGTTTATGAAGATAAAAAAACAATAGTACTTGATAAAATATCACCTGAAAAGATTTTAAGTGAAGGACATCAATCAGAGTTAGTAACTTATAAGGGTGTAATGGTATCAAAACAAAATACAGAAAAAGATATTTTTAAAATAAATTTATTAAATATGATTCAAAAATAGAGGACTAACCTCTATTTTTTCATTATAAATCTCCACTCAATATTTTTATAATAATCACTAGCATAATCAATCCCAACTCTTTTATTAGTTGTATATTCACATTTAAAACCATCATCTTCTATCCATAATTTATTTGAAGTTGTTAAATCAATTTCATTTAATTCTTTAGTAATATGCAAGGCTTTAGTTAACTTGCCTGGTCCATTATAATCTTCAACAGTACGTATTAATACAGCTTGTGGTTCATCCTTTTTTCCAGTTACAACATTTACTAAGTGATGAACTCCATAACATAAATAAACATAAGTAATGCCACCTTTTTCATATAGTGGTTTACTTCTTTTTGTTTTTCCAAATCTAGCATGACAAGCAGTGTCTTCTTCGCCTCTATAAATTTCAGTTTCAGTAATCCGTTGTTTTAGTACTGTTCCATCATCTAGTTTTCTAACCAATAACTTGCCTATTAAATTGGGTGCTACTTCTAATGCATCTTGTAAATAAAAATCTAATGTTAATTTGTTCATTAATTCACCTCATAATGTTATTATAAACATATAATACATAAAAAACAATATTCCTTATTATTAAATAAATAAGTTGGCTTAGTTTTGATGCTTAATACTTACTTTACTAAATATTGATGTACAATAT
This sequence comes from uncultured Muribaculaceae bacterium, assembly GCA_964465805.1. Classification (GTDB taxonomy): domain Bacteria; phylum Bacillota_I; class Bacilli_A; order RF39; family UBA660; genus DUPI01. The sequence continues at coordinate 1,307 of CAYXLG010000066.1, forward strand.
ATTATGATTTCTTTATTAAATTTAATGTTATTATTCTCTTCATATTTTACTTTGCTTAAAATAGAATTTTTTTTAATGCTAACTTTCACATTTTTAGGTAAGATAACTTCAACAACTCCAAAACAAGATAATATATTTAAGTGATTAATATTTTCTAAATCATCAACGTTATAAACTAATGTTTTATTTTCGAAATAAGTTTCCAAATTTTTGGCATTTTTATTTTTAATTATTTTGTGAACGACATTCATTGTAATAATTAATATAAAAATAAGTATTATAATAAATCCTAGTTGATCATTAAAATCAAGACCAAAATTATTAAGAATTTTAGCAATTGACCATGCCAAAATAACTGTTAAAAATATATTGAATTTTTTATTTTCATATATATAAGTACTACTTAATAATATGAGTGATAGTGGATAAAAGTAATCTAATATAATGGTAAAAGTAGTGTCAGTAATGAAACTGGTGTAAAAAAATATAACTAAAATTAAAAATAGAGCTAAACATAAATTAAATAATTTATTAAACATAATTATACCTCCTAGTTAAATATTCTTATAACTATATTATCATATTCAAGTTAAATGTAAAATAAAAACTTGCAATATAATAATTACAAGTTTTAATTTTATATTTGGTGCAGGTGAAGGGACTTGAACCCCCATGCCGTATGGCGCTAGATCCTAAGTCTAGTGCGTCTGCCAGTTCCGCCACACCTGCATTATAATGGTGGACCCTGAAGGAGTTGAACCTTCGACCGTCCGGTTATGAGCCGGATGCTCTAACCAACTGAGCTAAGGGTCCATTAACATTACTTCTATATATTATCATATTTATTAATTATATGCAATGATTTTCTAAAAGAAATCTTAACTTTTTTAGTCAATATATTTTATTACTTAAAATGGTTTTTGTCAATGATTTTATATTTTTTTAGATATTAAATATATGCTGCATAAAATATAATATATACCATATTGTTGATAACAATCGTTTGTGGTATAATTATTTAGAGGTGAGAATGTGAGATTATACAATACTTTAACTAAGCAAATCGAAGAATTTGTTCCACATAATAAAGAAGAAGTGAAGATGTATACTTGTGGTCCGACTGTTTACAATTATGCTCATATTGGTAATTTAAGAACTTACATTTTTGAAGATATATTAGAGAAAGCATTAGAATATATTGGTTATAATGTAAAAAGAGTTATGAACATAACTGATGTTGGTCATATGACTAGTGATGCTGATAGTGGCGAAGATAAAATGCTTAAAGGTGCCAAAAGAGAAAATAAAACGGTTTGGGAAATTGCTGAATATTATAAGAATGCTTTTTTCACGGATACCGAAAAACTTAATATTAGAAAGCCACTTTATATTGAAAAGGCTTCTGATTTAATTGAAGATTATATAAAAATTATTGAAAAATTATTAGAAGAAGGATATGCTTATATTTCTAATAATAATGTTTATTTTGATATAAGTAAAATAGAAAATTATTATCAATTATCTAATAAAAATCCAGATGACTTAATTATTGGTGTTAGAGATGATGTAGAGTTGGATAAATTTAAGAAAAACCCTTATGACTTCGGGCTGTGGTTTACTGTTTCGAAATTTGAAAATCAAGCAATGCAGTGGGATAGTCCATGGGGTAGAGGATATCCAGGATGGCATATTGAGTGTTCGGGAATTGCAATTAAACATTTAGGAGAATATTTAGATATTCACTGTGGTGGTGTTGATAATATATTTCCTCATCATACAAACGAAATCGCACAAAGTGAGGCTTATCTAGGACATAAATGGTGTAAATATTGGTTACATGGGGAACACTTAAATGAAGAGTCTGGAAAAATGAGTAAATCAAAAGGGGAGTTTTTAACAGTTTCTTTACTTGAAGAAAAAGGTTATGATCCTTTAGCATATCGTTTTTTCTGTTTACAATCGCATTATCGTAATCAATTAATGTTCAGTTATGAAAGTTTAGATATAGCGGCAAATGCTTATAAAAAATTGTTAAATCGTGTAAATCAAATTAAAAATGATCCTTCTGGGGAAGTGGAAATAAAATATATTGAAAAGTATCAAGAAGCGTTTAAAAAAGGTTTGAAAAATGATTTAAATACTTCAACTACATTAACAGTATTATATGATGTTATTAAAGATACAAATTTAAATAATAATACTAAGTTATATTTAATTGCAGATTTTGATGGTGTTTTATCCTTAGATTTATTGAAAGAAAAAGAAATTGAAATATCTGAAGAAATGGTTAAATATATAGAAAAAGTAATTGAAAATAGAAATGTGGCTAAAGAAAATAAAGACTATGATTTAGCTGATAAATTAAGAGATGAATTAAAAGAAAAAGGAATTATTATTAAAGATAGTCGTGATGGGACGACATATGAAATTATAAGATAGGAGAGTTATATATGAGTTGGATGACAATGGGATTAGAAAGTGGATTAACAATTACATTAGCGGTTGTTGGGTTTATTATTGTATTATTAGCCCAAAGCAAAATCAATAGTGCTTTTAAAAAGTATCGAAATGTTAAAACTAAACAAGGAATTAGTGGTTTTGAAGCAGCGCGTAAAGTTTTAGATAATAATGGTTTAAATGATATACATATAGTTGAAACAAAAGGTAATTTAACTGATCACTATGATCCGAGAAGAAAAGTTATAAGATTATCTACTAATATTTTTCATGGAGAATCAATCGCATCAGTTTCAGTAGCAGCTCACGAAGCTGGGCATGCTGTTCAAGATAAAGATGGTTATGTTTTTATGAAAATTCGTGCCGCATTAGTACCAATTGTTAATTTTATTAGTTATTTAGGATACTTTGCAATGATTATTTCAATAGTTGCAGGAATTACTTCGTATTTAACGGTAGGTATAATAATGGTACTAGCAACGTTAATATTTCAACTGGTAACTTTACCGGTAGAATTTGATGCTTCTAGGCGCGCTAAACAAGAATTAGTAGATTTAGGAATAATTGATAATACTGAACTTGAAAAAGTTGATTCAATGCTTAGTGCAGCAGCTATGACTTACGTTGCTGGAGTGCTTTCAACACTGTTAAGTTTATTAAGATTAGTAATAATGACACGAGATGCTGAATAACATCTTGTGTTTTTCTTTGAATAAAGTTATAATCTATAAAGGTGATTTAAATGGATGGGATTATCTTAATTAATAAAGAAAAAGGTTATACTAGTCGTGATGTTGTAAATATTGTTAGTAAACATTTAAATATTAAAAAAGTCGGACATACAGGGACACTTGATCCAATGGCTACGGGAGTTCTTGCTATTTGCATAGGTAAAGCAACTAAATTAGTTGAACTTATAACTTCTGATGATAAAGAATATATTGCTGAAGTAACACTCGGAATAAATTCTGATACATTAGATATTACTGGTAATATAATAAATGAAGAAAAATGTTTTAAAACACGTGATGAAATTATAGATGTTTTAAACAGTATGATAGGGGAGTATGAGCAAGAAGTCCCTATTTATTCAGCTGTTAAAATAAAAGGTAAAAAACTATATGAATATGCTAGAAATAATGAGAAAGTAGAGTTACCTAAACGTGTTGTTAATATTAAAGATATTAGTTTATTAGGTGATATTAAATATTCCAATAATAAAGTTGTTTTTAAGTTTAAATGCTTAGTTAGTAAAGGTACTTATATTAGAAGTTTAATAAGTGATATTGCTACTAAATTAAATACGATAGGAGTTATGAGTAAGTTAGTAAGAACTAAGCATGGTAATTTTAATGTTGAAGATTGTATAACTATTGAAGATTTTTTAAAAAATAATTATCAGTTAAAATCAATTAGTGAAGTATTAATTAATTATCCCCACATTAAAGTTGATAATGAGTTAGAACAAGATATAAGAAATGGAAAAATAATAAATAATATCTATGAATATAAAGAAATATTATTTATTGATTCTAATGGTAATGCATTAGCGCTTTATAAAGAATATGAGAAGTCTAAAAAGAAGATCAAGCCTTGGAAAATGTTTATTTAATTTAAAGAAATGCAATTTTATCTATTGCATAACTAATCAATTTAGTGTA
>CAYXLG010000067.1:0-5362 GCA_964465805.1 uncultured Muribaculaceae bacterium
GACAGTTATGGTGCCTTCCTGAGTAAAAGATGCTTTTGTTATATCAAAAAGTTTAGCTTTTTGATCCGAACCTTCCGTATATTCTACATATTCTATATATACATTACCTTCATCATCTCTCTTTTCTTCTTTATTGAATATTTTTGTGTGTCCGTCGAAATCAACGTTAACGTTTTTATCCTCTAAATTACCGGTAGCAAAAACTATGTTTTCAGTGATAAGACCGTTATCTGTCAATAAAACCAAACTAAAAATGATAACGAAAGCTGTCAAGATTGCCAAAGGTTTTCTGCAAAATCTTTTTTTCATTATACATACCCTCCCTAACTCTTTATATAAACGAAAGAGTAGGGAAGAGAAGTCCCTACTCAATTAAACTAATTACTTATATTAGGTTATCCATTTTAATAAAAAAGAAATACAGACTGACATAAATCATAAAATAAGGATTCTTAAGATGTGGGTTAAAATGTTAAATAATGCTTGACAGCATTATACAAACCGTCAAATTGACGGTTTTATTTTTATTACAACAAAAAATTTTAATATTAAAATATAAAAACTTCTAATTATTAAATAAATCTATGCATATAATAGCATAGATTTATTATAAGTTAACAATTATATATCTTTTAGTGTCTTAGGTCTTTTGACAGAAAAATCAAAATGTCTGTAATTTTTTGCCTTTTGCTGTTGTTCTTGTAAGTTAGTTATAAATATATATTGCTTGCTGTTATAATCATAATTAAAACAATAATCTCTAAAACGATATAATGCTTCTAATGTTTTATTTGGATATATAGTTTTTCCAATATTTTCAGGCTTAAAACAAAACTGCAAAATGTTTAATGATATATTTTGATATTCTTTTAAAATTATTTCAGCCATATTTTTGTAATAATTATATTCCTTTTTTTCAGGATAATCATTACAATAATTTATGAAACGTTCTAAGCTTTCTATTAATGTTTTAATATAGTCTTGCTTATTGTTACTATTGATTCTAATTTTCATATAATACAACCTCCAACATTATTTTTATATATTATATATTATCATATAGTATATATATATTCAAATAATTTTATATTTATATTTTAAAATAAATATTTATTGATTAGCCAACATCAGCCTAAATATTTTTTATATTTTTTTAATACCGAATCTTCAACATATCTATATCTTTTTGACTTGTTATAATTCTTACTATACTTGCTAAATTTAATATATCCGAGTTTTTGCAATTCCTTAAAAAGTTCTTTGCTTATTTTTACCAAATATATACTCCTTTCATATGAAATAGGGTAGGGTAGAGGTACTACTTCGCAGCAGGACATACCCTATGCTTTGTTAGATCCACATTTTACGGTTGCGGTTGACCCAAATATTATATTAATATCCTTCCATTATATAAAAAATTCAATTTTTTCTTAAAATCCGCTATTCATGCAGGCTTGCAGGATTTTCTAAACATACACGATTTTGTCTCCTATATTCTTTTTGCTTTTCTGCATTATATTTACGCCATACATTCTTCCAGCAACTACTGCAATATTTTCTACGATTAGATGTTTGCTTTATTAATTTTCCACAATTTTCACATCTAATTATTTTTTCATCTCCATTATGCCAATCAAAATAATATCCGATATTATCAAATGTAGTAATATTAAACACTACTTTATTACTTGATTCAATGCTTTCTACAAACAATAAATTAATTTTTCCTTTAGTTCTTATATCAATATATCCATTATTTGAAAGATAATTTATTATATTATTAATTTTATATGTATTTGGTATTTTCGACATTTCAAATATCTCATTAAAATATTTTTGCTTACCACCAACATAATTAAATTTAAGCACATCTCCATATCTTATCCTGCAAACTTCTTTTTTTATTTTATTGTTAACTAAAAGTGTGAATAATACTTTTTTATAATTACAATCAATATCCAAATTGTTGATATATTCAATTTCTTTATCAGTAATAGGTATTTCTTTTATGATAATTAAAGGATTATCTTTTTTACTTCCATTTCTTAAAACAGCATTTATCTTTCTGAAATACTTCACTTTATTAAAGTTTTCTATATGTTTTTCACAAAACTTATAAACCATTTCTTTCCGTTGTTTTGGTTTTATACCTTGACTTTTCCAATACTTAACCAAAATAGTTAACTCATACATATGATACTTTGTTAAAAATCCATTTTTTTCTATTTGTTTTGCATATTCTTCTTCGTTATATTTATATTGAATCAAATAATCACCTCTTCCAATTTATATTTTTTGTTAAGATACACAATGTCTCCATTGTCATTAGGAATAGGGAAGAGTACTGGTTTCATATTCTTTCTTTTAATATTTTCAAAGATATACTTTCCAAAAGTATTCCATAGAATATCTTTATTTGACCCTTTGTATTCACAATAAAAAATTTCAACAAGATAATTTGTTAATTCATAAGCATTAGAACAAATCTTCAACATTCTATTTTTAAAGCTTTCATAAATACTATTAACTTCTCTCCCTAAATCTTCATCATATTTTTCTTTTGAAGAATCACTATTTATACCCATATTACCTAAATCACGCAACTCTTTCATAAAAGACTTATACTCCGTTAAAACTTCATTATATTTGTCATTATCTTTTGAAATGGCATCATTCATATATAATTTATAAATATCTTCTTTATCATCAGTTTTTAATTTTTCTTTAATATTAAAATTTATACTTTCAATATACTTACACAATCTATTCATTAAGCAATCACTATCTATTACAGGCAAATACTTCTTATAAGCACTTAGAAAAGATTTTTCTTCTTCGGTACAATCTTCTTTCTGCAATAATTCATCTATAGATATTCCAAATTTTTGTCTACAAGATAAATCATTGCTTAATTTATATTTTTTATACTTATTGTAAGTTTCTTTATAAAGATATATAAAGAAATAAGGGTGTTTATCAAGTAAAATGCTATTTAAGAATTTTTTATGTTTTTTAACTTCTTCGCTATCATCTTTGTTTATCTTTTGCTTTTCAACCCATATGCTAGGTATACCTTTTACTTCTCTCCCAATCTTTGCTTTATCAATTTGTGCTGATTGTAATTTAGTACACATCTTAATACGATTCATTAAGGTTTCATATTCTTTAATTCCTTTTTTAAACATAGGAAGTAGAGCATAAGCTGTTGTGCTTTTATTAGTTATAGAACCAATTATAGAACCAAAAGCAAATAAATCTGCATGATATAAGTCATAATCAGTGATTATTTTCTTTTCTGATTTAGGTACTTCATAAACCACAGGTAGTTCATTTTTAAATATAGAATTACAAATAGTTTTATTTGAGGTTGTGGCTATAATATCCATATCAAAATCACTACCTGCCCAATGAAGCGTTTCACATCCATGTATGTTTACTATTACGCCAGTAGTATTACAATATCTATACCACCTTCTTAATTCTTTGTTATTTTTTAATTTTAATTTTAGATGTTCTGACCTATAAGTAAGAGGTGCTCTCATCGAATCAACTTCTTTAACGCCCTTTTTATTCCAATAATTGCAATAATATTCGTTCTTACCTAAAAGACCTTTAACCTCTTTAAATCCACAAGCATGTTCCATAAAAGCATATGGATCACTTACTAAAACTTGGAAATTTCCATCTACAATTATTCTTCCAAGACATCCCCTTTTAATTTTTGTTTTTATGTAATTATAAACTTTATTTTTGATATGTTTATCATTCTTAATATCATGATTAACAATTAAACTTTTAATCCAATAATTATCATCACTCCTAAAATAAGATTGGATTTTTTCTTGTGATAATTTTTCTCCCATTAAAAATAGTAAAGTGTAATATATATTATCAAAATTTACTCCTTGTATCCAATCTACAAACTGACTACAAACATTCCGTATATCTTCTTCACTAAAATTTAATGTTTGTAAAAATTGGTAATTCATAGTCAAAATATCATCAGGTTCTTCAGGGGATACAAGTGCTACTCCCCATCTTAAATCATTCAATTCGCAATTTTTATTATATTCTTCCAAGCTATTAAAACTATCCCAAAGTTTAAATTGACTTTCAGATAAAATTACGTCTATTTCTCTCAAATCTGCTTTTATTGGATTACCATTTTCGTCCTTATAAATTGTGTCTATTAAATAATTACCATTATTTTTATACTTACAAAAATCTTCAATGGGAAATACACATAGCATACCTTTAATATAATTTTGACGAATACACCATTGAGCCGGAACATATCCTAAACCTAATTCTTCAGCCCATTCTTTTGCTTTTTTATATGTAATTAAACCCTGACCATCAAATCTATTATATTCTAATTCTACTTCCTTAACTTCAATTATATCGTCTTCATCCAAACCCGTTTCTGTCACAAAATTAACCTTAGTTAATTGTTTAACTTTATAATCTGGAATTACACAAAAACGTGGTGTACTAACAACTTTTGTAGACGACCCAGCCAATCCCTTATAAGCATTAAACTTAGAAGGACAAAGTGGTTTATTTTTATTTCTACCACTATCTAATATTTCATTTAGTTTTTTAGCTGTTTCTTCCTCACAAAATACGACAGTTGAAACTCTACTTTGACTCGCAGAAGAAGAAAATCTAATATATTTTTTGTTATTGAGCATTAATCCATTATAATATAAATATTCATAATGACTAGGATGTTCCATAACTATAGTTATATATTCAGGTACAAACATCATGTTTGTAATATTATTTTGCAATTCTGCAATTCTTTCAGCATTTTCTTTAGAGTGTTTCTGTTTTTTTAATAAATCCCTTTCTTTATACCATTGTTCAAGTAAATTATAATCTATTTGCCTATTATGTATTTTTCTTATGCTTCTGAGAATCTGATTGTCTGATAAAGCAACTAATTCACCATTCTCTCTTGCTTCTTCTGGAGTTAACGTAATGTTGTAATTATATTCCTTTAGTCTTAAAGACTTAAACTTCATCGTATATAGTTGTCTATTAGGCAATATATAGTCCTCCTTAATCTAAGTTGATTAATAATTTTTTGCTTGAATATTTCTTAATTTCTGACACAAATTTATCCCACGAAATATTACCTTTAATATAATCCCAATACATCGTTCTTCTAATTGTTGCATTTGCTATATTTTCTTTTGAAAATTCTTCACAACCAACCAATGCTTCATCTACTTCTAAATATACTTCTTCGACTTCTTCACATAAATTTTCATATTCAAAACTATCTTCTTCAAGAGTATTGATATATTTATCATTTTAGCCATGTAAGGAGAATACCCCCACTTCTTAATGAAATGTAAGT
>CAYXLG010000068.1:0-5335 GCA_964465805.1 uncultured Muribaculaceae bacterium
AATATAACTTTACCAATATTTTCTGCGTTATAATCAAAATCATCCATCAAAATCGGGGTTTCAATAATTTCAATACTCCATTTATTTTTAGCCAACCAATTTTGGAATACCGAATAACTTTGATCAACAAAGTTTGGTAATAAACATAAACTATGATCTTTATTTTCTTCTATTGAACAATTTGGTATTTCCTCTGGTTCTTTAATAATATTTAATTCTTTAACAACATCTATCGTTATATCTCTAACATAATCAATATCCATATTAGCATAAGGTGTTTGAGCCACTACATCACCAATATCATGTTTAGGATTATCAGAAGTTATATAATTAATATTTAGTTTAAAATTATATCTATTAGCATAATCTACTACTACGCCCTCTTTTTTTCCAATAAAATCAGGAAGAAGTGAAATTCCAGCCTCATTATAATATCCTTTACCAATAACTTTTTCTTCATAAGGTTCATTAATACTAAAGCGTAATTTTTTTATAATTTTTGATTTTTTCTGACCAAGATTAATTTTCATGGCTTCAGCAACATCTTTAACGCTTCCTTTATAAGGAATAAAATTAGAAAGATTCATTCTCATTCCTTGATTATCAAAAGCACTATAATCCATAATATATTTCCCATACCCACTAATATATAATCTTTGAAATCCTAGAATGTCTTCCACCTTACTAACACGGCTCTTATCTAAAACATCCTTACCAATATTATAAAATGATAAAATTTCACTTGTTTGCATATTAGTTTCCATATTAATACTAATCGCATCTAATATTTCATATAAGGTTTCAATCTTTTTAATATTTTTAGCACCATTAAGCATTCCTTTAATTACTAGTTGTTGATTTTGTCCACGAACAAAATCATTTACATCTGCTGTTCCCCACTGACTACCACAGCGATAACTATTATTTTTTCGATTACGTGATAATGCTAATGCTTGTTCACCATTTAATTTTTGTAAACCCTTTTTTACATATACTGTGTTTTTACCCCAACGACGGCTGCTATCTTGTTCACAAAAACTATATGGAACATCCACTTCAATGCCACCAAGAGCATCTACTAATTTAACAACACCTTTAAAATTAATTTTAAAATAATAATCAATATCAATATCTAAAAATTTTTCAATAGTAGAAATCATACATTCTTCTCCATACCATGCAGCATGAGTTATTTTATTCTTTCTCTGACGATTAAAACAAGTAATAGGAACATAGCTATCTCTAGGTATACTTACAATTGTTGTATTTAGCGTACTTGGATTAAACGTTAATACCATAAGAGCATCTCCGTTAAATGTCCCAGAACTTATGTCTTCAGTTTCAGAATCAACTCCCATTAATAACATGGTAAAAGGTTTATCGATTGTTTTTCCACGGTTAATTATTTTACGCGTAATTTGCTTTTCTTGGGTATAAATAATTTTTGTATTTTCCAATATTGGATTAATTGTTTCAATAGTTTGAAACATTATTTTATAATTAGTTGGTACAAATATATATTCAACCTCTTCATCTTCTAAAGCTTCAATTAACAATGAATAACTATCATAATAAACTATCTCATTAGTTAAATTTTTATCTTTTATAATATCTTTTGGAATTTGATATGCTTCAATATTATTTTCATCATTTAAAATTCCAATCTTTGAAGTACCAATTTTATCAATTGATGCTACTTGATTTTTTCTACTAGTTATCAAACTAGATGAATAAGTAACATAGCTATTACTAACATTACTTATTTTTGAATATATTTTATTAACATTAAACGATACAAAAAAAGATATTATCACATATATAATTATACTTGTTAAAAATAGTATATATTTCGGTTTAGACGTTTGAGAAAGCATTTTAAAAGATAGATTCAAAAATAAAAACCAAAATAGTATTATAATAACAATCAATACTGTTCTAATCATTGTTTCTATTCCCGATAATAATAAAATAGAATAAATTAAATGAGCATTAACGATTGTAAGTAATATTAAAAGTCCTATATTTATATAAAATTTTAATTTATTTTTCATTAAATTTGCTAATATTTCTTTCATTGCTACCTCCAAACCAACAATTACATTATATACTTTTTTCATACATTAGACAAGTAAAAAATAAACGAAAAAACAAGTTGACACTACACCATTACTATTTAATATATTATTTATTTGAATTTCTATTCTCATTTTAAAATTAACAGAATAAGATATATTAAATCAATACAAAAATCGTTGATTTTATTTTAATATTTGATATAATGTATATAGATGGGTCTATAGCCAAGTGGTAAGGCACGGGACTGCAACTCCCTGAGCGTCGGTTCAAATCCGGCTAGGCCCTCCAATATGAAATATGAAATCTCGTTAGTATTGATGAGATTTTTTTATATATCAATTAAAATAACAACTGAATATATGCTATAATATATATTAATAATATGAATCATATTTTTTATCAAAAATATTTTTGAAAATTAAATAATAGAAAGGAATATTATGTTAGAAATTAAAAAACTTACTAAATATTATAAAAATATAAAAGGTATAGAAGATTTATCGCTACATGTTAACAAAGGAGAAATATTTGGTTTTATAGGTCCTAATGGGGCTGGTAAAAGTACTACCATTAAATGTATAATGAATCAAATTAATAAGACTTCAGGAGAAATTTATATCAACAAAATATTAAATGAAAAAAATAATATTGAACTAAAAAAACTAATTGGATATTTACCTGATGAAGTACATTTATATGATGATTTAACAGTTGCACAAATGTTTAAATATTCAAATAGTTTTTATAAAAAAGATTATTCTAAGCGAATTGATTATTTAGTTAATAAATTAAATATCGATACAACAAAAAAAATAGAAGAATTATCATTAGGAAACTTAAAAAAAGTGGGAATCGTTCTTGCAATGTTGCATGAGCCTAAACTATTAATTTTAGATGAAGCTACTAGTGGTCTTGATCCATTAATGAAAGAAACATTTTATGAATTATTACTAGAAGAAAAGAAAAAAGGTACAACTATTTTCTTCTCATCACACAACTTAAATGAAATCAAAAAAATTTGTGACCATGTAGGAATTGTTAAAAATGGTCATTTAGTAACGGTTGACACAATAGATGAATTATCAAGTAATGATTTAAAAATAATAACTATAGTTTCTAAAGATATTATAAAAATTAAGAAACAATTAAATCAAGAATTAATTAATGAAGAAAAAAATAAAATAAAATTTGTTTACAAAGAAAATATCAATAATTTAATTAAATTATTAAGTAATTATAATATAGAAAAAATCCTTATTGAAGAACCTGAAATAGAAGAAATCTTCATGCATTATTATAGGAGGTAATTATGTTAAAAAGAGAATTAAAAACAAATAAAAAAGGTTTAATTATTTGGACCTCTATTTGCTTAATATTATTCTTTGTGGCCTACATCACATATTCTAATATGATGGTTGGCGAAACTTCAAAAGCTCTAAATGAAATGTTAGAAGTAATGCCAAAAGAATTGCTAAAAATGTTTAATATGGATGTTGTTGGTATTGATACTGCATTCGGATGGTTTAAAACTGAAGGTTATGTTTTCATTGCTTTATTAACGTGTTTATATTCAACAATTTTAGGCTCTAATATTTTACTTAAAGAAGAAAATGATAAAACAATTGAATTTTTACACTCAAAACCAATTACTAGAAATAACATTGTAAGTTCAAAAATATTATGTGGTTTAATAAATATAAGTATCATGTTTGTAACAATAACCTTATTTAACGTTATAGGATTATCTTTCAGTGATAATTTAGATATGAAATTATTATTAATGTTAAGTATCGCTCCAATATTTTCAGCTTTCCCATTTTTCTTTATTAGTATGTTTATTTCAACATTTTTTAAAAAAACATCTAAAACTAATGCTATAGGTATTGGACTTGTCCTTGTTAGTTATTTTATACAAATAATATCAACTATTAGTACAGATATAGAATTTATAAAATTTTTATCAATATTTACCCTATCAGAAGGAAGAAAAATTATTATTAATAACAATATAAATTATGTAACAATTATTATTTCCATTTTAATTTGTTTTGTTACTACTACTAGTATATATTATCGTTACAATAATAAAGAATTAGTATAAAAAAAACTCAATTTTTGAGTTTTTTTATTAATAATTTATTTTTAATTCCGTTTTTATATTATTCATATGATTTTTTAGTTCCTTTTTTAATACTTTAGATTTAGATATTTCATCAGCATTTAATCCACAAGTATTTAAAATATTATAACCATCTACCAAACTCATACTATTAATAAAGTTTTTCAAATTTTTTTGAGTTTCTTTTGGTGATTGCTTATACTGTTCTATAAAATTAATTGCAACTAACATTCCATATCCATATATAAATGTATCCCTAAAATTAAAATTAATAGTTTGATTTTTAATAGGTATTATTTCCCCTACCATATTATTAATAACTTTTTTAATAAGTTTTAATTCTATTTCCATATTATCTTGTAATTTTAAATTTTCCATTTCAGGATGTGTAAAAAAACGAATAGCAATAAAATTATCTAATAATTCAGCATATATATTATTAAGAGCAAATAAAGTATCATAATCACTTAATCTATTTTTTAATGAGTAATCTAAAAACATTTTTTCAAAAAATATAGATGGAACTTCTAAATAATTAGTATATATATAATTAACAGATTGTTGTGGGTTTTTACCTTGAAGTATCATATCATTAATAGCATGACCAAATTCGTGTGCCATTATTGACATTCCAGTAATATCAAAATATTCAATATCACATAAAATATACGATTTTTTCAATTCTCTTACGTTGTAACAAATACCTTGATAATTATCAAAAATTGGGTAAATAGACACTTGATTATTTTCTATCATTCTTTTAACTAACTTATAACAATCAGGATCATAATCATTAAAAAAATCATATAATATATCTAGTGCTTCATCTTTTTTAAAAGCATTAATTTTATCTTGATTAAAGTTTTGAAATTTAGTATCCTTATATATTTTCAAAATATTTTTTGAAGAATTTTGATGATATAAATACATATCATTTAACTCCTCAAAAAAACTATTAATTAGCCTATCATAATATCTTTCTTGTTTAATATACAAACTTAACGGTATATTATAATCGCATTCACCAAAGGTTAATGTCTCATAAAGATTATATAACAACAATAAACTATTATTAATTTGTATTTTCATTGATGATGAACTAGTTCTTTCTAACATATTCTCTAATTTCTTAATTTCCTT
>CAYXLG010000069.1:0-5234 GCA_964465805.1 uncultured Muribaculaceae bacterium
ACCAATTCTAAATTGATTTTGTAATAATTCACCAACTTGACGAACACGTCTATTAGATAAATGATCAATTTCATCATAGTTTCCAACACCATCTAAAAGATTAAAATAATATGAAACTGATGCATATATATCTGAAACAGTTAATCTCTTAACATCAATTTCTTGATCATTTCCAATAACTTTTATAACTTTATCTGGTTCATTTTTTGAATAAACCTTAATTTCTTGAATACGATTGTAAGTATCCAAATCTTCATTAATTAAAACTTCTTTAATTCCATAACCTGCTTGCAATATCGGTTTTAATTCTCTTAAAACTTCTTTAGTAATTACAGTACCTTCTTCAAATATTGTTTTTCCATCAACAATTATATTTTCAGCCAAAATGCAGTCTAACAATCTTTCTGTAATTGCTAATTTTTTATTAAATTTGTAGCGCCCTACTTTTGCTAAGTCATAACGAAAAGAATCAAAAAATCTTGTTATTAATTGATTTTTAGCACTTTCTAAAGTCGAAGGTTCACCCGGTCTTAATTTTGAATGAATATCAATTAATGCTTCATCAGTATTTTTATTAACATCTTTAGTAAGAGTTTTATTTATATATTCATTTTCACCAAATAAACTCTTAATATCCTCGTCATTTGAAAGACCAACTGCTCTTAATAATGTTGTAATTGGAACTTTTCTTGTTCGATCAATACGAACATAAATAACATCACGGGCATCCGTTTCGTACTCTAACCAAGTTCCACGAGTAGGTATAACTTGCCCACTAATAAGTGTCCTTCCACTTTTCTTATCAATATCTTTAACATAGTATACACTTGGAGATCTTACTAATTGAGAAACAATAACTCTCTCTGCTCCATTAATAATAAAAGTCCCTGTTTCTGACATAACAGGCATATCACCTAAAAATATTTCTTGTTCTTTAATTTCACCAGTTTCATGATTAAACAAACGCGCTTCAACTTTAATTGGAGCCGCATAAGTAGCATAACGTTCCTTACATCCCTTTATTGAATAACGTGGTTCATCAAAAAAATAATTACCAAATTCTAGCGATAAATTACCCGTAAAACTTTCCACGGGAAAAATATCAAGAAAAACTTCCTTGATTCCTTCAGTAACAAACCAATTATAAGATTTTTTTTGAATCTCTAAAAGATTCCCCAACTCAATAGCATTTTTTGTTTTCGCATAGCTTCTACGTTCACGATGGTCACCAAACTTCTTGACAGTATAAGACACTTTCTCACCCCTAATAATATATTTACCCGAAACCATTTTTTATTAAATTTTAAAATGGACTACCAATTTATGATTTTAACAAAATTATATCAATTTGTCAATGATTTAATACACATATAACATAAAAACCTTTATTTCGATTAATTATTTTAACTTTATACTCTTTTTCAAGTTCTCTAATTACTGTTTTAGCACCATGGTTTTTATGAATAACTAACCACATCTCCCCGTCATTCGTTAAATATTCTTTCGCCCCAAATAATATTTCATATAAAACTTTTTTCCCCACTCGAATGGGTGGATTAGTAATAATAAAATCATACTTAGAATTAATATTTTCATATTTATCACTTGCAAATACATTAACATTCACTTCATTTATGAATGCATTTTTTTTAGCCAATTTAACACTTCGTTCATTGATATCAATCATATCAACACAAATTCCGGTGTTTTTACTAATATATATCCCAATTGGACCATAACCACAACCAAAATCTAAAACTTTACCTTTAATTCTATCTAGTTCTAAAGCTTCTAATAAAGTTCTAGTTCCAAAATCTAAACCATGTTTTGAAAAAACACCACTATCAGTAATAAATTTATATTTTTGATTATTAATTATAACCTTGATTTCCAATTCTCTACTTTGTGTATTAGGATTTTTATCATAGTAATACCCCATTTATATTACCCCTTTTATAAATGGCGAAAGCCCATACTAAATATTCTAGTATAGGCTACCAACCATTAATTTAATTATTTTAATTCTACTGTTGCGCCAGCTTCTTCAAATTTGGCTTTTAATTCATTAGCTTCATCGATACCAGCATTTTCTTTAACAACTCCACCGTTGTCAGCAATTGCTTTAGCATCTTTTAATCCTAAACCTGTTACTTCACGAACAATTTTAATAACAGCTAATTTATTAGCACCTGCTGCTGCAAGTACAACATTTGCAGTTGATGGTCCTTCATCAGCCACTGCTCCACCTGCTGCTGGTGCTGCTACTGCTACCGCGCTTGGATCTACACCAAACTCTTCTTTCATTGCATCTACTAATTCTTTAATTTCAAGAATTGTCATTTCTTTAATTCCACTAATAAATTCTTCTGTTGTAAATTTTGCCATTCTAATTCCTCCTCTTTTATTTTTCTTCTAAATTTTGACTATATAAATCTAAACAAATAGATAAGTCTCTGACAACACCCATTAATCCTGCTGCCACTTGAGTTAATAATCCCTTTCTTGAAGGTATCTTCGCCAATTCATTTAAAGTATCAATTGTTACAACATTACCTTCAACAATTCCCACTTTCATTTTTAATGAATTGTATTTTTTTGCAAAATCGCTTAACACTTTAATTGGTGCGACTGCATCTGTACCAAACACCATAGCCTTTGGTCCAACTAAATATTCATTTAAATCAATATTTAAATTATCAAACGCTCTTGAAGCTAAAGTGTTTTTATAAACTTTAAATTCTGAATCAGCTTCTCTTAGAGCCCTTCTTAATTCTGTCAATTCAACAACTGATAACCCACTATATTCAAAAAATACAATTGATTGTGAATTTTTAACATTATCAGCAATTTCATCAACAATTACTTGTTTCTTTTCTAAAACTTTTTGATTTGCCACCTTGCACCTCCTTCATTTTAAGTAAAAACTTAAAAAACTACTACGAGCATAATTATCCGTAGTAGTTTGAAGTCTTAATAACTTAAGTCCTCGGTAGGATTATTAAACATATCGTCCCCACTGTCTACGGTACTCGTCAATTTAAATACAAATTAATTATAACATATTAATTATTATATGTCAAAACCATTTTGTTCAATTTTGATTCCAGGCCCCATTGTTGATGAAATTGTAATGTTTTTAATATAATTACCCTTAACAACTGATGGTTTGCTTTTAATAATAACATTCATAAAAGCATTTAGATTTTCAATTAACTTATTATCATCAAATGATACTTTACCAATAATAACGTGAATATTACCATAACTATCAGTACGATATTCAACACGTCCTTTTTTGATATCTTCAATAGCTCTTTTAACATCAGTAGTTACTGTTCCAGTTTTTGGATTTGGCATCAAACCTTTAGGTCCTAAAATTCTACCAATCTTACCTAACGCTGGCATCATATCTGGAGTTGCAATGATAATATCAAATTCAAACCAATTTTCTTTTTCGATTTTTTCTAATATATCAACATCACCAACATGATCAGCGCCCATCTCTTTAGCAATTTTTGCTTGTTCCCCTTTAGCAACCACTAAAATTCTTTTAGTTTTTCCAGTTCCATGAGGAAGAACCACAGCACCTCTTAATTGTTGCTCAACCTTTTTTGGATCAAGATTTAAATTAAGCGCTAATTCAACAGACTCATCAAACTTTGCAGTTGATGTTTGTTTTACTAACTTAACAGCTTCTTCTTTTGTATAAAGTTTAGTTCTATCAACTAATGCTGCTGCTTCAACATATTTCTTTCTTTTCTTCATTTTCTTACCTCCTTATGTGGTGTATGCGGACTATGCCTCCCACATAGGGCAATTCCCTATATGTCATAGTTTTATTATTCTATTTTAACGCCCATATTAACTGCAGTACCTTCAACGATTTTAATCGCTTCTTCAACAGTATATGCATTTAAGTCAGGCAATTTTACTTCTGCAATTTCTTTAATTTGATCTTTTGTTAAAGTACCAACTGTTTCAGTTACACCTTTTGCTGAACCAGCTTTTAATTTTGCATACTTTTTAATCAAAAATGGTGTTGGTGGGGTTTTAACTATGAAGTCAAAACTTCTATCTTCATAAACAGAAATTTCAACTGGTAAAACGTCACCCATTTTATCTTTAGTAGCATCATTATATTTTGTACAAAATTCTTGTAAATTAATCCCAACTGGTCCCAAAACCGTTCCAACCGGTGGCGCCGGTGTTGCCTTCCCTGCTGGAATTTGCAATTTTATTTTTTTAGTTACTTTCTTTGCCACGAAAAACACCTCCTATTTTTTTTCGCGTTGTGGTTTTAATGCGAGTAAACTTTGTGGTTATTTGTCCGCGCTCCCACTAATAATCTATATTAAACAAATATAGCCATTTAATAATAACATAATTTTTTTAGTTTGTAAACTAGGCTTTTTCAATATCAGTAAGTGGTATTTCAACAACTGTTTCTTGACCGAAAAGATCTAATTTAACTTCTAATATTTGATTTTGTAAATCAAACGAACTGATTTTACCATACATATTAGCAAATGGTCCACGAATAACTTTAATCATGTCATCCTCTTTAAGTTCATTACCAAGTTCTAATCTTGTCATACCCATAGTACCTAATATTTTATCTACTTCTTTAGTTGTTAATGGAAACGGTTTAGCACCTTTACCAGATGAACCAATAAACCCAGTAACACCAGGAGTATTACGCACAACAAACCATGCTTCATCTGTCATGACCATTTCAACTAGTATATAACCAGGAAACATTTTTTTCTGTTTTTCTTTCTTTACGCCATCTTTAATTTCAATTTCTGTTTGTTCAGGAACAACAACCCTAAATATATAATCTTCCATTTCCATGGAATTAGCACGCATTTCTAACTTTTCTTTTACTTTGTTTTCATGTCCTGAATAAGTATTAACTACATACCATTCTTTTTCCATTATCTCACCCACGTTTTTAATGTGGCTAAAATAATATCAGTCATGACAAAGAAAAGTGCAAATACTAAAACAAACGAAATTGTTGCAATTGAATAAGTAAGCATCTCTTTCTTGTTTGGCCATCTTACTTTTTTAATTTCCTTTTTAACATCTTTTAAAAACTCAATTGTTTTTTTCATTTCACACCCACCTTATTATTATATGTTTTTTGTCAAATAAAAAACACTTTTTCGTGCTGATATAACTTTATCACAAGTCACTACAACTGTCAATAGATTTTATGATATAAAGAAGATATT
>CAYXLG010000070.1:0-5204 GCA_964465805.1 uncultured Muribaculaceae bacterium
ACGATCAACATAAACAATTGTTTCAATATTTTTATCAAAATATTTTTTCAAAGAATTTAAATCAATCACTTTTGGATACTTTATTTTATATTCAGTTACTGGATGATTACTAATATAAAAACCAAAAGTTTCTAATTCAATCTTCATTAATTCCTTTTTATTATATTCATCCATCATTTTAATTTCTGGTTTAAGTGCGAACTCTTCACCAATATCTTTAATTAATTCTGCATAATTAATAATAATATCTAGATTTTCAGTCATTGTTTTTTTATTTAAACCAATTGAACCAAAACAACCAGCATTAATTAAACCAATCATCGTTTTTTTATTAACACTTTTCCCATAAGTTCTTTTTATAAAATCATAAATATCTTTATATATACCATTTTCTCGCTCTTTTATTATAGTATTACATGCTGCAAAACCAATATTTTTAATAATTGATAACGGACAAACAATACCTTTTTTAGTTACTACATATTCAGCATAACTTTTGTTTATATCTGGTGGTATTATTTTTATATTATTATTTTTACATTCATAAACATATTCTTTAGTTTTTATTTCACTACCAACTACCATCGATAACAAAGATTTCATAAAAAATAATGGAAAATGTGCTTTTAAATAAGCCATTTTATATGCAATCATAGAATATGCAACTGAATGAGAACGATTAAAACCATATGATGCGAATCTTAATATCAAATCATAAACATTATTAGCAACAAATGAAGAATAACCTTTCTCTAAACATCTTGAAACAAACTTTTCTCGTTCTTGTAACATAACCGATTCTTGTTTTTTACTCATTGCTCGTCTTAGTAAATCTGCTTCACCTAATGAATAGTCAGCCATTAAACTAGCAATTTGCATAATTTGTTCTTGATAAACAATTATACCATAAGTCGGTTTTAAAACATTTATTAAATCATTATGGGGATACTCTATTTTTTCAAGACCTTGTTTTCTTTTAATATATGAATCAATATTATTCATCGGACCCGGTCTAAAAAGAGCATTAGCTGCTACTATTTCTTCAAAACTAGTTGGACGAAGTTTTCTTAAGAAATTTTTCATTCCTTCAGATTCAAATTGAAAAATACCAGTTGTATTAACATTAGTAAAAACACTTAAAGTTACATGGTCATTTAATGGAATATTATCAAGATTAATATTAACATTCAATTCTTTTTTAATATCAGCAATAACATCAGTTATTAATGTTAAATTACGAATTCCTAAAAAATCCATTTTTAAAAGTCCAATATTTTCTAAGTATTCCATATCATAACCGGTAGTATAAAATTCTTCATGTTTTTTATCAATTGGTATTACTTCATCTAAATCTATTTTTGACATAACAACCCCAGCTGCATGAACTGAACTATGGCGTTTTAAACCTTCTAACTTGCTAGCTACTTTATACATTTCCAGTAACTGTTGTTTATTTTCCAAATAATCCCTAAGTCTCTTATTTTGTTTATAACTTTCTACCAAAGTTAAATTAGACCTCAACATCTTAGAAACATAATCAACAACTTTTAAATCTATATTCATTGTTCTAGCAACATCTCTAATGACTTGTTTAGACCCCAATGTTCCAAAAGTAATAATTGGTGCGACTCTTTTTATACCATATTTATTAATACAATAATTTATAACTTCTTCACGACGATTATACTCAAAATCAATATCAATATCAGGCATATTAATTCGTTCTGGATTTAAAAATCTTTCAAAAAATAAATTATATGTTATTGGATCAACATCAGTAATATTTAATAAGTATGATACTAAAGATCCAGCAGCACTACCACGACCCGGACCAACTAAAATATCTTGATCTTTAGCATATTTAACATAATCCCAAACAATTAAAAAGTAATCACAAAAACCCATTTTATTAATAACATCTAATTCATGATTTAATCTATCAATGTATATTCTGTTAACTTGATTACCAAATCTTTTTTTAAGTCCATTAATACATAATTTTTTCAAATAATTTTTACTATCATAATTACTAGGACATTTGAATTCAGGAATCAGTTTTTGATTAAACACTAGTTCTAGATTACATAATTTATTTATTAAATAATTGTTTTTCAAATCCTCTGGAAATTGTTTTTCAATTTCTTTAACCATTTTTAAATAATTATCTTGTACATTATTTACTTCCGATATAAAAACACCATCTCTTATAGCAAATAAATAATTAATATAAGTTCTATCTTCTTTTAATAAATATAGTATTTCATCCATATACACTAAATTAGAACCACTCAATTTATTTCTTTCATCAATTGTTTTATAACTTTGAAAAGTGTATTGAAATATTTTTTTTAAATCATTATATATATCTAATGATTCGTAAGGTATAACACAAATTAAATTATCACAATATATTTTTAATTCTTTTATTGTTAGTTTTTCTTCTAAGTTTATTGTATTAATTTTTATTAAGTTTTTATAACCATCATAATTCATACAATATAAAATAACCTTTAATTCATTAATTTTTACTTCTAATCCAACAATCGGTTTAATATTATTACTTATACATAACTTATAAAACTCAACAACTCCATACATATTGTTATCGGTGATTGTTAATTGTTTTAAATTGTTTTTATTAGCAAAAATTACTAAATCTTCGATTTTAATCATACTAGATAATAATGAATAATGAGTTTTAATATTTAATGGTACATAATTCATGTTACACCTCCATTCTTCATTTGATAATTCTATAACAATTATATCATCTTTTTCAATAAAGTAATAATAAAAGGGGTCAAAATTATTGACTTGAACATTTTATTGTGATAAAGTTATATAGCGAATGAAATTACTAGAAGGGAGTTTATTATGGCTAAAAAAATAACAAGTAAAAAACCTTTATTTGGAAATAAAAGATCTCACGCTTTAAATGCAACGAGACGTTCTCAAAAACCAAATTTACAAAAAGTAACATTAGATAACGGTGAGGCAATTATGATGAGCACTAGAGAATTAAGGAGTCTTAAAAAAACAAGTAAAGAAGTAGAAAAACAAATTAACGAATAAAAACAAGAGTAATTAAACCTCTTGTTTTTTTATTATTTTACTATTACAACTAAGCGGAACGTACTGTACGAATTGCCAGACCCTTCCGTAAGATTAAAATTGAATATACCTGAATGTGAAACCCCACCACGTTTGAACCAAGTCTCGGAACTATTTGGCATGGTTGAATTTTCATAATCAACAATGATGATGAAAATTCCATTATTCTTTTTATTTTTTAATAAAATATAATTTTTACTCTATTCTATTATTATCTTTTTTAGGCCATGGTGTTCCACCATGGAAAGTGGAAATTTAAAGCCTGTGCACTTCGTGCTTGGCGTGATTAGTCCAAAACGCAACGAACTGAGAAGCCATACGCCTTCGAAAGAGCGCCCCGGTAAACAGCATCACTATTCAAACCTACACTGCGTCTCCAAGCGTTAGTCTCAGAAAGCGACGAAGACCACCAGAGGACACCAGACCCTACAATGTTGAGATCACCAACAGTGTTACGGCGACCAACTAGCATGCCATTAAATCCATAATCATCAGTTCCATTAGCAGCTACTGCTTTTAATTTTTTCCCAGCAGTGGAAGAACCTCCAACATAATCAACTAATATATCCCATTCAGCATCAGTTGGTATATGCCAGCCTGACGGACACAATCCTTGAGCGCCCTCTGTTGTACTTCCGTTCATTGCAGCATCCCACTGATAATGAATTTCATCATCATTAGCCTTACACGCATCAACCGGACCAACACTGTCACCATTCCACGTTTTATTTAAGCAACCATTTTTAGTATATTTAAGGTTTTCAGCAAACCAACATTGATCTCCAATTTTTGTTGTTTTATATTCTTTATTATCCCTTGGGTCAACAAAATTTTTACCGCAAGGAAACACAATTTTACATTCTTCTAATGATTTTTCTGATATTTCTATTTTACTAGTAGTATACCATTTTTCAACACAATATGTTCCATTATGAATAGCTAGCGTGACTCCACCAGCTTCATTAATTTTAACAACACCATTTTTTATCTTATCACCATCATATTCTAATTTAGCACCATCAACATTAGATGTTTCCACTCCATTTTTAAAAGTAAAAATAATTTCATATTCAGGAATAACTTCCATTTGTAATCTTTTAAATTCATAATTAGCCGCTCTAACAACGCCCCCTATATTTGATACCATTGTTTCTTTTTCAGCTTTCCTAATAACTTTTGTTATTTGCGGAACTATTATTACCATTATAAGACTTAAAACAGCTATAACTGCTAATAATTCAATAAGAGTAAAACCTTATTTTCTTCCATTTTTATTTGATACCTCACTTTATATATATACTATAATAAGGATATCAAATCTATTAATCTATGTCCGTTAAAAGTGCACCATGCATTTTCATAATTTTCTCACATATAAAATGTACTTAATATTATATTAAATCAAGTACATTTTACTTTATAACTACAAATATAAAGAGAATGAAGTATGTGAAAACTTATTTTTATTTAAAAGCAGAAATTAAACAAAGAGTACATAAATTACAATGCTATAACCCAAGAAAATAGACAATGGCTACGTTTATAATTTAATTCCTATCACGAAAATTATAAAATCAATTTAATTTACCACAAATATCTTTTAAAAAAAAGTTTTATTTTTTTCACTTTTACCTTCATATTAAAAAAACTGTGTTTTCTTATTTACACAGTTAATTATACAAGAACTCCTTAAACCCTTTTTTGAATTGTCGGCATCAACAGTGATGACGACAATTCCATTATTCCTTTTGTTGTTTTACTAAAATATAATTTTAACTCTATTCTATTATTATCTTTTTTTAGGCCATGGCGTCCCGCCATGGAAAGTGGAAAGTTAAAGCCTGCGCACTTCGTGCTTGGCGGGATTAGTCCCGAACGCAACGAACCGAGAAGCCGTTAGCCTGCGAATTAGTGCCGCGGATAACAGTAACATAACTCGAATTCACGCCGCGTCTCCAAGCATTAGTCCCAGAAGGCGACGATGACCACCAGTAGACGTAAGACCCTACATTGCGGAGAGTACCATCAGTGTTACGGTTACCAGCCAGCAGGCCATTAAATCCATAATCATCAGTTCCATTACCATCTACTGC
>CAYXLG010000071.1:0-5118 GCA_964465805.1 uncultured Muribaculaceae bacterium
TCTTAATATATGCAGTAGTTTTGATATGAAATCGATTTCTCTATGGAAAATAAATCCATAATAGTCTATAATATATTTGTTATTTGATTATTCTGTAGTGGGTGATGAAATGCGTGTTAATAATGATAAGTTAGATACAAAGGTGATGTTGGAAGTATTAACCCCTCAGGCTCAAAAAATTATTGATGATTTCCTTAAACATTATAAACCTATATCTCATCGTGCTTACATAAGTGCAATATCAAATCTGTTCTATGTTTTAGGAAAGGATGATGCCTCAAAATTAGATATAGAAGACTTTAAGAAAGTTCAGGAATATTTTAGAAACAAAGAAAGGTATGGCTCCCAAGATAAATATTGTGAATCTTTTTTTAAATATATTTATGCTTACAATATAATAAAAAATCCTAAAGGTTTTGAAAAAATCTGGATAAAAAGTAATCTAATAAATCATTTTGAGAGATTATTAAATGGTGTTCCAGAAAAAGCAGAATATAAACCAAGCCTTACAATAGAGCAAATATATAACATAGAAGAGTTAATGAATTTAGAGTATAAAGATAAGCCAGAAATGTTGAAAATGGCATTTTGCTGGTACATGCTTTTTCATACAGAGTGCGGTGTTAATGAATTAAAGTCAACAGACGCTACAAAATACAACAACAATGTCTTAAAGACTAATAATGGCGAATATTATATTCCAGAAAAGTTTGCACCTCTTTTAAATCATTTAAAAGAAACAAAGCACCCAGGATTTAATGTAAATGGCATAATAACAAGACTCGGAAATTTAGTTGAGATTGAAGGCTTAATTCCGCAAGTTATAAAGAATTCAAGAAATGAAAATATGCTTAAATGTTCTCATTGTGGAAACATGTATACTAATACTATAGATAATTGGCAAGCCGTCAATAAAAGAATTATTTGTATTAATTGTGCAGATAAATTAAAAAAAACTCTAACTTAAAGGTAGAACCTATAATAAGCCAAAATATTGAAGGAATGAGTATAAAAGACGACATTAATATTTCATCAATAATTTATACCTTTGATGAATTAAGAAAAAAACTTTCTCCTGAATTTGACTATTTAAAACTGCATAAATTCCAGATGGAAATTGGCAAACTGGGTGAGGCATATGTATATGACTTAGAAAGAAAGAATCTTGCTGGTACAAAATATCAAGACATGGTAGATAATACCCCTGCAAAAAACCCATCTAACGGATATGATATACTTTCATATGATAGGAATGGAAATGAACTTTATATTGAAGTTAAAACTGAAGCATCCAATGAAAATGATTTTTATATTACAGCAAATGAATTATGTACGGCTCGCCAGTTACAATCAGAAGGTAAAAAGTATCTAATATATAGAGTTCATAATATTTTAGCAAAGGATAAAAACGACATAACTGTCGATGTTATAGATAACATTATAAATAATAAAGAATACAAGTTAATGCCACATATCTTTAAAGTAATAAAATGTTAATCATTCTATACAAATACAATAAGCGCCTGTGAAATATAGCATTGTACTTCTATATTTTACAGGCTCATTTCTAAATCATATTCATTAACTAAAATTTTATCTTAGTTATTTATCTTCACGCCTAGTAAACTCCACTTTGATTTCACCCAGGTCTGTAATGTTCGAATAGTAGAAACTTATTGTTATCCTGTAAGTTGCTGCATATTTTTCTTATATTACTACTCTTTTGTTATCCTACTACATAGTTTAATATAAATCTATGTTCTATACTACCTTTAAAGTACATATTTATTGGTTTTTATCTCAACAAATATTGGCATATGGTCACTTGCACTGAGCCATTTCTGCGGATTTCCTATTTCAAATTTAGATAATGAATTATAAAACGTTTTCGATGCCAATATATAATCAACATGGTAGGCCTTCTCTGTATTTTTTCTATGATAAAGCGTTGGCCTCGTTTCTTTTCCCTGCTCCTCGTTATAGTATAAGTGATATAAACTTTTTATGCCCAACTCTTTTAATTCATTAAAAACATCGCTATGGTTCCACCACCTGTCCCATACATCCCACATCCTATTGCTATTAAAATCTCCACCAATTATAATGTCCTTATCACGAATATTATCTTTATTTAGTTGCAAATACTTCCACATCTGTCCAATGTACCCGAATGTCGGAGAATTTGCATAATGACACCATACACCTAGTATATGAAAACTATCATTTACTCTGCATGATATAAAGTATTTGTTTCCCCCAGAATCCCATAGGTTATCTTTTAGTTTATACTTACTAAATACTGCCAACCCTTTATTCTTATTATCACCCACCCATATAAAGTGAGGCATAAGCGATTCAAATTCTTTTGGAAACTGAACTTCATTAGGATTTTCACATTCTTGTATAATCATAACATCGCAATCATATTCAATTATTTGTTTGAACTTTTTCCTAAATGCTCCATTGCAATTCCAAGATAAAATAAGCATATTTATTTCTCTTTTTATTTTAAAGTTATACTTTTTCTTAGCCTATCGAAAATCAATACTTTCATGTCTACAATTATTAACAAAATCAAGTCTATTTGTTCCTTACTCCGTACTCTTTTCCTCTGTAATCACCCCTTAATCTTACTACACAGTTCTTAATTAATCTACTCCTTTTTTTCATTATATAAATCCTTATTCGTGCTACTCTATTAATAATTTGATGTTTATATAATATAGGGTACACTTATCATTTCTTAATACCATAGATGAAATGAACGTTAATGTGAATCAAATTCGCAGTATTGAATGAATAAACTAATCCACTTCTTTATAAATATCATAATCATCAATGTTGTCCTGAATTTCATATGCTTTTATCTATGTTATTTTTCTCCATTTATAAAGTCAAAATCTTTAATTCACATTCATTAAGTTGTTGTAAAACAAAAACTTTAACCTTTTCTTTCTCTTTTTATAGTATTCTGTTAACAAAAGTTGATATTCTGCATGGAAGTTATGATTATACCTTTTCCCTTTTTCTTTATGGTTTGATTATTAGTTTATTATTGTTTTTCTTATCCACTAAATTTTGCTGAACTTTTAAAAGTTTATATCGATTTTTCTTATCTTTGCCCATTTTTCTGTGTACTCTTTTATTAATTCATTTTTATATGACTCAACATGTTTTCTGCTTATTAGTCTTTTATAAATAGTGCATATAATTAGCCATGATAACCCTATTAAAAATGCATAATTAATTCCATAAACTATATTCTTAATCCAATCTTTTTGCGTATCTATCCAAGAAAAAAATTTATAAATAAAGTTAAACTTCCAATCACTGAAAAAAAATTCAAAAATGCCAATTAATATAATAATTATCTGTACAGGAATTAGTGTAATCGCTTTTATTTTCCATATTCTAATATCTTCTTCAACCTCTTTATTAATAATTGTATTTATAATTTTTTGATTTTCTTTGGTTAACTCTATGATTTTATTATTATATTTGTTATTTTCGTTGGTTATATCATCAAGTTTTTTTATTTGTTCACAAGCGGAACTTAATTCTTGCTTTGTATTTTCTAATTCTTTTACTACTCTTTCTAATTCTTTATCTAAAGTGCTTTTAACATATTCTTTTGTTTTTTCATATACAATATCATCATTTTCTTCAAGTATTATATCATTAATTTTATCTTCAATTAAAACTTTAGCAAAATACTCTTGCTGCTCTATTATCTCAGTAATTTCACCTATTCCTGATAGAATAATATGCAATTTGTCACTATCTATAGTTGGATAATTCTGTTTCATATTAAGAAAACTAACAAAACTTCTAAAATCATCATTAGTTCTACTAACATATCTTAATAAAATATTAAACCCTTGACTTGGTAATATTATTATAGGTACCTCTTCACTTAGATTTTCATAATTCCAATCTCTTAGTTTTTGGTCTGTGGAAATAAAATAATACGGAGTATCAAGAAATTTATAGAAATTCTTTGATTTCTTAATCCTTTTTTCTCTTATTAGAGCAATATTTTTAGCATCATATATATTATTTACCGATTTTAATTTATATTTTTCCATACTCTCAGAGTATTGGTTAATTATTTCTCTCATTTTAGGATTATTTTCATCAAGTTGACTTTTGTAATCTATAAAAACATTAAACTCTTTTTTGAATTGCTCATATTGACTTTTTATATGTGTTCTGAACAATTCTAAATTATTATTGATTTGCCTGCTTTTCCATTCATAATAATATAAATATATGTCATACCCACCAGCATAATGCTCATAAACACTTGGATGTACTTTACCATTAATAGAATATTTACTTATTTGCTTTATGTAGAAATCTATAGATTCTTGAAATTCTATATCAGTATATTTTGAAATTCTAAGTTCTTGACCTACCTCATAACATTTTTTTAGAAAACTTCTTGTACGTTCTTTTCTTTCTGCTCCATTTATTCCTAGTGCTCTATATATAATATTAGTGTCTAAGTAAAGTTTCTTATTTTTTAACCCTTCAATATAAAGCGCATTATTATTTCCGGTAACTAAGCAATACTCCAAAGCGTAGTTAGCAATATCGAAAATTGCCTTATTTTTTTTGGCATCTTTATAATTAAGGAATTGATTAATTATTTTTTTTTCCTCTAAATCATATTCTTTATAATCTATACTAAAATCAGAAATATCTTTGTTGCCATTCAAAATAAACTTAAAACTGTTTAAATTTGATGTAAATAATTCATATATAAATTTTAATATAGTTTTTCTACCAAATTCTGTATCTTCAATATTAGCATCTTTGATAAACTTTTCTATAAAGTTTGAAATATTATTGTTTTTATCTTTATCTAATACATTATTAAACCTTTCTATAGTTAAGTTTATACGAATTTGACCAGTATTATCTCTTGATATATTGTAATGCTTTTCATACTTAGAAAAAATTATATCAGCAATTTCAGATTCTGCAATATTAATGCCATATTCTTTAGCACAAAAATCTGAAATTTCATATATAGTACATTTATTATTACAATTATTTAAAAAGACTGTATCTATTATTTTTTTGATAATACTTTCCCTCTTTACATTATAATTGTTG
>CAYXLG010000072.1:0-5061 GCA_964465805.1 uncultured Muribaculaceae bacterium
TAAGGAAGTGACATATGATTAATATAAAATCAGATTCAAGAAAAGTGAAACCCGGAGATATTTTTATTGCTTTAAGAGGGTTATCAAGCGATGGTCATGACTATATAGAAAAAGCTATTACTAATGGAGCAGTTAAAATAGTTGCGGAAGAGGGAAATTATAATGTAGAAACAGAAATTGTGCCTGATACTAGAGTTTATCTTGAAAAATATTTAGCTAATAAATATGGAGATATTTTAAATCAAATTAATTTAATTGGAGTAACAGGAACTAATGGTAAAACAACAACTTGTTATCTACTTTATCAAGCACTTAATTTAAGCAGTTCTAAAACAGCATATATGGGAACTGTTGGTTTTTATATTGCAGGTGAAAAAATTTCTGATTTACCAAACACTACACCAGACATTACTAATATATATGAAATGATTATTGCTGCTTATGAAAAAGGTTGTGAAAATGTTGTATTAGAAGTTAGTAGTCAAGGAATCGCATATCGAAGGGTAGAGGGGATCAAGTTTGATTATGCAATGTTTACTAATTTGACAGAAGATCACTTAGATTATCATAAAACAATGGAAAACTATGCGCTTGCTAAACAGGAGTTGTTTAAAAATTTAAAACCAAATGGAACTGCTATTATTAACATTGATGATAAATATAGTCATTATTTTTTGTTAGAAAACAATAGAAATGTTACTTATGGTTTTAACGAAAGTGATTATCAAATTATTGATTATAATTCTGATGGGGAAATAACAGAATTTAATTATAGGAATAATGGTGAAACAAAATTATTAAAAAGCAAATTAATTGGTAAGTATAATATATATAACTTAATAACTGCCGTTGCAGTATTAAAAGAAATGGGACTAGAAAACAATATTATTGAAAAGATAGTTCCGAGTTTAAAAACACCAAGTGGTAGAATGGATAATATCAGATATATGATAAATAATATCATAATTGATTATGCACATACTCCAGATGCTATTTCCAATATTATTAATACAGTAAAAGAAGTAACGAAAGGTGACATTTATACAGTATTTGGCTGTACTGGTGACCGTGATAGAATTAAAAGGCCAATTATGCTAGATATTGTTACTAAAGAATGTAAATATGCAATTATTACTAATGATGATCCACATAATGAAGATCCTAATCAAATTGTTGCGGATATGATTAAAGGAATTACTCGAGATAATTACGAAGTAATACTTGATCGTAAGGAAGCAATTATTAAAGGTATTAATTTATTAAACGAAAATGATACTTTACTTATTTTAGGAAAAGGTCATGAAGAATTTATGATTATTGGTAAAGAAAAAGTACCATTTAATGACCGTAAAGTGGTTGTGGAATATTTAGATAGTAAAAAATAAGAATAAAGCACCAACTTTATATAAAAACATAGGTTAATGTAAAGAGGTGTTTTTTTATGAAAATAAAAAGTGATTCAAGAAAAATAAAAGAAGGAGACACTTTTATTGCTTTAAAAACTATTAATAATGATGGTCATAAATATGTTTTAGACGCTATTGAAAATGGTGCTAAAGTGGTTATTGTTGAAAAAGAAGATATATATGATGTTGATACCGTTATCGTACCTAATACAAGAGATTTTTTAGAAGATTATTTAAAAAAAGAATATAAATATTTAATCAACAATTTAACAATTATTGGAGTAACTGGTACAAATGGAAAAACAACAACTTGTTATTTGTTATATCAGGCGTTAAATAAACTAGGATTAAAATGTAGTTATATAGGAACAATAGGTTTTTATATTGCAGGAAAAAAGATTACTGATTTACCAAACACTACCCCTGATATTTTAGAAATATATGAAATGTTTTTAGAAAGTTATGAAAATGGGTGTAAATATGTTGTAATGGAAGTTAGTAGTCAAGCAATATCTATGAATCGTGTTCAAGGAATAAAGTTTGATTATGCTGTATTTACTAATTTAACAGAAGAACATTTGGATTATCATCAAACCATGGAAAATTATGCTATGGCTAAGCAGGAATTATTTAGTAATTTAAAGTTATCAGGTAAAGCTATTGTTAATGCTGATAGTCAATATTTTGAGCATTTTTTATTACCACAAAACAATAATATAACATATGGTTTTTCTAGTAGTAATTATAAAATAATGGATTATAAATTTGAAGAAAATAGTAATAGTTTTATAATTGTTAATGGTGATGAAACAAAATATAATATTAAAATATTAGGAAAATATAATATTTATAATATGTTAGTTGTAATTATTATTTTAAAAGAACTTGAAATAAATAATAATAAAATTAAAATAATAGTTAGTGAATTAGAAGCTCCAAAGGGTAGAATGGATATTGTGAATTATGGGAATAATAAAATTATAATTGATTATGCACATACCCCTGATGCTGTTTCTAATATTATTAATGCTGTCAAGGAAATGAATAGTAACAATATATATACAGTTATTGGTTGTGGTGGAAATAGAGACAAAGAAAAACGACCAATAATGGGAAAAATTGCAACATCTTTATCAACTAATGTAATATTTACAAGTGATAATCCAAGAAATGAAGAACCGGATTCAATTATTAAAGATATTGTCAAAAATTTAGAAAAAGATAACTATGAAATTGAACTTGATAGAACTGAAGCTATAAAAAAAGGTGTACAAAAGCTAGATAAAAATGATATACTATTAATACTTGGAAAAGGTCATGAAACATATCAAATAATTGGAAATGATAAGATGCACTTTGATGACAAAGAGAAAGTATTAAACATAATTAGGAGATGATTTAGTGTTAATTTTAGCAAAAGCGGTTCTAGCAATGATGATAGGATTTATTTTATCAATTACTTTAGGATTAATATTAATTCCGCTATTAAGAAAAATAAAAGTACAACAAAAAATTAGTGTGTTTTTAGAAAATAGGCACAAGAAAAAAGAAGGAACACCAACAATGGGTGGATTAATATTTATAATTCCAACTATTACAACAATAATAATATTCTTATTAACTGATAAAATTGAATATTCAGAAAACTTATTTATTATAATGTTTGTTTTTGTTGCTTATTCTATTTTAGGATTTATCGATGATTATTTAATTATAAAAAGAAAAAGCAACGAGGGTTTAACAGAAATCCAAAAATTACTTGGTCAATTATTAATAGCTTTAGTATTCTTCTTTATATTTATGAAAAGTGGTAATGATCCAATTTTATATATATACACTTTAGGTATTAAAATTGACATGGGATGGTTTTATGGAGTGTTTTTGTTATTTGTTTTAGTAGCAAGTAGTAATGCTGTAAACTTAACAGATGGACTTGATGGACTAGCTGGAGGATTATCTGCTATTGCATTTCTAGCATTTGGACTTATTAGTTGGGGATCGAAAATTCCTGGAAATGAGGCAATGGCTATATTCTGTTTTGTATTAGTTGGTTCGTTATTCGGTTTTCTTTTTTATAATACCCATCCGGCAAAAATTTTTATGGGAGACACAGGTTCTTTGTGTTTAGGTGCAACCTTGGCAAGTATTGCAATTCTTACTTCGCATGAAATCACTTTAATTGTTGTAGCCGGAGTATTTGTTCTTGAAACATTAGTTTCAATTATGCAAATGGTATCAATTAGATTTTTAGGGAGAAAAATATTTTTAATGGCTCCATTACATCATCACTTTGAAAAACTTGGTTGGGACGAAAGGGATATTGTTAAAATGTTTTGGGTTTGTGGCTTAATCTTAAGTATGGCTGCAATTGCCTTTGGGGTATGGATATAAGAAACTCTGGAAAGAGTTTTTTATTAAAAACTCTTTCTATAAATAAAAATTGGTGCTATAATGATAATAGGAGGTAATTAAACATATGAAAAAATATAATTTAGCTAAAATTTTAGGCATAACATTTTTGGTTGGAATATTATTAACGTGGATTATTCCAACGGGTCAATTTAGAGAAGGGGAGTTTTATTTACAAGCAACTAATCCATTAGGGATTTTAGATTTATTTAGAACCCCATTAAACACATTGGCTAATTTTGTTCACTACGGAATAATTTTTCTATCAATAGGAGGTTTATACGGAGTACTGAATAAAACAGGTGTTTATTCAACAATAGTTGATAAAATAGTAAAAAAATATGGAAGTAAAAAAGAAAAATTTTTAATTATTTCAATGCTTGTATTTATTTTATTATCATCACTTGTTGGAATTAATCTTTTATTTTTTGTATTAGTTCCATTTTTTACAACTGTAATATTGTTATTAGGTTATAGTAAAATTACAGCATTAGTTGCTACTGTTGGTTCGATGTTAGTAGGTGGATTAGGAGCAACATATAGTAATAACATTAATACTACATTAAGATATTTTTTTAATGTAAGCGTTCATAATGAAATGTTTACTAGAGTAATATTTTTAATTGTTATTTCTGTTTTATTTATAATGTTTGTTAAAAAACAAGCAAAAGAACAAACAGACAATAATGATAAAAAAGTTAATCCTAATAAAATTCCGTTGTATACTAAAAATGAACAAAAGGATCGTAATTCTTTACCATTGATTATTGTATCTGCTGCTGCTTTATTATTTTTAATGATTGCAATGTTTGATTGGCAATATTCATTTGGAATTAATTTCTTTAGAGAAATGCATGAATCTATCCTAGAGTTAGAAATAAATGGGTATCCAATCGTATCAAATTTAATTGGTGCAGTTAATTCAATTGGTAATTGGACAATTTATGATATACCAATCGCATTGACATTACTTAGTTTAGTTATTGCTTGGATATATAGCTTATCATTAAAAGATACAGTTAACTCATTTGTAAATGGGGTAAAAGAAATGTTGCCAGTTGCATTCTATGTAACAATGGCTAATATCTTGTTTGCACTTATTTATTTTGGTCAAGCAGGCACAGATATATTTAATGCTATTGCTAACTTTCTATTAACTTTAGGTGATAAAATCCAATTAATAACCATGTCATTAACTTCAATTATTGGTAGCGTAGTATATAATGATTTTATTCAATTTTCTAGT
>CAYXLG010000073.1:0-4999 GCA_964465805.1 uncultured Muribaculaceae bacterium
ATTTAATCTTAGAGAATAATCACCACCATATGACCCGACAGGTAATTTCCATGTTGTATCTAATATATAATTTTTATACTGATTATCTAACCAATTATAAAAACTATTACTAGAATTATTTAAGAAATAACCAATGTTCTGCCCTTTATATAATTCAAAATCACCAGTACCTAAAGTCGGTTTATAATAATTTTGTTCTATACATCCCCCCGTATAATAAGTTGCATTAGAAGATTCATAATAACACCAGTTAGACTGTTTATCTTCTTCAGTTATTGCATTTTCATCTTTATAAGAATAATAAGGAACATAAGTTGAAGCTCCAAAAGAAATTGAACTTGGTAACTTTCTCAACACGTCATCCCTTTGCACTTTTATAGATGAATCTGGTTCAATACTTATTATTCTATATCTAACATTCTCCTTGGCTTGTTGATTTGCTTCGAACGGATTATTGCTTTCATTTATATACAAATATTCTCCAATTGTTGCTCTCGCCAAATTATTTCCTTCATCAGCAGGCATATTTGCACTTAATATATAAGGGTCTGCTTTTGTTCCTGTACCACTATTAATATTTATATCCGGTTTTATTGATATTACAGGTCTAACACCAACACCATAACCATTGGTTCCAGTCCATCCACGATAAGGAAAACCAGGTGTTCCCCAATATGTATGCCAAACTTTGTTTTTTAATCCACCTACACTGTAAGGTGTTATCAACCACATTAATTCATCTGCATCAATAAAATTATACCCCCATGTACCACCCTGTCTATAATCATTATAGTAAGGGTAATCATTAATTGTTCCATCATATGCATAAACATAATCTTCTAAAGTTAACAACCCAACTTTATCTGTCACTTTGTTTTGACAAACGTCTATTTTTTTAAAGGATTTTATTTTTTTTCTAGATGTATCGCTCATAGTTATTGTTTCTTCTACTATATTTAAGTCTTCATCTAAACAATAGTCTCCATCCACCAATATATCTTTTCTACTCAAACTATTATAAAAAATGCCTGAACCAGTTCTCGATTCTTCTGTTGGATAATTAATATAATCATCACTAATATCATTTAACCATTTTCTAACCCAGCTAATATTCCAATTACTAGTACTGCCAAACGGAATACTAGTTACCGAATAAGCTGAAACCAATTTAATATAGTTATCAGATGTTTCTATAACTTGCCATAAATGACCACTATACCAAACATAATTTTTCATTGTATTTTTTTCACGTTTAGACCCAATTACTTTATTTACAACTTTACCATTTATTTTTATCCCTTTAACAATATTACTAGTTTCTTTTTCAATTAATTTCTTAAGAGATTGATTATTATTATAATTTTCTTTTTCTCTACCAGTATAATAAAAATCAAAATTATTGGCGTTCATTATTACAACAATATTTTCATTTCTCATTTCAGGTGTTAAATTAGAAATATACTTTTCCATCTTTGAAATTGGAATTATTTGACCATGATATACATTTCCACTTAATTCATTAACCACATATAGTCCAGCACCTTTCTCAATTAACTGAAAAGATTTTTCTAAAGCATTTTTCTTAGATGATTCAATTAATGACAATATAACAGGTATTGTAATCAACATTATTCCTAATAATATTACAATCACAGCTAATAATTCAATTAATGTAAATCCCTTTTTTTGTTCATTCATCATTTATATGACCACTTCCTCGATATATTTCTAAATTGTATCTCCTATAGTTTTAGGATCGCCAGAGTATCTAATTATAATAATTACCATGCTATCATTACTACCAATGCCAACTTTAGGTCCCCATTAGCACCTATATCACTACTACAACTAACACATCAACTGTAAAAAATAGTGCATCAATATACCTTTTACTAACATAATTGTCCTCACATTTTAAGTATAATTGTACCTCTAAATCTCAGACATTAACTTTTTTGTCCTTCAGTTATTAATTTATACAAATTTATCGTCCCCTAACAATGTTATCACCCGTAATATAAAATTAGGATTTTAATATTAATAGATTTCTCTTCCATGATAATTTTGTAGCATTTCTTCATTACTTAAAGTTCGATTATATACTCTAGAAGTATAAATTGAAATTGAACTAGGGTAAGTTACTGAATCAATTCCTCCACTGCCCCATCTAATATTCTTATTATCTGGGAAATACCATACAGGAATATTATGTGTATTAATTTCTCCATTTATTGAAGTTTTAAATTTTTGAAAATTATTATCAAATACAATACTTACATAATATTCTTTCTCTAATTCTAAATTATTTTTTATTATTACGTTATTATTAGTAGTCATGTCCCCAAATGAAATAATTAAATTACCATCTAAATAACTTAATTTAAACCCTTTTCTATTTTGGGAGTTTTCTCCATATTCATATGTTGATATTATACTATTCCATCTATCAAGTTTATGAAATTTAAAATAAACTTCATAACTGAGTGGAAAGTCAACGTATACATTTTGTTTGGTTTGAAAATAATCATCAGTTCCATCTAATGTTAATCCATCCACCCAACCACTAGAAGTATTATAATTGAAATTAATTAAACTTCCATTATTTCCGTTTCCACTCAAATCTTCCCAACTATTTTGGGGATATCCTTTTTTCATTAACTCATTTTGAATATTAGAGTCATACCATAAAACCAATCCTTCATCTACTATCATATTATTATAAGTTCCTCTAGCTACCAAATTATTCCACTTATTAGCACCTACTATTATAATATATGGTTCCTCATTAATTTTTTCTATCTGTATAGATTTATAATTAGAAGTATCTACCTTCAAAAAAGATGAAATATTAGTTTGATTTACCGTATTTAAATCAAAATTAGCATCCTTCGCTATTTGATAAGGCAAATTTTTTAGTATCATTCTAGCATGATTTTCAAATGATGATTTGGTTGCATTTTTAACATTATAAGTAATTACTGGTAATGATAAAAACATTATAATAGCTAATATTACAACTACTGCCAATAATTCTATTAATGTAAAACCCTTGTTTTTTGTTTTCATGACAATATTCTCCAATCTGTATACAAACCACAAGATTTAACTATTCTTTACTACTTGATAATTTTTGGTTATTTCTTTTTCAGTTAATGCTTTATTATAAATTTTCAAATCATATATATATCCTTTAAATTGATAAGTAGTATTAATTCCACCTAAATAAATCAAGTCAGCTGTAGGTTCTCCGGAAATATTATTTATTGTATCTATCAAATTACCGTTTACGTAAAACTTTCCTACTCCCTTTGAAAGTGTTATTTGGATATATAATTTTTCGTCTGGCAAATAAATATTGGAATAATTTTTAAACCATGATAGTAATCCAATCCCAAAACTTCCACTTCCTCTTGATATAAAGTAAAATCTTTGTCCACCAGCATTAGCAGCCAGAGGCATCTGACCAGAATTTAAATCATCAAATTTGATAGTGTACATTATTGTAATATCATTGTTTAACCCATGCATATCCTTAGGTGTAATATTTGTTTTAACACGATCATCTATACCATCAAATTTAATACCACTTTCAGTCCACCCACTAGTCTCTGTATAAGAAAAATTATTTAATTGCCCATGCCTTTCATTACCGCTTAAATCATACCAAATATCTTTTGAATATTCTCTTTTCATCAACTCATTTTGAATATTAGAGTCATACCATAAAACCAATCCTTCATCTACTATCATATTATTATAAGTTCCTCTAGCTACCAAATTATTCCACTTATTAGCACCTACTATTATAATATATGGTTCCTCATTAATTTTTTCTATCTGTATAGATTTATAATTAGAAGTATCTACCTTCAAAAAAGATGAAATATTAGTTTGATTTACCGTATTTAAATCAAAATTAGCATCCTTCGCTATTTGATAAGGCAAATTTTTTAGTATCATTCTAGCATGATTTTCAAATGATGATTTGGTTGCATTTTTAACATTATAAGTAATTACTGGTAATGATAAAAACATTATAATAGCTAATATTACAACTACTGCCAATAATTCTATTAATGTAAAACCTTGGTTTTTATTCATAAATTTCACCTCACACTATCTTGTGGTATCATATAATATTTTTATCTCAGTTTCAGATAAAGCACGATTATATATTCTAACATCTTTAACATTTCCGTTAAAAGCTCGATTTTGTCCTTCCCGATATTTTGTGGCACCAATTTGAAATTCATTTGATGTGTATGGTGTTGGTATGTGATTAGTACTTGCTACCATTTTTCCATCTATATATATATTCACTACATTTTCCTTATACGCTACCACTATATGGTACCATTTATCTTTCATCATTTTAATACCCGTACTTATATAATCAGTACCTCCACCATAGTTTTTATAAACAATGTTATAACTAGAAGTATATGCTATACCACCTATTGATTCTGTAACATATCTCCATCCTACAATACTAGCAAAGCTTACTCCCGAAGGATAACTACCATTTCTTTTAGCCCATACTGATACCGTAAATTCATCATCAGGTTTAGCAATCGGTATTGAAACAAAATCATCTACTCCGTCAAATAAATATGCATTATCTTCCTTTGAGTATTCCGCCCCGTTAATTACTCCGCTTTTTTTATTTGGTGTGTAGTCTAATGCAATAGTATCCCTAATCGTGGGTGTATATCTTGTTGCATAGCCTTTTTGTTCTATTTGAGGAGCTGCCCAATCTATAATTATTGTATCTCCTAACTGGAATGATGGTGACTTAAAACTCCAAAAAACATAATCCGTTTTGTCATCGGTAACTGTTCCATCTCTATAAGTGACACATCTTGTCCATCCATCTGACAGCACCTCATGTTCCCCATCAATCCAACCACCAATATTACTAGCTTTGCCGCCAACTTGAACGTCTGATTTATTTACTGCTTTCCAATAAATACTCGTTGCATACTTAGTATTACCTAAAAAT
>CAYXLG010000074.1:0-4626 GCA_964465805.1 uncultured Muribaculaceae bacterium
AGGAGTGTGATATAAATGTTTAATGAGCAAGAATTAGAGCTAATGACTATTGATTTATTAAAGGAATTAGGTTATGAGTATGAATCTGGTGAATCTATAGGTAGAGATTACACTAGTGTTATATTGGATTATAATCTCGTTACGTCTTTAATTAAAATTAATAGCCATTTAAGTGAAGAAGTTATTAATGAAGCTATTAGAATTATTAAAAATTTAGATCAAAACAATTTAATCAAAAATAATAAAACATTTAGTAAATACCTTAAGTCGGGGATAAGTGTCCCTGAATATACCAATGAAGGTGTTAGATATCACACTGTTAAATTAATTGATTTTGATAATATTGATAATAATAACTTTTTAGTGACAAATCAATTTAGTATTGAAGAACATAGTTTAAAAAGACCAGACATTATTATATTTATTAATGGTATACCATTAGTTGTTTTTGAACTTAAAAGTATGGTAAGAGAAGAAGTTAATTTAGAAGATGCTTTTAATCAATTAAAAGGATATATGAATGTTCATATACCTAGTTTGTTTTATTACAATCAAATATTAGTTATTAGTGATGGGGTTGTGGCAAAAGTTGGAACTATTACTTCTAATTATTCTAGATTTAATGAGTGGAAAAAAACAGGAATTGACGATTCGGTTGAAAGATTAAACACACACGAATCGTTAATAAGAGGTGTATTTGATAAAACGACATTGTTGGATTTAATAAATGATTATATTTTATATAGTGATGATAATAAAATAATTCCCGCATATCATCAATATTATGGTGTTGAAAAAGCAATAGATAGAACGCTTACCGCTAAAGATGGTAGAGCAGGTATCATATGGCATACTCAAGGCTCAGGCAAGAGTTTTAGTATGGTTTTTTATACAGGAAATATGATTACTAAATTAAACAATCCTACAATAGTTGTTGTAACAGATAGAAATGATTTAGATAATCAATTATTTGAAACTTTTTCCAAATGTAGTGATT
This sequence comes from uncultured Muribaculaceae bacterium, assembly GCA_964465805.1. Classification (GTDB taxonomy): domain Bacteria; phylum Bacillota_I; class Bacilli_A; order RF39; family UBA660; genus DUPI01. Next base: position 998 of record CAYXLG010000074.1, read on the forward strand.
TTTTAAGACAGGATCCAATTCAAATTGAAAGCAGAGAAGATTTAAAAGATAAACTAGAGGATAGAAAAAGTGGGGGAATATTTTTTACCACACTTCAAAAATTTGAAGAAGGAACTGGGTTATTAAGTAACAGGGAGGATATATTAGTAATTGTTGATGAGGCTCACAGAAGTCATTATGGTATAGATGCGGTAATGAAGTTTGACCCAGAAAAACTAGAAGCTTATAAAAAATATGGTATTGCTAAATATTTGCACGAAGCATTACCTAGTGCTAAATATATTGGCTTTACTGGTACACCAGTAGAAACCAAAGATCGTTCTACTATTAATGTATTTGGTGAAATTATTGATGTTTATGATATGACTCAAGCTATTGAAGATGGTGCAACGGTGCCTATTTTATATGAAACTAGAATGGCTAAATTGAGACTTAATGAAAAAATTCTTGATGACATTGATAAATTTTATCAAACTTTAGAAGAAAGCGATGAAGCGGATATTGAACAAATAAAAACAAGCCAAAAAACAATGGCCACTATGAAACAAATCTTAGAAGATGAATCTAGACTAGAAATGATTGTTAAAGATATTATTGAACATTATGAAGATAGAAAAGATTTTGTTGCAAATAAAGCAATGATAGTAGCATATTCTAGGAATGCTGCATTTACTATGTATAAAAAAATATTAGAGTTAAGGCCTGACTATGAAGGAAAAGTTAGAATGGTTATTACTCCAAGTAATAATGATTCTGAGGAAATGCAAAAAGCAATTGGATCTATGAAAGATAAAAAGGCTAATGAGATAGAATTTAAAGATCCGGATTCTAACTTTAAAATAGTCATCGTGGTTGATATGTGGCTAACTGGATTTGATGTGCCTTCTCTAGGAACAATGTACATTGATAAACCAATGAAGGACCATAATTTAATGCAAGCTATTGCAAGAGTAAATCGTGTTTATAAAACTAAAACAGGTGGCTTAATAGTTGATTATATAGGTCTTAAAAAATGGTTGTTGGATGCTCTTAAAACTTATACTGAAAGGGATCAGGGAAAAATAATAGATGATACGGAAATTATTAAAATCTTGTCGGATAAAATCGAATTAATTAGAAACTTATTTTATGGTTTTAATTATAGTAACTTTAAATATTTAGATAATAAAGGTAAATATGATTTAATAAATGAAGGTGCTAATTATATATTAGAAACAGAAGAAAAGAAAAAACGATTTTTAAAGTATAGTCACGATGTAAAAGGTTTATATTTAGTTTGTACTGGTAATTTAACAAGTGAATGCAAAGAAGAAATTTTATATATTATGTCTGTTAAATCTTTTATTAATAAGTTAAGCGGTGGTAAATTAGATGTAAAGGAAATTAATGCAAGAGTAGCTAAAATGTTAGAAAACGCTATAAACGAGGATGAACTTATTAAATTAGGGGAATTAGAAAAAAGCAATTCACTTGATTTATTGAATGATGATATGTTAAATAAGTTATCTAAAATGAAATCAAAAAATATTGCTGCAGAAGTATTAAATAAAGCGTTAAAAGATTATATATATAAAATAGGTTTATCAAATATAGTTATGATGGAAAAATTTTCTGAAAGATTCAAAAAAATTGCTGAAAATTATAACGAAAGAAATTCATTTACTGATATAGAGCAAATGATAGAAGAAATGATAAAATTAAAAAAAGAAATTGAAGCAGAATTAGAATCTGGAAATGAATATGATTTATCAATTGAAGAAAAAGCTTTCTTTGATGCATTAGGAAATGATCCAGAGATTAAAAAATTAACGAAAGATGAGACTTTAGTTAAAATTGCAAAGGAATTGGTAGATGTTGTTAATTCTAATATGACAATAGATTGGGACATAAAAAAAGCGGCAAGGGCTCATATGAGAATGCAAATAAAGAGATTATTGATTAAGTATAATTATCCACCAGTAAAGAGGGATAGTGCGGTAAATACAGTAATCAGACAAGCAGAATTGAAATGTGAAAGTATGGTGAACTAATGGGGTGTTTAAAAGTTCAATATTTAATAACTGAAAAGTATAAAAATATTCTTAAATCAATCAATTATGAGCAAATTATCTTAAAAATAATGAACGATTCTAGGACAATTTTTCCTTCTGAATACAAACATATAAAAGACCAATCAAATGGTGAAAGTGATTTTCAGGACATTGAAGGGTTAAATTATTTTGATGCAAAGATATTATTTGAAAATGAAATATGTCAAGCCATCGCTAAGAACGAAATATATGAATGGTTTGAAAAAATTATTTATAATACAAATGATGAGTTTTTAGTAATAAGAAATTACAAATATAATGAAAAATTTATGCAAGAAGTCGCAAAAACACCTTTGTATAAAAATGTTAAACAACGCCTTTTAAAAATAAAACCAAATGAAAATTGTATTTTATTTATACCATTTCCATTAATGTTAGAATTTGAAAATTCTGATATGCAAAGTTTTATTGCAAATAATTATCATCAGGTTGTTAAAGGAATATTTTATAACGAGCCCGAATTGATAAAAGGCAAAGAGATATATGCTATATATCCTAATCACGAAAATAAAATAATTATTATAAAAATATTTACCGGAACAAAAATGACTTTTGATATAGAGTTTCTTGAAAAGAATTATTTTCATGAATATATTAAAGTTATATGCCCTATGAATTAGTAGTAATAAACAAAAAACATTTTTGTATTAATATATCAAATAAAAATTTTGATTATAACAATTAAAACATAAGGAGGTATTATTATGTTATTCCAAGTAAAAAATGATAAAGTCAAACAAGTAAAAGAAAAAGAATTTAAACTAGAAAAGGATATTCAAAATTTTGTTGAATCTAATATGAATGAATTATTAAATTTGGAGTTTTTAACAACAGAGCTATCTATGGATAGCTTTAGAATTGATTCATTAGCCTTTGATAATGAAAATAATGCTTTTATTATTATAGAATATAAAAGAGGTAGAAATGAAAGTTTAATAGATCAAGGTTATACTTATTTAAATATTCTCTTTGACCGTAAAGCAGATTTTGTATTAAAGTATAATGAAATTAAAAATAAAAGTTTAAGAATTCAAGATATTAATTGGGAATTATCAAGAATAATGTTCATTTCTCCTTCGTTTACTGAATACCAAATAAGAGCAAATAATTTTAAAAATAATCCTATTGAATTAATTCAAATTACTAGATATGAAAATGATGTTATTGAATTAGATAGAATTAAGAAAGAAAGTAATATTAAACTAGAAACTAATGATAATTTAATAGGTAAAGTAAATAAACAAATAGTTGTTTATTCAGAAGATGATCATTTATCTAAAGCCAGTGATGAAATAAAAGAACTTTATTATAAATTTAGAAATATGATTATTGAATGGGGAAATGTTACTGTAGAAGCAAAGAAACTTTATATTGCTTTTAAAGGGAGTAATAATATCACCGATGTAGTTATTCAAAATAAACAATTAAAAATATTTGTAAATTTAAAATCAAATGAACTTGATGATCCTAGGGGGATTGCGAGAGATATTACGAATGTTGGACATTGGGGTAATGGTGATTATGAAATTTTGTTAAATA
>CAYXLG010000075.1:0-4612 GCA_964465805.1 uncultured Muribaculaceae bacterium
GAACTGGATATGATCCAGTTTTTGTTTGAATAATATAATTTAAAAATAATTTCTATATTATACATTGAATTTAAGTATAATTTTCTATGATATAATAATTTTGAAAGTAGGTGTTAATATGAGTAATGGACCTAGATTAAATACTTTTACCACAAATTTTACAACAAGAGATTCTTTAGGTGTAGAAAGTGTAGCAACAAGTATATCTGCAGAAATTTGTCCAATTATAAATACAGTTACTCCTAGACCTTTTTACTGGGCATTTATGTGTTGGATTTATTATGATTATTATAAAAGTGTAAGTGTTGAAAAAAGAACATATAAAAGTTTTGACCAATTCTTGAAAAGACAAGATTACTTTTTTGTTTTATCACAATTATTAATTGATGGATCAGATAGAAATAATCTTGTTGGAATTGAGAAAACAACAGAAGATTTAAATAATAATGAATCGGGTTTGTTTGAATGTAATAGAGCATATTTCAAAACTCAATTTGGCGGAATGCAATATTTTAATGCAGGTTTGTTTTCAATGGGATACATATTTTATAGAAGAGATGAAAATGGAAAAGAATCAGAGTTTCCAACTTTGACTGGAGATTGTGAAAAAATGGCATTAGCATTTCAAAATGTAATTAAGGATACAGAATACTTTAAAAACACTGATTATAGATTAAAAGAAAATCCTGTTCCAAGAGAAGTATTGGTTGAATATGGTAATACTATTAATCTTGCATTAAAAGGATTTGATGATTGTAAGACATTATTAAAAGAAAGTTTATTTTCAGATAGAGTAAATAATCAATCTTATAACTATGCGTTGTTTTTAAGTAAAGAAGAGAATATATATTTAACGGATAGAGCAGATGCAAGAAATGTATTATATGATTATTATTCACCTAGAGGTGATAAAAGAAGCTATCCATCAGAGCTTAAAGAAATTATTAATAATTGGGAAATTGTTATTGGTAGACAATATTTTGCTGCTTCATTAGAATTAATTTGGAAATATATGTTAAGTGTATTAGAAAGACCCAAAACAAAAAAAGAGTGGATTGAATATTGTTTAAATGACTCTACATTCGATATTGATATTAATAACAAATTAGAATCGATTATTAGTGATTGTAATTATACGTTTTCTGAAAGAGAAGAAATGATAAAATCTGGAAGTAGTAATAGTAAAAGTGCTAATTATGGCATGAATGTTGTAAATGGACTAAAGGTATTATTATCAGTTCATAATAGATTTAAAAATAGAGATGATTATTCGGATAATTCTAAACAATACTTAAAATATGGTTTTCCAATTTCTATTATTGAATTAGAGAAAATAGTAAATGAATATTCTAATAAACCAATATATGAGTTTATTACATTTATAATGGATAAATGGTTAATAGATCACCATTATGCTACTGCATTAGAAAAATTATATGGTGGTAGAGATGGATTCTATTTCGAATTAATTGATGGTTATTATTTTAAAAAATCTGATTTTGGATTTGGATTCCAAGGAAATAGATTTATTCAGTTGATGCAAGTAATGAAAGATTTAGATTTAATTATTGGAGGTGCTGAATAATGGAAAGAATTAATATATTAGAAAACTTAAGAAAAAGTAAAAAATATGATATAGCATTATTAACAACCTTTAATCTAGAATTAAGTTTCTTTGAAAGAAGTATATTAAATAAATTATATGATAATGGAACAAGAAAAATATCAATATTTGCTGATTCAAAAGAATATATAAAAGCACTGAATGAAATAGAATTTAGTTATATAGGAAATAGATATGTAGTTACTCCAGTTGAGATGAATTCTTCATTTCATCCGAAGGTTATATTATTGTTAGGTAAGGATAAGGCTAGATTGTTTGTAGGTAGTTGTAATTTAACTACATCAGGATATTATATTAATAATGAAATTAGCAACATGATTGATTATGATATAGATCATCCTAATAATCTTTCTTTAATACAAGATGCTATGAGTTTCTTTTTAGAGTTAAATGAAAGAACTGATAAAAGAGATAATGAATTAATTCAAAAAATCAAATTATTACCATATTATAGAGTAGAAACTAACGATAATAGTGATAGAAAATTCATTCACAATATAAATAAATCGATTCTTGAACAATCAAGAGAGTTAATAAATGGCAAAGTAAATAAAATAGATATAGCTGTCCCATATTATGATCCTGAAGTATTAGCATTAAAAGAAATACAAGAATTGTATCCTGATAGTAAAATAAAGTTATATATTCAAAATGAAAGAAACACTTTCCCAGAAAAATATAAAGAACAGTTTGAAATAAATCTTTATAATAAATTTAATGATAATGAATCATATCATTTTTATCATGGTAAAGTCTTTAGATTTATTACAGATAATGATTCATATGTTTTATATGGAAGTGCAAATTGTACAAATGCTGCATTTACTAAAGCAACTATAAGTGGAGGTAATGTTGAATGTGATTTATTTGCTAGGGGTAAAATTGATGAATATGATTATTTCTTTGATAATTTCTTTATAGAAGAAGGCATAGAGTTTAAAAGTGATATTTTAAATGTTGATAAGTATGAAAAAAATAATTATTTATTTAATGATAATATAACAAATACTTTATATTTTAAATTTAAAAATAAATATGATGATCTAAAAATATATATATCAGATCAGGAAATTAAGTATGAAACTAATGAAAATGAAATAAGAATTATTGTTCCTATTGAAATATTAGATAAATTATCTAGCATATTTGTTGTAAAATTTATTTATCAAGATAAAGAAGAAAATGTAAGTTGTTATTTTAATGACAGAGAACAAATAGAAAGAAATAGAAATCAAGAGTTATTAAATCGAATTCCAGATATTAATGTTTCTCCAGATATAAATGCAGAGCCAGATAAGTATTTAAAAGATAGAATTGATTTGATTACCAATTTTGGATTTATGTACGATATCTTTAATGAAAAGTTAGATTATTATATAAAAGATACAGAATCAGCCGATTCAGAAATGACAGATGAAATGGAAGATTTTATTGACTACGATTATAAGCTATCTGATGAAGTTCAAGTTAAGGTTAAGACATTAAATCAAATACTAAAAGCAAACAATCATATCTTTTACTCGTTTAGAGAGCATATGCTAACTTTTAAAACAGGTGGAAATTCTGTAAGTAATAATATATCAGAAAGAATTAATGAAAACGTTATAGTTCAAAAGTCATCAAGAAGTGCAACTTCAGATGAAAAGTCATTTGCTAGAATGGTTAACGATATTGCCAAGGACATGATTAATAAAACTAATTCAAATAAATTAGATTTTTCTAATTACATTCAATGTGTTGTTTCACTATTTGAAACATATAACAAATTTATGATTAGAGAAAATGTGCTTGATATGTTTGAAGAATCAAAAGTAATAGATATTCAGTATAATTTAATAAAAGAATTAACAAGTAAATTAAATAATGAAATTACCGTAGAAGAAAAAGAAATGTACTTATGGTTAGCATTTGCAAGTATATTACAGATTAATTACATAAATACTACAGGAGATAAAGTTGATTACAAGAAAAATCTTTCCAATAGAGATTTATTAAAACAAATTGATGAAAGATTCAATATTAGAGAATCGTATAATGAGTATTTAGAAGTATCAATAAGATTTATTAATCAATTAGAAGAACGTATAGATAAAACGATTTCTAAAGCATATATTGAATCATTGTTTGAACATAGGACAGAATCACAAATTAATAGTTTAATGGATAAGAATTTTGGTAATGATTATTCTATAGATAATGCTAGTGGTGTTGTTACTATAAATATAAACACGGATAAGATAGGAGATTATTTCAAATTAAATGATCCCGTAATCAAGGAAATTATAAAGACTTATTCAGTAGATGAAAACTTTAAAATGTTGCATATTATTGCAATAAATAAAAATATAAATCCTGATTTCCCAGATCCACCTATAAAAATTGAATATATGCTAAATAGAAGTGGTAATGGACAACAAATAACAACTCCAAAAATAAGTAATCCAAGAATAAGAGAATACTCAGTAAAATAAAAAGAAGTCTAGAAAAAATCTAGACTTTTTGTATGTTCAGAAAATTAACTATAGCTTCTTTCATTCCACATTCACTACATATTTCAGTTTTATTATCTCTTCTTGATAGAGCAGGATATCCAATCAATTCTTTATTACAAGATGGACATGTTTTAATAATTTCAAATTTATTATCATTAATGTCCTCAAGCATACTTAAAGCCCTATCATAATCATAAAAATTCATTGCATCATCTTCATTAAATGAAAAAGTATTAATAGGTTTATGTTCATAGTAACATGTATCTACATAATAAATATTACCTGTATTATATTTTGCTCGTATTAAGAACATATTAAGCCTTTTTAGAGATGAATGATAATTTAGATGCAATTACACATAATTGATTATTATCAATGCATATGAACCCTTTAATACCAAATAAATCACCTTCATTGCAGAACTCGTAGATTCTATCAGCAATTGTTTTATTTACTGTAATAGGTAAGGTAATATCGCCATCATCATTAGAAATAA
>CAYXLG010000076.1:0-2878 GCA_964465805.1 uncultured Muribaculaceae bacterium
AATAAAGTTTATAAAAGATCAGTAAATAATTTTGCTCATAAAGATTATATAACTGGAAAACAATACACTTTTAAAAATATTATAGTTGTACAAGTTTCAAATTATACAATTGATAATTATGGACGTCAAAATATATATAACATAGGAGAACGTGAAGGATATTATATTACTAATGGTTACGCGGTTCCGATTGTTGCTGTAAAAGAGAAACGAAGTTCACAAACTATTTATAAATATTTAGATGGAAAAGAAATAGATGTTAATGATGGAAACACATTTATTCATATGCAACCAAAAGGACAAGAAATAAAAATAGAAGAATGAAGTAAAAAATACATTATTATAATTATAATAAATTAGATTTTGTGATATAATGTATTAGTGTTGAGGTGACTTATTAAAATGAATATTAATAATAAAGATAATGAGTTTATCTATATTGTTGAAAATATAATAGAAAACGAAAATTTTCAATCTTTAAAAGATATTGAACATCATGGAATAAATCGTTTTGACCATTCTGTGAAAGTAGCATATTATTCATATAAAGCATCAAAGTTATTTGGACTAGATTATTATAAAACTGCTAGAGCAGGTCTTCTTCATGACTTTTTCTTTAGTGAAAAAGAAAGAAGTACCAAAGAACGTTTTATTTCTACTTTTGTTCATCCTAAAAAAGCTTCAGAAAATGCTGTTGAATATTTTAATGTATCAGAAAAAGAAATGAATATTATTGAAGGGCATATGTTTCCCGTCAATTATCATGTTCCTAAATATGCTGAAAGCTGGGTTGTAAATATTGTTGATAAAATTGTCTCTTTAAGAGAGTTATCACAAAAGGTTGGTTATAAATTGAATTATGCAACTAATTTGTTTGTTTTATTATTAATCAACTATATTAGATAATTATTATCTAATTGTCCATGTAGCTCAGCTGGATAGAGCAATCCCCTCCTAAGGGATAGGTCGTTGGTTCAAATCCAATCATGGACGCCATTTATAGATATAAAAAGAAAGAGAGGATTGGTATTTTATTTAGTTTTAAAAATTGTAGTAAACAATATAATTAAATGAAGGAAGGAGTGTTGTTAATTATGGAAAAATTCAAAAAAATATTACTTTCGGTAATTGTATTATCGTTAATGATAGGAACATATGCATATAGCAATAGTAAAAAAGAATATACAATTATGTTTGATAGTGCTGGTGGAACAAACATAACAAATTTAGTTGTTAAAAATGGTGAAAAAATATCAGCACCAGAATCACCAGTAAGAGAAGGATATAAATTTGTTGGTTGGACTTTAGACGGCGAACCGTTTGATTTTACTACTGAAATAACAGAGAATGTTAAGTTGGTAGCAAAATGGGAAAAAGTGGATGATGAGGTTGAAAAAACTGAAACTGAAAATATTGTAACATTTGATAGTGATGGTGGAAGTAAAGTAGCCACCCAAACAATTAAAGCGGGTAGTCTAGTAATTAAACCAGCAAACCCAACTAGAGAAGGTTATAAATTTATTGGTTGGTATCATAATGATATTGCTTGGGATTTTACTTGGAAAGCAAATGTTAATATTACATTGGTAGCAAAATGGGAAAAAATCGAAACGAACTTACCATTAGTAAAACCAACTGGAAATATCACTATAACATTTGATAGTAATGGTGGAAGTAAAGTGGCAACCCAAACAATTAAAGCAGGTAGTCTAGTAAAAAAGCCAGTAACCCCAACTAAGGAAGGTTATAAATTTGTTGGCTGGTATCGTAATAATAGCGTATGGAATTTTAATTGGATAGCAAATATTAATATCACACTAGTTGCAAAGTGGGATAAAATAACACCAGCGGCAACAGTTGAAGATAAGTATACAATTAATGTTATACCAGTCGATGAGTTTTCGCCAGAAATACATATATTTGTATTTAAAAATGGTGTGGATATTACAAAAATATCTTATAGGATAATGGATGGCAACTTTATTCTGGCAGAATATTCAGAAGGAGTTAAAGCTCTTAAAGGTAATAAAGCTCAGTATATAGAACATAAAAATAATAATTTAACTATTATTTTGAGTGATGGTAAAACATACAAAATTACAAAATAATTGAGGAGGAATATAATGAAGAAAAAGACGAAAATATTATCTTTTGTTACCTTATTGTTTGTTGCGTTAGTATTTCCAAATTTTGTATATGCAGCAACAACTGAGAGTGCAATAGATATTGAACCAGGGACCTATGTTATTGGTACTCATAAATTTACACATGATGGCGAATCGTTGACAACACAAAAAATCATGCTAGCAGCAAGAACCATAACAGGCGAAAATTTAGAAGATATGCAAATATTTTTAAAAGATCTTAATGGTAATTGGATTGATGGGTTAACAGCTAAGCCTATTGCTGTACCAGAAAATTTTAATATTACACATGTTGATGAGAAAAAAATTAATGGAACAATCGCGTGGGGCGATGGAACAAATGGTAATTTAGAATCTGAAGTAGAAAATGATACATTAACATTTACAAAAGGTGAAGTAAAATGGTATCCAGCCGATCTGACAGTAGGAAGAGATGCTCAAGGATATAGAGTAGCAGTAAAATTAACAGCACCAGTTGAATTTGATACAACAAATACAACAGTACAAATAGGTGAAAAAAGTTACAATTGGTCAGATATTAAGGATGGAGACAATTACTTTTTATGGTATCCATTAGTAACAGAATTAAATCAAGAATTTACAGCAATAATAAAATGGGATGGTAAATTGACCCAAACATTTAAAGTTGTACTTGGAGAAAATGTAACATTAGAAAAAGTTAATGGAACAATCGCGTGGGGCGATGGAACAAATGGTAATTTAGAATCTGAAGT
>CAYXLG010000076.1:2978-3669 GCA_964465805.1 uncultured Muribaculaceae bacterium
ATTTACAGCAATAATAAAATGGGATGGTAAATTGACCCAAACATTTAAAGTTGTAATAGGTCAAGAAGTGACTTTGGCAAAAAATCCAATTGATGTTTTTAATGAAGCAACAACAAGAGAAGAAGTGTTACAAGCTTTAAACAATTATGCAACTATATTAGGAATTAATTTAGAAGCTTATAATAAAATTGAACTGGAAAGTCGTCAAGCCGCTGTAAGAGGAGACTTATTAATTAATAGACCAGATGCTGGATATGAATTAGAATCATTACGTGATACATTTGGTGCGGCTGTTACAATAAGAACAGCAACACAAAATTCAGTAGCAGAGTTTTCAAAAGGATCTAAAGAAAATCCATTGACAGATATTACATATATAACAATGTTAATTAATGCGTTTGAAGAAGTTAATGATGTTTATTCTAAACACAATGATAAAACAGTTGAAGGTTTATTAGCAGAACTAAAAGATTATGCAAATAGATTTAATAGTTTAAGTGAAGACAATCAAAGATTAGTATTATCAAGAATTGATTATACAAAAAATCAAAGATCAAAATATACAAGAGAAGAATTTAGAAAAGCAGTAAACTCAGTAGAAAATGAAATAAAAACTGGTTTAAATACATTTAATACAGCAACAACAAGAGAAGAAGTGTTACAAGCTTTAAACAATTATGCAACTATATTA
>CAYXLG010000076.1:3769-4589 GCA_964465805.1 uncultured Muribaculaceae bacterium
AAAGATCAAAATATACAAGAGAAGAATTTAGAAAAGCAGTAAACTCAGTAGAAAAAGAAATAGAAAATATTTAAACGAATTGGTATGGCTTTTATTAAATGTTGGGGAAAAACAAAAGCCTATGACAAAAGCCTAGTATAAGAAGCGTAAAATTTATGCTTCTTTTAGTTTTGGTAAAATGATTCTTTTACAAATCATAAAATGTGCTTTAAATCTTTTAAAAGAACAAAATCTAAAGACATTTTTTAAAATTTTAATAAGATTATTATCACCTTCAATAAAACCACAATTTAATGTCAATAATATATAATTTAATACTTAGTTATGATATTATATTGTAATCCCATCGAATAAACTAACTATATGAGAGATGGTAAAATAATATCATAATAATAATAATAAAATAAGCTTGGTAGCCGTTTTATGGTGTCAATTTTTAACTATTACCATATCATAATATAGGAATATAACTTTAGGAATGGGGGATATTATGTTAAATTTGACATTATTAGAGCAACTAATAGTTGTTTCAATTCCATGTGGAGTTATTGCTATGGCTTTTATTCAAAAAACAAAAATGATGTTTCGTAGTAGCAAAATAATCATTTTATATTCATTTATTATTAATATGGTACTTGGAATTGTTTTCACTTTGTCATTTGGCAGTAGGGATATAGTGGAATCGCTTTGGATTGGCCTTTTTAGTTTTATTGAGGCGGATACTTTGTATCGCACGTTAGAGGGAAAGTTAAAACCTTTTAACGCATTGAAAGGTAATGAAATAAAATATGATTTATAGCGTGTTGTATGCCCATTTAAA
>CAYXLG010000077.1:0-4556 GCA_964465805.1 uncultured Muribaculaceae bacterium
CACAATTTAAATTCATTATATAAACCTCCTTATCTAATAAAATTATAACATAATTCTAAATAATTTACAATGTTTTTTTTTTTACTATTTACCATTTAATAAATCTCTGTATTTAGTCTCGGTTTCTTGTTTGAATTTATTTCTGAAAGAAGTTATATATGTATTAAAGAAATATGTATTGCTACTAGCAACTTCCCAAAAATTATCAAAATCGTTATCAAGTAAGAAATCTAGTAAATCGGAATATTCAAAAATATTATTTTGTCTTATAATTTTCTGTAATTCTTTTTTTATTGAGTTTATTTCAGAATAAGTTAAATCAACAAAATCTCGAATATTAAAACCGTTCAAATTAATTATTTCACTTTCATTATACTGATATTTATCTGGATTATCTTGATGAGTGAAATATCGGTAATAGCCACGGACGGCTTCAAGAGGTATAGGGATAGGAGAATTTAAATTGTCAGTTATCTTTTTTACTACATTAAATGAAGTAGGTCCACTATAACATAAAATAATATGAAAATGGGCTTTTTTTAATTCATTATTAGGATCTAAATCTTTATCGTGTAATGGACTTATTGCAATTAATAAACCAGTTTGTTGTAAAATCTCTTGCCAATTAGCAGGAGCACTTTCTGGGTATAAAATAAACGCCCAATTTCTTTTTTTGGTATTCATAAAATCAACTACCTTTCATATAAAATATATCATATTTTGTCACAAAGCACAAAGCACTCTATGGGGGGGGTCGTAGTACGCCCCCCCCTTTTTTAAAAGAAATATGAGGGATAAGCCTCTGCGGGGCTGACCGCGTCACTTCGTGACTTGACGAATTGATATTTCGAACGGAATTAAAATTCCGTTCGAAATATCAATTAATAATCTTTTTTTATTTTGTATAATTCAAACATTTTTTGCTTTAAACATTTCGGTTGTAAACTCTCAAAGTATTTCCAATATTTTGAGGCTAGAAAATATTTTCGGCTAAATGGAACAAAATAAAATTCATCAGTTAATTCTTTTGTTAACTCGTTTATACCTACCTTTTTGTTTATTTTTTTTGTATAAAAATGAGTAGGAAAGAGAGAACGTTTTACTAAAAAAATCTGTTTTGATAAGTCTCTTAATTTTTTATCAGTATCTAACGATTGTGAAATAATCACAATGTCTACATTGTAATGTCTATGCTTTTTAAAGAAATCTAATTGTTCATTAGTAAAATTGCTTTTGAACTTTCTATTATCAAATTCAATACCTGCCTCATCAATAATTAAAAGAGAATTACTTATATCATAAACCCCAATATCTTCTCTGTTGATTTTGTAAGCACCAAAAATGGGTGTAAAAGAATAAACAGATTGTCCTTTTTTTAATGCTTTTTTTGTATAATAAGCAGATAATGTACTTTTACCACTTCCAGTTGCACCTATTATATAATCAAACTTATTACCCTTTTTCATAAAATAATTTGTGATGACAAACTTATCTAATTTTTTTATTTTAAACTTTTTAATAATTAAACAAAATAAAATATAAATTAAAATTAATTTTATCATGAAAACCAACTCCACATACGTAATATTATTTTATACAAAAAGTTTAATACGCCAAACCAAAATATTAAATAAACAATTTGGAATAATAAATAATAAATCATCATATAATCCAAATTAATATAGTCAATATAATTAATTATTAAATAATTTTCAAACATCGGTAATGTTACAAAAAATGGAATTCCAAACATATTATCTACCTCCTATTATTTTTTTTAATATTATAAAAGGACTTATTAAAATAAAAACCAATGCTATACATAAAAACGTTAAAATAATAAAATAAACAAACTCATATTCTGGCGGAATAGAGCCAACAATACTTTTTGCAAGTTCCCATAATTCAAAATCAATCATTTTTATTACCTCCTCCGATACTGATAAAAAACTTAATAAATAAATAAACAACTAAAGAAGCAGATAAAAGCATTCCAAAAGAAACACCATCAGAAATCTCAATTGATAAAAATAAAATAAACAAACTCAAAACAAACTCGATCATCTTCATTAAAAAATTCATCAAATCACCATCTTTCTAACAGTTTTATAAACAATAATTAAAACCAAAATCAACAAAAATGGTAAAACAACATTTTCAATTTCTGATGGTAAAATATTTTTACCAATTTCCAAAATATCACTAATAATATTATTGAAATCGTCAATTAATTTAATCATAATGTTATCACCTTCCAAACAATCAAAGCAAATAATAATGTAAAAAATATATTGTGAACAATTTTAAACTCTATTGATAAATTATTATAAAAAGTTGAATATAAAGTATTAAAGGAATTAATTCCTTTTTTTAAATGATTAACATTATCTGAAATGCTTTTATCTAGTTCATAGCGTTCACTGTTAAAAGGTGGCTCATTAAAAATAAATTCCTCATCATTAATAATTATTTTGTTATCATTTTCTACATTATTATAAATAAATTTATAGTCAATTCCGGATGAAATATATATATAATAACCGGCGTGATAATCATAATTGTAATTTTTATCTAAAACTTCTAAATACCATAAATTATTTTTATTTAAAACTTTTTCATATAGATAATAATCATCATTTTTATCTATATAATTACTATCATTTATAATATTTTTTTGTGTAATATCATAATCATAAATCTTTAATTTACTACTAAAATGTTCATTTTTAATAACAACTTTTTGACTATTTATTAAATCGTTAGAATATAATAAAACGTAATCAACATCACCAGGAATGAATAAAGTTTCTAAACCAAATAATAATTCATTTTTTGGTACTACACGTGCAGATGTTGGATAAAAATCTTTTGGAATATTATTTCTATAATTTCGAGGTACGCAAGACAAACCTTTGCAAGAACCATCAAAAATAACATTGTAATCTTTTGGACGATAACTAAAAACATCAAAAGATTTTACAATAACATTATCTTTGAAATTAATTTTTACTTTGTATTTTTTAGTTTTACCATTCAATTCATTATTTTTAATAACTATATCATAATGTTCTTTAAATTCAGGGTCTTGCCATTTTTCAAATTTCAAAACAGTATCTGATGTTAAATAATCACCTTTTTTTTGCCATTTTGAATACTCATTGTCAATATCTTTTTCGTAAACTTCATAATTTAATATATCATCAATTTCAAATGGATAATGATAGGATTGTTCAATAAAAAAAGTATTTCCACCAACAATAATATCATTAATTTCTTGAATTGGTTTTCCTTGTTTAGCATATGGTACAAATTGGAATTCCATATAATCTATTACTTCACCTTCTTCATAATCAGAAACACGATAAGGTAGTATATGCTCAAATTGTGATGTATCATAAGATACCAAACCTTCATTATAATAATTATAATAAGGAATAAACTTATCAGAAATATTACCATCATTAAACTTTGTCGGAATAAACCAATCGTTACCTTTTCCATAATAAAGCAAATCATGTGAAGTATAATAAAACAAAGTTCTAGTAAAATAATTATCAATAATAGAAGATAAAAAATAATTATAAGGTAGATTTTTGATAGAATTGTTGGGCAAAGCAATATTCAAAATATTAAAAGCTAAACCTATATCATAATTATTGCACGTTGAAACAGTAGTAAAATTAGAACCTATATCATTAAAATCAAACTCATTTAATGGTGATTGTTTCATTAAATAATCAAATTCAGTATCATAGCAATTTAACACATATCCACTCCAATAATCATATTTTAATCTTGGTCTAACTTTTATAAAATCGTCGGCAATAAGAACACCTATATGCGTTGGAATAACAACACTACTATCAGTGTCGGAATAATTAAATTTAAAAGAAACAACAGAGTGTTTATCAGGATAAGTTTTTTTAAGATAATTTACAACTTTATTAAATTGATAAACATAATTATCCGGTATTGAAATAACATCATAATTAAAATTAATAAACTGTTCATTAGTTAATGCACTAGCACTTGAAATCGGTAGCATAAAAATAGCACTCAAAAAAAATATTGTAACACCAACCAATTTTTTTTTATCTAATATTTTTTTGAAATATTTAATCATTTTTTTCACATCCTTTTTATTGGTAAAAAAGAGTTATTTATTAATAACTCTTATCTAATTGCTTTGAATACTTTAATACCAGTAAACGCAAGCCCAATTAAAATTGGTAACATAACTAGTGGATTTGCAGTTATAAAACCAACAGTTTGACCAGCCATATCCAATAAAGAAGTAAATACAGTTGTCACATCAGTTAAGATTGCTTCCATTTTTTTCACATCCTTTCAATAACTTCAATTTTACATTATTAATTAGTTAATCTAATTAATTCAACTTCGGATTTGTCTAAAAAAACAAGTTTTTCATAATTATCTGTAATTTTTATTACTACTACAAAGTAAGGTTTTCCAGTCTTATTTGATATTCTTTCTTCTAAAACACAATTTAAATTCATTATATAAACCTCCTTATCTAATAAAATTATAACATAATT
>CAYXLG010000078.1:0-4540 GCA_964465805.1 uncultured Muribaculaceae bacterium
TAGGTTAAATATATTGAAGTTATTTAATTATACATTATCCAAATACTTTGCAACTTTAATTATTAATTCTCTTACATAATCAGCCTTAACATTTCCTTCATCAATAGCATTAATCCAATATTTAGGAGTGTTAATAATCACATCATTTACGTTAGGTATTTTTTTAGTATTTAGAACTTCTAATGCTCTTTCTAAATCAATATCTTTTGTTTTTAAAGCATTGTCAATAGCATTACTAGTTTCATTACCAACAATACCATCAACTTTTAAATTATATTTCTTTTGAAATTCAATTACAGTAGCTTCAGTTTTCCGTCCAAAAATTCCATCAACCACTAAATTATATCCTATTTTATTAAGATTAGATTGTAATTCTTTTACACCTTCTCCGATGCTACCTTTTCTTAATAACATATCAACTACTTCACTTTCATTTTTTACATTGCTAATATCTGTCTTATAAGCAATAATAGCACTTCCAATATATCTTTCTCCACTAGATAACGTATTCTTAACTTTACCATCTACTATCATTGTGCTAGAACCACCACCATCTAAATTTACAGCGTTCCAACAACCTAATTTTAACATTATTTCTCCTGATTGTTGTGCTGTAACTCCTGCATTAGTAAGTGTTCTACCATCCACCACAACAAAAACAAAACTTCCATCTTTTTTTTGTCCTAATAGTGTTCTAGGATGTCTTTGTGAACTAATATCAAATACATTAGCATTAGTTAAATCTATTTTTCCATCTTTAACTAAAGACCAGCCAGCACCTATTGACCATTTAGCATTTTCTAATAACTGTTTTACATCTTCATCTTTTTGTATGTAATGAATTTTTGTACTATTATCCTTATAGTAAGTAAATGTTATAAAGGTGTTATCATAGTCATTCAACTTTTTACCTTCATCAATAAACAAGCCTAGATGCTCTTTAGAACCATCAAAATTAAAAAATCCACCATTGATTTTAGCTGTTATATTTTTATCTGATTCTGTTATATCACTTAGTTTTTCTAATTTACCTTCTTTGCCTAAAGTTACATCGACATCTTCGTTATTAATATTAGTTTCATAAATATGAATTGTAGAATCATACATTCTTATAGTTGAATATCCTGTTAAATCATTCATATTATTAATATATTGAATATATGGATGTTCACACCAATCTGTCCAAGGTCTTTCATTTAATTTTGTTTTAACTACCCCATATTTAGTACCTCTTGCTTCTATTACTTCTCCATTTCCAATATAAACTCCAATATGACCTTTAAAATAAACGCATAATCCTAAAGTTTCTGGAATGGTACTTATTTTACCTTTAACTTTTGCTCTGTTAATAACCATTTCTGCTGATAAATCAAATTGAGAATTATAAACAGGATTATTATTTCTCCATTCAAACAAATAAGATTTTATTAGTCCAGAACAATCAACGTTTATTTTATTCATATTGTTATTAATTATATAATCATAATATCTATTTATTTCTTCAGGATATCTTTGCTGTAAATTTTTTAGTAGGGAGGAGGTAAGTGTTTGACCGAACGTACTCCAAGTATATGCCCAACCTTCCTTTAAAGCTTTTTTACAATGTTGAACTAAGTCTAAATTATTTTTTGACATAAATTCACCTTCTTTTATATTTTAGTTTTATGGTTTTAACGATTCACTTATTTTCTTATTATTTTGTTCTTGTTGTTTTTGCTGATTTTCTTTAATTTCTTGTTGATTTACAGGATGTTGTAAAATATCTGATATTATTACTAATTTTATAGCATTATCAATACCTTCTGCTATTTTTAATTTATTAAGTAAATTTACAATTCTCTCAATTTGCTGTTGAGAATATTTTAATTCCATCAAATTACTCCTTTCAAAAAAAATTTTATATTATATAATATTTTAATTTTGTCTTGACATTTAAAAATATCTAGTGTATAATTAAACCATAGAAAGAAATAATAAATAATACATAACCAAATTAAATTAAAGGAGGTAGTTGTTATGAAAAACAGTATTAAAATTTTAACATTATTATTTACATTTTTAATATTTACATCTTTATCTTTTGCAAGTTCTAATATAAATGTAACTATAAATGGAGTAGAAGTAAATTTTCCTGATGCAAAACCTTTTATAGATGCCGATGCAGGTCGAACCATGATACCTGTTAGGTTTGTTGCAGAAAATTTAAAAAGTGAAGTAGAATGGAACGCAGAAGATAGAGTTGTATGCATTAATAAAGGTGATAATAACATACAGCTTACAATTGGTTCTAATATAGCAATAGTAAATAATGAATCTATTAAATTAGATACTGAAGCTGTTATTCATGAAAATAGAACATATGTGCCATTACGTTTTGTAAGTGAGCAATTGGGAGCAGAGGTTGACTGGGATGGAAGTACTAGAACAGTGATTATTAAGGAGGAATCTATGATTATAACGAACCCCGATTTTACACCATCTGAAAATAATATGCAAAACATACCACAGGATAATCCAAAGCAAACAATAGATGGATTACCAATTTATTATTTTAATGAAAATGGCGAATATGATAATGATGGTATAGGTTATGTAAGTTTAGGTTCAATTTTTCAAAAATATAGAAACCTACAAATTAAACCAAACTTACAAGGTGGAGAAGATTTATATACCAAAAATGAAATACTTATTATTGAAAATCTACCACAAAAATTACTTGATTTAGAATATAGATTGACTTATGATTATTATAAATCTACACTATATCCAAAATTACAAAACTAGAGATGTTTCTCTAGTTTTGTAATTTAATGATAATTTGCGATATGGTCTGCTATTGCATTAGCAACAACAGTTTCTACACTAGTATTAGTAGCATATCCTACTAATCCTATAACTGATACATTAGAAAAATTCCACGTATCACCTTCAGCATATATTGTTTCACCATTAACTCCAATACCTAAAAAACTTATTGGAGAAGCGTTGCCGTTTCCAATACGTAAATCTATACGAGTTAAATTGTCATACACACTAAAAACTGGATGGCTATTTGCTGATTCTCCACCTCTAAATATACCTAAGTCACCTAAATTAGAGTTTCCACCAACACCTATTTTAATATATGCGCTATTTAATCCATCCCCATAAAACCTACTACCAACAACACTGCCACTTAATATAATATTACCTTCACTATCTAAGCTAAATGTTTGTTCATTGTTTACATTAAAAACTTGTATAGCATCTGTACTTTCATCTCCATATATTTTTATTCCATCACCATCTATAATTACTGCATTATTTTCACTAAATAATCTAAAATCTCCATCTGTTTGTATACCATCTGAAGTAATAGCCAAACTATAAGTTTCCCAATTATCTCTAGTAAATACAATTCTATTACCTAATATTCTCATTTGTCCACTAGCACTATCTACATCACGCATAAACATTCCACGTCTATCAATAATTGAACCGTCACCCATTATCATAGAATTATTTTCACTATTTAAATTCTCACCTTTTTTAATTATATTTTCTTCATCTTCTATGTATTTTTTATAATCTGTTCTTTCATTTTCTACAACATTAGAAGTATTTTCAAGTTTCTTTTGTAGTCTACTAAGGGCTATAGCATCTAAATTTAGCTGATCTTTATTAGTAAATTCTAAACTTAACGAACCACCTTTAATATCATGCGTATACTGCACAATTCTTACTGTTTCATCTAATCCAAATTTATCATAATAGGCATTAGCAAAATTCCCTATTTTAACTTTTTTCCAATCTAAGTAACAATCATTAGAACTAAATATATCTATAGCATTTAATTTAATTTCTACTGTAGGAGTAGAAATTCTTTTTAAATAATCTACTGCATATTCATATAATATTTTTTCATCATCTATTACATCATTTACAATTTTATGTTCCTTTATAAAAGGATTTAATTGTTTTAATTGTTCAGATGTAAAATTACTCTCATAAGACACTTCATTTCTAAGAGTGTTTATGTCGTTATGCACTGTATTAATATTATCTTGTATACTATCTATTTCATTTTGTTTTGTATTAATTTCTATAATTTTATCTTTCCATAAGTTATGCCAATAAGCATATGGTTCACCATATGCAGTGCCGTTAGCTATGGCAATATCTTCATTATCTTCTAATTGTATTCTTTCTATATTTAAATCAGCTAACTCGTTTTGTTTTGTTAATAAACTTTCTTCTAAGCTATCTAAATTATTTAAATATGTTGTAAAATCTCCTTGTTTGCTTTCTAATAACAAATCATAAGCATTTAAAGCATCTAATAAATCCTGAGACATATATTCGGGTTTTCTATAATAAGTAAAATTATCTATATATTGCTGACCAGTAATATTATATTTAGTTACCCCAATATTTTTATGTCCATACACAAAAAGTCTAGTTTTTATATTTTCATCTTTAATTGTAATATTTAAATCATTTAAATAATTTTCATCTGATAAAAATAATCCTTCATTTTCACCATATTCCTCAATTAAATCAA
>CAYXLG010000079.1:0-4470 GCA_964465805.1 uncultured Muribaculaceae bacterium
AAAAAATATGTAA
This sequence comes from uncultured Muribaculaceae bacterium, assembly GCA_964465805.1. Taxonomy (GTDB): domain Bacteria; phylum Bacillota_I; class Bacilli_A; order RF39; family UBA660; genus DUPI01. The sequence goes on from CAYXLG010000079.1 coordinate 14, forward strand.
TAGGAAAGGAAACTTAAATAATGGATTTTATACAAACAGCACAAGAGATTTTAAATATAAAACAAAACTATGTTCATTATCTAGACCATGAAAAACTTAAAGAGCAGCACATCAAGCGTGTGTATGATGATGACTTTGATGTTTATATTTTTGAACAAACATGGGGAAATACATCAGGAGGATTTGAGGGCATTGGTGGCTCTGCTATGACTAATCAAACTACATATATCCTTATACCTAAGTTTGATCATGATTGTTTGGTTTTCTTTGGTGGGAGATTTGCATATAAAGCACCATGCAATCAAAAATTCATAGAGGATGTATTAAGGAGAAATGTAAGAGGTAAAAGTGGTAGTGGTTATTACAGAAAACAAGACTAAGAGGGAAAGAGGATATTATTTATGAATCAATGGACATCTAAAGGAGGATTATATTGTTATGGATGAGCCAACAAAAGAATTTTATAAAAAATATCCAGACCGTTTTTTGGAAGATTTTTTAGGTTTAAAATTATTTTGGTATCAAAAAGTTTTAATTAGAGCATTTATTAGAAGTAAATAAAAATTTAATTTGATTGAAAGTGAGGAAAATGCACATGTTAGAACTAAATAAAATATATAACATAGACTGTCTTGATGGGCTTGCTCAATTAGAAGACAATAGTATAGATTTGATTATTACATCCCCACCTTACAACTTAGGCAAGCAACATCATACAGGTAATAATAGATTTAAAAGTTATAATTTATACGATGACAATATGCCAGAAGAATTATATCAACAATGGCAAGTCGAAATACTAAACGAATGTTTTAGAGTTCTCAAGCCAACTGGATCAATGTGGTATAACCATAAAAATAGGATTAGAAATGGAATACAGCTTACTCCTTATGAGTGGATATTAAAATCTAAATTCGCCAATTTAGTAAAACAAGAGATAGTATGGCAGAATGGAAGTCAGAACTTTGATAAGATTAGATTTTATCCAATGACAGAAAGATTATATTGGTTAGCAAAAAGTCCGAAGACAAAAATGTTTAATGCTATAAATCATCATGATTTGTTTACAAGAGCAGAGTGGCAACCAGTAAAGACAAAAGGCACATTCAAACGCGCTTATCCTGAGAAGATGGTTGAAGATATTATTACTTGCTTTCCAGACTCTCAAGTGGTACTAGACCCTTTCAGTGGAAGTGGGACAACTTGTGTGGTAGCCAAAAGGATGGGGAAACAATACATAGGCTTTGAAATTGATAGTGTATATTGTGATATGTCAGTAGCGAGAATCAACAAAAGTGTAATATAAATTACAATAAAAATTCGATTTGATTGAAAAAAAATATATAATTAAAATATAATATTATAACTTGACAAATTAAAAACATCATGTTATACTAGAAGAAAGGTTGGTGATTGATATGTTTACATGTTTAAGTTGCCCATTTTTAGATAACCCACCTGATAAACTTAATTTAACTGAAAAAGAAAAATATTTATCATTATGGTGTGATAAAATAGGTGGCAAAATATGGTGGTATAGTAACCGTGGGTGTGAGGATATGTATTTACCACCTATTGAAACAAAAAAGAATAATACTAAAAAACAAAAATATAAAAAGAGAAATAAACATCAAAATAAATTTCTACATAAGAAAAGATTAAAAGAACTAAAAGAAATAACTTGGTGGGCTATAAGAACAAGAATAGATGAAAATGGTAAAGAATATTTAACAAGGGATTATTGTAATAAAAAATTTTATAAAAAACAATTAAATAAAAAAGTAAGGAAATGTAAATGGTTAAATGGGAAAGGTAGTAATTATAAAAAACTGTATGATATAAAATGGGAGATTTGGTAGTTGTCAACTGTCCTTAGTGTAATTGTAAATTTAGAACTCAACCAATAATTATAGATGGAATTTTTCAAAGCAGCATTACAAATAAATAAAGATGTAGAAGAAATTAATCCAGAATCAAGTCTTGTGGTATTAAGAGTAGATCCACTGGATTTAACTGAAATAATAATGATGATAGAAGAAGAGTTTGAAGGTAGTTTCAACCTTTCAAGTGAAGAATATGAAAGATTAAAAACTGTTAAAAATATTGTTAATTTAGTTAGTTATAAAATTAATGGAGATTTTATATGGGAATGCCCTAATTGTGGACTAAATTTTAACGTCTTTTAGCAAGAATTCTCCTATCTTCTATAAGTGGGAGATGAATTGGAGCTTGACAAAATATAAATATAATATTATAATAAATTTAGATAAAAGGAGGTAATTTTTTATGGATTTAGACACAATGAGTCAAGTGTTAGAGAACATTGAAGAAAATATAGAAAATGGTAGTATGTTAAATTTGTTTCAAATAGGCGTTACATTAAATGTTCTTGAGAATATTTTGTGGAATATAGATACTACATTAGCTCAAAGATGTAATGATTTGCAACATAAAATTTTAAATTGAAGATGAATTAATTGGAAGCAAATATATAGAAGAAGATTAATCAATTGGAGGAAATACAATGAAATATCCATGTATAATCGAAGCTGACACTGTAGAGTTGGTTAATGACTATAAGCATCCAATGTACTTACAACCTACAGGCAAAACTAAAATTATAGAAAGAGAAATTGAAAGTTTGTTCCAACCTAAAATTGGAGATATATTAACTGTTGTTTTAGGATTTGTAGTTGCTAAATATGAAGTGACTGAAGTAAACTATCTTAATGATAAATTTTATATAAAAACAAATCTCATAAACTTTTTTGATATAACTAAAATATTTTAAATAAAGCTCAGATTTGATTTAAAAATAGGAGGTAAATATGGGAATTAAAGAAATTAAAGTGTGTGATAAATGTGGTAAAGAAAATGTTGTAGGCACTAAGAATATTATGATTTTACTGGGGAGAGTTATGGATGCAGCAGGCGATGTTGATGATGATTATATAACTTTTGATTTATGTCCTAACTGTATGGCATGGCTTATAGAAAATACATATAAATATAAAAGCGATTGGAACATAGATAAATTAAAAGCATGGTTAACAAATTATAGATAAAATCTCGGTTTGATTGAAAGCAGAGTGGGTTATGACACTTAATGAGTTCATCGAAGAATTACTTAAACTTCAGCAAGAAGGTAAAGGCGAATATAAAGTGAAAGGTGTTTTTTTGGAGTGATATATGGAATATAGATGAATCGCCGATTGTATTTGATGAAGAAAAAGAAATCTATATATAAAGCAGAAAGGAAATTTATATGGACAAGATAATTAAAATTATTAGTGGTTGCTATGAGTATTGGTATAGAGATTATTACGGAGAAAAATTTAAAGTTGTAGATGAATCCGAAAAATCATATTATGTAATACCAATCGAAGGAGTTACTACAAAATCAAGACATTTAGAATATTTGTTAGAAAAAGAAAAGAGTTTACCAGTAGCTAAATATGATACGGAATTAATTGAATAAAAGTTCTGTTTGATTGCAAAATTTATCTAACATCACCAAGAATACCCCAATTCTTTAAGTGGGAGATGAATTGGTGATTGATAAAATATAAATATAATATTATAATAAGATTAGAAAGCGAGGTGATGGGGCAAGATAATTATGGACTGGAGAGATAGAAAATATTATGTAGCAAGTTTTTCACCAGAAGCCTATGATATGAGAATGAAAATATTAAAAAGTATTGAAGGGGTCAAGTTGCACTCATCAACTAACCATAAAATAAATACTAAATTTTCAGACGAAAAAGAACCAAGGGGTTATTATCATGTGCTTATTGGATGCAAAACAGATATAAAAGATATTGTAGAATTTGAATTAAGAAAAGCTGAAAGAAATGATTGGTGTTCAAGTTGGAAAGAAGTCCAAAGAGATATTAGTAAGAAATATTTTGACATATATGGTCAATTTTATGTTCTTTTTCAAAATTATACCAATCTTTTTTTTTCTACTATTTTGAAATGGTTTTGAAAAATTAGTTTTTCAAGTGCAATTTGTGCATCATCATATGTATTATATATTTGAGATAAATACCTTCTAATTGAATAAGACCAAATTTTATACATTTTATTTTCACCTAGTATTTAAATTTCAATCATTAAAAATAATAATATAATTTAATAAAAAAGAAAGGGCGTAAGCATATAATGAAATACGAGTTAATAAATTATTGTGAAAATGATAAATATGCCAAGAAAGCATATAGTTTAATACACAATGAACCAGAAAGTAAAAATTTAGGAGACATAACTAAAATTGATGAAAAAGAAATTGCTGATTTTAATTGGATGGTTGGGGGATCGCCATGCCAGGACTTCTCAGTTGCTGGTAAAGGCAAAGGTGCAGTATGGACTTGTAAGAATTGTAAGGATGATGAAGGAAATGATTATCAATATAATCCATTAGAAGTTCATTATACTAAAAGAGATAAATGTCCTAA
>CAYXLG010000080.1:0-4434 GCA_964465805.1 uncultured Muribaculaceae bacterium
TCAATGATTGGTAAATTTAAAGATAATCTTATTGATGTAAATGAATTGCCAATAAAAATGACAAGTTATTCACCATGTTTTAGAAAAGAAAAAGGCGCACATGGTATAGAAGAACGCGGTATATATCGTATCCATCAATTTGAAAAACAAGAGATGATAGTTGTTTGTCATCCTAAAGATAGTGAAGAATGGTATACTAAAATGTGGAATTACACAGTTGAACTATTCAGAACTTTAGATATTTCAGTTCGTACGTTAGAGTGTTGTAGTGGTGATTTAGCTGACTTAAAATATGAAAGTTTAGATGTTGAAGCTTGGAGTCCACGCCAACAAAAGTATTTCGAAGTTGCGAGTTGTTCAAACTTGACTGAAGCTCAAAGTAGAAGACTAGGAATACGTATTAAAGATGGTAATAAAAAATATTATGCACATACTTTAAATAACACCGTTATTGCACCACCACGTATGTTAATTGCTTTTGTTGAGAATAATTTAAATGCTGATGGTAGTTTAAATATTCCGAAAGTTTTAAGACCATATATGGGGAATAATGAAAAGATTAATATAAAATGAGAGTTGGACTGATTGCTACTAGTATGACGATCAAAAGTAAAATTTTTCTAATAATAAAATGAGGGAACAGAAATGTCCCTCATTTGTTCCACTGATTGAAAATAATCAATTAGATATTGATATATGTCTTGAAAAGATCTATGAATATTTAACCCCTTTAAAAGATGTATAAATTAAAAACTGTATTTTAAGTTGTACTCATTATCCATTACTTGAAAACATGCTATTAAAGTTTTTAGATAAAGATATTAATTTAATTAATATGGGTAATATTTTAGTGCATAATTTAAATTTAGCAAAAGAAAGTAAACCAAAAATGGAACTATATTTTAGTAAAATAATGGATGAGTTAATTACTAATACAAATAATATTATTGGTATAGAAAAAATTAATTTGAAAGTAGTAGGTGATATGGAAAATGCCTGAATTACCAGAAGTTGAAACTGTTAAAGAATCATTAAAAAGAAAAATATTAAATAACAGAATTATTGACGTTAAAGTTTATCATGACAAAATAATTGAATTTCCAAGTGTTGAGGAATTTAAAAAACAAATTATTAATCAACAGTTTATTGATGTTAAAAGACGTGGAAAATGGTTGATGTTTGAACTAGACAATTATTATTTATTAAGTCATTTACGAATGGAAGGAAAATATAATATAAAAAAATCTCAAGAAAACTTAGATAAACATGAACATGTAGTTTTCATCTTAGATAATAATAAAGAATTAAGATATAAAGATGTTCGTAAATTTGGTAAAATGCATTTAATATTAAAAGATGAAGTTTATAATAAATTCCCGCTTAATAAACTGGGACTTGAACCTGATGATGAAGCATTAACTGTTTCGTATTTAAAAGATAAATATAAAAATAAAAGTTTACCAATTAAAACAGTTTTATTAGATCAACAAATAATTGTTGGTATTGGTAATATATATGCTGATGAAATATTATTTTTAAGTAATGTTAATCCTTTAAAGCAATCAAAAAAGTTAACGAAAAAAGAATTACAATTAATTATTGATAATACAAAAATTGTATTAGAAAAAGCTATTAAAGCAGGCGGAACCACAATTAGAAGTTATACTTCAAGTGAAGGTGTTCATGGAAGATTTCAGCATGAATTATTAGTACATGGTAAAGAAGGCAAACCTTGTTCAAAATGTAATGAAAGAATTGTAAAAATTAAGGTTGGTGGACGTGGAACTTATTACTGTAGAAAATGCCAAAAATAATAAAAAGCAAACCTAATAAATTATAGGTTTGTTTTTGTATTCATTTTCAATTAATAAGGTTTTGTCAGTTTCGTTTAATATAGAGGCATAAACACAAGTTGCTCTAAATTCTAGTTCTAACATTTTATTATCAAGTTTGGAGTAATTAGTAACTAAAGGAACTGTTAGTTCTTTTTTTATGTAATTTAAATATTTTTTCCCTTTACTGCTAAAACCTAAAACCCTGATATATTCAATATGTTTAAAGGTACTAGCCTCTTCCTTTGTAAAACTACATAATATATGAGTTAACATTCTCATAATCTTATTATAAGTATATCTTTTAGTTTTGATGTTTTCTATTAATTCCTCTAAAGAATTAGACTTTATAATATATTTTTTAATTCTATTTTCTATACCTTCATCAACGGTTTGATAAATATTAAGATTATTTATTTCAGTTAATATTTTGTATTTTAAATATGGAAAATAATCTTTGGTAAAATGTAATTTATCATTTAAGTAATTATAAGTTATATGGGGAACATAATTTTCAACATTTTGATTATTTTTAAGTGCAGCTCTAATACTACCCGCACTTGCATTATTGTTATATAGTTCTTTTGAATTATAATCATTAGTTCTCTTTATTGATATAGGAATTATGTTACTATTTAATCTTTTAATTTCTTTTATATAACTAATTCCTAAAATATCGTTTGGAGTATCAATCACTTCGCCAGTTAATTTTGTTAATGCATTTGATGATGCTTTAGGATAACTAATTCCTTCATTTAAATAATCTTTTACTAAGTCATTATATTCATTTGATAAACTAAAATTGGCAATTTTAGTTAATAAATTAATATCATTTGATTCACTTCCGAAAACAATTGCTTCAACCTTAAGATGGTTAAGTAGTTCAATACTTCCTCTAGCAAATAAATCTGCACTTTGACTAGAAAAAACAAACGGTAGTTCAATTATTAAATCAATATCATGTTCTAAAGCAATTTTTGTTTTAGTCCATTTATCTATAATACTAGATTCTCCTCTTTGGAGAAAGTTCCCACTCATAATTAATATGATAGTATGATTGGGATATAATTCCTTAACTTTATTTAAGTGGTATAAGTGCCCATTATAAAATGGATTATATTCACAAATTATTCCAACGCTTTTCATCTAATCACCAACTTTATTTTAGCACATTTCCTTTATTTTTAAAACAATACTGATTGCTATTTAATATAAAAAAGAGTATAATTGTGATTGGGAAGGTGAAATATGAATATTGATTTAACTAGACTTAATAATAATATCGATGATGAAGTAGTTATTGAACAAAATTTAGAATTTACAAAAGAACAAATTGCCAATACCGATCTACTCGCACTTGAAAATGTAAATGTAAAAGGTATAATTACTAAAGGGGACATTGATTATAACTTAAATCTTAATATAACAGGGTTGATGATTTTAAAATGTTCTGTCACCTTAGAACCTGTAAATTATCCATTTAATATAACAATAAGTGGAAAGTTAGAGGAAATAATAGAAGAAATCTTAGGAAAAGTTAAAAAGAATGAAAATTCTATTGATATTTTTCCGATAATATGGGAAAATATATTAGTCGAAATTCCTTATAAAGTTGTAAGTGAAAAGGCCGAAGACTTCAAAGCAGAGGGTGAAGGATGGAAACTTATAACAAAAATGGAACCAATAAAAGATATTAATCCAGAATTGGAAAAATTAAAAAAATTATTATAAGAAAGAGGTGTAAAAATGGCTGTACCATTTAGAAAAACAAGTAAGACAAGAAAAAGAATGCGTCGTACACATTATAAAATTAGTGCGAATGGAACAACTGAGTGTCCAAAATGTGGTGCTGATATTAGACCGCACCGTGTATGTAGAGAATGTGGAACTTATAAAGGAAAAGAAGAAATCGTACAAAAAGAAGAAGCAGCTGAATAGTTGTTTTTTTTAATTTACAAAACACTTATTAAAAGGTATAATAATAATATAAAGGTAGGTGCATTGCATGCTCAAAAAGAAAGAAGGATTTACATTAGTAGAAATATTAGGAGTAATTGTTATTTTGGGATTATTACTTTTGTTAGCATTTCCGACAATTATAAATCTAGTAAAAAATTCAACTGGTGATATTGATAAAGCAACCAAAGATTTGATTTTTAGTTCTACAAGGCATTATATTGATAAAAATATTAATAAATATCCAATAACAGATACAAATGTTTATTGTATAACTTTACAAACTTTGGTTAATAGTGGTGATTTGATTGAGGATTTAACGAATGCAAAAACTGGTAAAAAAATTGATTTAAACCAAGTCGTTAAAGTTGCAATTGAAAACGAGGCCAACATTGATTATAGTATTGTTAAAGAAAGTCAGTGTGTAGAGGTAATATATGTACCATGTTCCGGTACTATTACAGATGCTCGGGATAATAAAACCTATCCAATAGTAAAAATTGGAGGTCAATGTTGGTTTGCTGAAAACCTTAAATACACAGGAAATGGTTGTTTGAGCAAAACTTGGGATAGTAATAGTTCTGGTCCAATTGATGCGTGTAAGGCTAATGGTGATGAAATTCATTATCAATGGGGTGCTGCAATG
>CAYXLG010000081.1:0-4433 GCA_964465805.1 uncultured Muribaculaceae bacterium
CGTACTTTTGAAAATAATTCATCTTTCTGTTTTTCTGTATTGGCATCATGGATAACCTCCAAATTATAGTTCTAAAGAATCAATATCTCTTCTTATTTCAGCATAATATTCTTTGCGACATTCACTGTCACAAAATCTATCTAAACTATTCTCATTTAGTTTTTTACCGCACTTCACACAATATGTAGTTTTAGCAGGTGTAATTATGGCATTGGCGTTGTTGTCTAGTTTAACTATATATAAGTTCTTGTATTTCATCCTGTGCATCCTCCGCTTCCACATTTGTATCTATGATAATATACACTACTTCTTCTGTGTGATTGAATAATACAGATTCTAAGCATTCCCCGTTTACATGCCAACACCATATTCCATAATCATTTTTATCAAAATATAATTCGCCTTTAGATTTAAACAATGTTCTGGTTTCTGATTCGATTGTAATAGATAAGAAATGACGCTCACTATAATATATTTTTTTTAATACTTTAGTTAAATTGGTTTTATCTATTATGTACTCTCCATTATCATTCATTTTAAGCTTACCGTATAAATCTATCCCCATAATATAACCTCCGATATTATATTTATATTTTATCTATTGAATTTGTTAATTGCATTTTTTATTTCTTCATCAGCAATTTTTCTTTGTTGTTCAATTTCACCAAGTAAAATTTGTTTTACTTCTTTAATGCCATTCAAAATTTCTTTTCTTGCTTCTTGAAAAGTTAATATTCCTTTCCGACTTATTTTTTCAGCAACAAACTTTCTAATAAGATAATCTAATACGCTATTCCATGAAGTGAAATATTTATAATTACCATATGTATCTCCACTATCTTCTTTATTATTTCCTACTACTTCTTCCAACGTCAAACAATCAGTTTCTACTCTTAATCTTAGACTATCATTGATTGTTATATATCCTTTTTGAGATTCTTTTCTCTTCACAACCTGTCCAGGTTTCCTTCCTCTAGGCATAATATATTAACTCCTTTCTTAAAACCTTCGTACGCTTAAACATTTTATTTTAGACAAATTATTTTTATAAAGTAATATTTTTATATTACTAATGTATAAAAATTACCCAAATTAATTTGTATTAATTTATTATCACCTTCTTTCTTTTATAAATGTCTATTCCTAATCTTATTATAGCAGGTAGTTTTTATTTTGTCAACAATATTATATTAATATTTTATAAATTTTCGTTATTTAACCAATGAATCAATAATTCACGCATACGCCTGCTTGGAATATATAAATTAATTGGCTTATTTTCTCGTATAGCAGAACGCCAAATAAACTGCAACATTTCTGCTAAAGCATATATATCTTGATCTATGATAATATTATATCGAGTAAAATAATCTTCATAATCTGGACTCATATATCTATTACAACAATATACAACAGTATTACAATCTTTATATTCATTAGTCGCTTTAGTATTACATGGTATAAAAGATTTTGTATATCCTTTTCCTTGTATGTGTCTTTGTTCTGACTTAAAAGTTGTCCATATTATTTCATTACTTTTACTATTTATTATGTTTCGTAAATAATTATATATATTATTTTTCAACTTAGCTTTTAAATCTTTATTTTTCTTAAACCAATTTAAAGATAGTGCATTATTTTTATCGCCAATATTATTCAATTGTCCTTGATATATGTTCATTAAATTTTTATATTGTTCTTTATTGTATGGTTTTTTATTATCATAAGGAACTAAGTTAAAATCTTCAATTACATATTTGTCATAAAAAACATTATGCATATCAAAATAATATTTTAAATGTGAAGCATCAAAAAGATATGTCATTATAAATATTTCTTTGAAACTTAGAAAAGATTCAATATTAAAATTCCATACTAACAACTGTACTTTTTTAGTCTTTTTTAATTCAACTACAGTACCATTTTTGCATAAGGTTTTCCATTCAGATAGTTTACCATCATATTCATCATCTATCCATTCAACTATATGATTTTCATTAATTCTAATTTTATTAGTGTCTATTAACATTTCATAATCTTTTCTATTAATTTCTTTAATGTCTACAACATCTAATGCTTCATCAAGTATTAATATATACTCTCCAGAAGCAATTAAATCTATAGTTTCACTTGTAGACATTTTAAATAACGCATGAGTTGTGGCTATATTATAATCATTAACTAACAAAGTATGTAATGAATCAAACTTGCCTTCGCCAAGATGTTTAGGTTCTCTAAACCTTCTTTCATAATACCATTTAGTATGTGGACAATCTTCTGTTCCTTCTCCAATCAATCTTTTAATTTCATTCAAGTATGGAGTTATATATATGAATTTTTTATCTTTGTTCTCATACATGTAATTAAAACTCCATGTTGATTTACCAGACCCCATAATAGAATCAATAATGTGGATTTTGTTTTCCAAATAAGTACCTCCTTAAATTTTAATTTTTAGCACGAATAGGGTGCTAAGTAATTTTTGAAAGCATTGATAATACTATGTTTCAAAAACATTTTCGTAAAGAAAAAGAATTCCAAAATATTAATTTTTATTTTTATATCTTGTTACTAAATAAACATATATATCATCACCTCTACTTATAGTATATACTAAAGAGAAAATTTGTCAATATTATATTTATATAATTCCCTTTAGGGAATGAGCAACGTAAGTTGCAAAATGAGGGTATATTAATAACCAATACATAACTTATTAATCTTTTTCTTAATAGTATCTTTTCTAGCATGAGTGTATAATCCAGTAGTATTAATATTACTATGACCTAATTGATTCTGTAGTTCAGGCAAAGTAAGTATATTATTCTCTACAACAATAGAAGCATAATTATGCCTTAACTGATGTGGTCTAATCTTATTTTTAGGTGTACTATAGTAGTCAAAAATATCATTTATAGTCTCTGGACATAATTTATTACCACGTTCAGATACAAATAAATATGGACTATCCTTATATTTAGATTTATTTCTGTCTACAAGATAATTTTTTATTACTTCTACAACCTTATCTGTAAGTAATACAGTTCTTTCTTTATTACCCTTACCTATAACTATCATTTCATTATTTTCTAAATCAATATTCTTGAGTAATAAATTACAACATTCAGATCTTCTTATCCCTGTATTAGCTATAAGAAAAATTATAGCAATATTTCTTGATTTATAATCAACATCTTTAATTAATACTCTTTCAAGAAATTTTTCTACTTGTTTAGTAGTTACATCAGTAGGATTACCTTTGCTCTGTTGCTTTATAAAATCCTCTTTTAGTATATAAATACCATCTATTTGTTTAGTTGATAAAAGATATTCATTATACTGCTTTAAAGAAGTAAGCTTTCTATTAATAGTAGATGCACTACTGCCAGATAAAGAATTCTTATACTTTAATATGTTTTCCCTAGATAAAATAGAATATTTACTAAAGTATTGTTCTAAATCAGATATATAAGAAGATATAGTATTCTTTGACTTAGAACAAGATATAAGATAATTTTTAAATTCATTTAAATTAACCATATAAACATCTCCTTTGTTAATTATTTTCTTCAATAATATATTACTATTTTTTATTATGATAGTCAATAGGTAAAATGAAAAATTTTTATATTTATATTATGTATCGTAGTTTTACTGTGTTAGTTATCTATAAATGCTTATTTTATAAGGGTTTGATGTGTATTTTATATGTTTTAGTACGAATACTAAAAAATACATTCGATAAATACTAAACATTAAACCTTTAGAAATACTGATATTACTAGGTTTGAAGGATTATTGCATAGATATATAAATGTAAAATTGAAATATTTGTGATGTTGTGAAATATGCATGAACACTGGATTTGTTCGATAGATGTACGATTGATTTTTTAGTGGATTTGTAATGAATCGGTAAAAATAAAGTGGGTAGATGGATGAAAGTGCTACCCTGGCTTGCCGGCTAAAAACTAACTAAAAATTTGTAAATGTACCCGGTATAGGACAAATTCCCTACATAATAATAATTATATAAGGAATGACAAACATGCCGGAGCTGCAGCAATAGAGCAGGATTGAAGCAGGATGCAGCAGTTGCATATTGAGAAAATGTGCAAGGCATGATAATTAATATAATGGGAATAGATGGAAATGAATAGAATAGTGGACCAGGTGTGAGGACATGGGGAGAATTGGTAATTTATTGTTAACTTAATTGTTAACCTAAGTTGACAAATAGGTTGACAATATCGAAATAACAAGGCGGGAGCGGGTGAACAGTTTACCTGTGGTTTACCTGTGGATAACATGTGAATAACTTGTGTATAACTAAATATTAACTTGTGGATAATGTGAATAAGTTGTTGATAAAATAATAATATAAAAATGTACAAGTTGAACCTTCTATATTGTCAAAAGATACACAAATAACCG
>CAYXLG010000082.1:0-4350 GCA_964465805.1 uncultured Muribaculaceae bacterium
AACAGAACAAAGGATAATTGTTGGAGCAAGAACAAATGGAAGTGGTTTTTACTATGAGGGTGACATAACAGCATTTATTATTATAGACAAAGCATTGACAACACAGGAAAGGCAAAAACTAGAAAATTATTTAAAACAAAAATTTAATTAGGAGGTAATTAATTATGCCAGGTTATTTAATTGAAAAGGATTATGCGAGGTTAAAGCAATAATGTTGGAGCATTATATCAACAATACGCCAAGTTATAACAGCTCATACTGTACGAATGCTTTTAGTAGACCAATTCAACATCCAGTTACGAAAGAATGGGCATACAAAGTTCCGTTTTTGAAAGGGTTGCCTGAAGTCTTCCACGATAGACTAGTTCCGTTTGAAACTATGGAGGCGAATGGATGGTTCCCAGAGCCAGACCAGTCGGTTGAAGGGTAATGTTATAATAACGTAGTTATATCAAGGGTTTTGGGATTGGCAATATTTTACTTTTTTTTGCCTCTCCCCTACCCTATTTTAATATGAATAAAATTTAGAAAGGTTGATTAAAATTTCACAAGAATTAAAATTAATATCACCTATACCAGTTTCGGTGAACCATTATTTAAAACCAAGATGTTTTATTATATATAAGGGTGGGAAACCTATACCTCAAGTTACAATGTATGAGACTAAAGAAGCAAAACAATACAAAAAAAAATTTATTAGATATGTAAAAGAGCAAGTTAAACTACAAAAATGGGAAAAGTCAGAAAATAAATTTCAAAAATATTATATTGATTGTACTTTTTATTTTCCTAGAATAGACATGGATGGCAATAATTATTACAAAATTATGTTCGATAGTATAACAGAAAGTGAAAGTGTATGGATAGATGACGTACAGGCATGTGAAAGGAATCAAGGTATTTTTTATGATTCTAGTAATCCTAGAATAGAATTAAAAATACACCCTGTTGATTTTGTAGGTATATTCCCTACTATTAACCAATTACAAGAATTTAAAGGTAATTGCATCACATGTAGTAGATATAGAGATGGAAAATGTGTCATATTAGTTAAAGCAAAAGAAGGAAGAATTCAAGAAGAAATTAAAGATTTTAAGTGTAGTAAATTTAAGCAAAAGAAAACTTGACATTATTAAAATATAATGTTATACTAATAATGTGTTAGCAAATATTGATAGTTAAATAATTAAAATATAAAAATAAAGGAGTTTTTATTATGGCAAAGACAAAAAAACTTAATTTAAATGCAATTAAAAAAGTAGCCAAAAAATATAATAAACAAAAAAAGGCATATGTAAGTTTAGATGGTGAGAATTTAGAATTTTGTGTAGATATATATTTCTCTCCTGAAAAAAGAACAAAGTTAATTCAAGAAATTATACAAAATATGAATTACATAAAAGATGTAGATGAATCTGTATATGGTTCATATATATTGTTTTTAATTATTAAATATTTTAGTGATATTAATTTTGTTAAAGAAAATGATTTTTCAAAGCAGCTATCCATTTTAACAGATATGATTAATGCTGAAATATTTAATGATATTATAGATAAATTCGATAATAAAGAAATTGAAAAATTAAACAACGAATTGGCGGAGTCAATGAAAAAAGTTCAAGAATTAGTTAAAGAACTAATAAAAAACAAAGAGTTACAAAATGATGTTTTAGAGTCTGAAAAAATATTAGAGATAACTAATGATATTGTTAAAGATGGTGAAGAATCACAAGAATCAACAGAAGAAAAATAATTTAATATTTCACCTTGACAAAATTAAAATATAATGTTATACTTATTCTATAATAAATATTAAAAAATAAATTTTAGGAGGATTTTTTATTATGAAATTAAATATTAAAGAAGCGTGTCGTTACCAAAACTTC
This sequence comes from uncultured Muribaculaceae bacterium, assembly GCA_964465805.1. Classification (GTDB taxonomy): domain Bacteria; phylum Bacillota_I; class Bacilli_A; order RF39; family UBA660; genus DUPI01. The sequence continues at coordinate 1,887 of CAYXLG010000082.1, forward strand.
TTAGATTCAGTAATTAATACATTGTCAAGTTACATTAGAGACACAGACAATGCTATTAAAATTACTGAAATACACTTAAAGTCTAAAAATAATTCAGATGCTGAGGATGAAATACTTGATAAAACAACAGAAAGACAATTTGACTGTAGTGTTGTTGATATTGCATATTTGATAAATAATTTAATAGGTGAAAAATGTAAACTATCAAATGCTATTGAATATGCCAAAAGAGGGATAGTTATCAATGTAGATAATCAAGAATTTACTTTGGATTCTGCTTTAGAAAATGCAAAAAGATGTAGAACGCTTAGTGGTAATATAAAAGTCCTTACTAACCTTAAATCAAGAGGAAGTAAGAAAAGTGGTTCTGACTATAAATTTAATGTGGAAGGTAATCAGGTTAGATATGTTTATGATGTTGAAGTAGTTACAACAATTGATTATGACAGAAATAATATAATTAAACTTTATAAAAAATTAGTTGATAAAGCAGATAAACTTAGTAATAAAGTAGAACTTGCTATGCTACAAGATGTTGTAGATTATGAAATGTTTTATGATTTACATGATTCTGTTGAAGAAATTGTAGAAAAGTATTTAAATAGGAAATAATTAGCTAACAGCGAGAGGATTAATCCTCTCTCTTCCCTATAATTGTATAGAAAACATTTAGAATTGTGAGTTGGTTCTGGTATCGTAGAATTATGTATGATACAAAATATTATCACTCTTTTATAAGAGTGTTTAATGAATAAAAAAAAACAATTACCTTAAAATCTAAAAAGAATTTCAAATATGACTTATTTAAAATAAGTAAAATTTGAAATGAATTATACAATACATAAGATTCATTAAACATTTCATTAAGCGTGAATTCAAAAAATCAATAATACGTAATTTCATTGTTTCGGTATTGCAATAATTCAACAAACAATTCGTTAAATAATAATGGTTTAAATCTAGCTTATCTTAGCAAGAATTCTCCCACTTCAACGGACGAATGTGAGTAAGTGGTGAGCAGTTCACATAAATAACTCCTTTCTAAATGTTTTCTAGCAATTAATTCTATTAACTTACTATTATCTTGGTACTACTAAAACATTTGAAAAGACCTCTATAATAAATAGAGGTTTTTTTGTATGTTAAAAAAAATGGATGTGATAAATGTGAAAAGACAAATAAGAAATGCTAATGATTTAAACAACACTTTAATGTCTATATTAATGTCAGTTTTACAAGAAGTTGCAGATAAGATTAATGATAAATTAAAAGCTAGAATTGACGAAGATGTTTATATAAATAGAAACAATTATTATTTAAATGGTACTGGAACGCCCAGCTATGAATTTAGAGAATCTGTAACTACTGATAAAATGGTTAAGGGAAAAAATCAGGTTCAAACTAGGATATTCCACGATAAAGAAAAAATGAGTTTTAAGCCTGATGACTTCATGCATGGAAGTAAATATTGGAAAGATGGAGCGGAAGATATTCGTGAATGGCTACCTAAGATAATTAACGATGGATTAAGTGGAGGTTTATTTGGAGAAAACAAATGGTGGCAAGAAGAAAGACCATATTTCTCTAATACATTAAAAGAGTTAGAATCTCAAGGGTTGATAAGAAAATGGTTTAAAGAAGGTTTAAAAAAACGTGGAATCAATATGGTTGGATGATAAAAGGAAAGAATGAAAATAAATGGGAAAAATTACTAAAATAAGATATTTTACTAAAGAGAAAAAATTAAAGAACTAATCAAAAACTAAAACAATTAAAAAATAAGATAAGATAATTACAACCTCACATAACATATTTTAGTGGATGTATTGATGTGTGCTATTTCAAGTAATTATCTTATCTTATTAAAATGCTCAACAGAACTAATAACCACAGTACAAGAAGTTCCGTTGAGCTGTATTATAATAATACGAGTTTAGTATATACTACACCTCGTATTTTGTCAATAATAATTTAAAATAATTTGTAGTTAGAAAAGAGGTGTATTTACGCATGGATGAAAATAAAGTAACTCAAGCATTGGCAGAAGTATCAACAGGTCAGCAATATCTTAATAGACAATTTATGGAATTTAGAGAAGAATTTAAAAATCAAATATGTAAATTAGAGAAGCAACAAAGAGAAGACAATGAAGCAATTAGAGACATAAGATATGATGTAAATACATTAAAAAAATATAAAGAAGAACATTCAGACAGAATAAAAACTTTGGAAAATGATGGAAGGTTTAATTATGTTAGGGCTGTTGGAAGTAGTTTGCCAACGGTAATAAAAATAGGTGCAGTTGCTGTAATACTTGGAGTTTTGGTGTGGGGCGTATCTACATATGTTGCAATTACAAAAACATTAGACACTTTAAACAACATTAATAATACTAATGCAGGACAAATGGTCAACTAACCAGCTACCCTAAAGGGTAGTGGCTTGAAGGGGAAATCCTCTTTGA
>CAYXLG010000083.1:0-4304 GCA_964465805.1 uncultured Muribaculaceae bacterium
GTCATTACTTTAATCATAAAATCCTCCATTAATATTAATATAATTATAACGCATCAAAATTGTTTTTTAATAATATAAATAAAAGTAAACAATTTAATTCGTTTACTTTTTTTCATTATCTAATAATTTTTGATATTCTTCTACAGTTTCATTAATATCCCAACAAATATTAACTTACCATTTTTCAATAAAATTCCACATTCACAAAATGACTGTGCCGCCACAAAATGAAGGGTTGTTACTTTACCACCACAAATTACACAATCATAATTCATATGCATATTTATTAATTTAGCAATTTGATGTGAACTTTCTTCTTTTGTTTCAATTGCATCATGTGATATTGCTTCTTTAGTAGCACTATACACTGCAGCATTTGACAATAAATACAATATTTTAACTTTCTTTATTACTGATATTTTATATAATGATAGTTCAAAGGAAATAATGGATAATAATTTTGATGTAAAAAAATTAAACAAGCCCATTATTTACCTGGACTGGTTTCCAGAAAAAAACAATTTATGCCTAATATTATAAATGGAATAGAAAAAAATAAACAAAATTAATTGTTTATTTTTTTATTTAAATATTTTCTAATTTTATGCTTATTTGTAAACACAAAATTATAAAACCAAATAATCGTATATCCTCCCAATATTGAAAAAATTGGAAATAATAAATAGCCAAACCTATCTACCGCTATAAAGGCAAGGTGAATTATAATATAAATTAATGAGATGTATGAAAAATATTTAATATATTTATTCTTTTTTCTTAATTTGATTATTGCATAAAATGCTGTGAAAAATATTAAAAAATGATGGATATAAACAGGCAATGTTAACCTTGGATATGAAGATGAATAATATAACCATTTACTAGGGCCACCAAACAGCCATAAAAATTTCCCAACAGTAAACCAACTAAAATATAATTTAGGGTCTGTTTTAATACCTTGAATAATTCTATATTTTGCATATTCATTATAATTCATTCCCAATTGGTTCATTATTCCAAAATCAAATTCTTCTAAATAAAAAGGATAAGTTCCAGCTAACAAGGGATTCCCACCATGGGAAGAAAATATATATAATTTACCAAACATTAAATAATTTCTTAAAATCCATGGAAAAATAATTACAAAAAAGCCAACACTAAAGTACATTAATTTAATAGTACCAAGCTTAAAACCATATTTTTTCCAAATTATAAAAAAAGTAATTAATAATAACGGCGCGAGTGCTGGCCTAAACATAATAGTTATAGCATAAGAAATACTAAATATCATATAAAATTTAGGCTTGTTTTTTTCCATAGCAATAATAAATATATATATAGACAATAACATAAAAAAGATGGTTGGGATTTCTGTTAATACTGCTCTTATATAATAGACATTAGGTGCATATGTTGCATATAACAAAGATGAAATAAACCCTATGATTTTATTTTTAAATAATTTTAAGCTAATAATGTAAATCAATATTATACTGCCAATATTTAATAAAAAATTAAATATTTGTATTAATAATAAATCATCTATTTTTAAAATTTTATTAAGTAATAATATTGATGAAACATACATAGGTTGAGAAGGTGTCACATAAGCATTTGATTCTGTTGATCTATAACCATATATCCCCTTATTTATTAATTGATATGACATTGAAACATAAGAGTCGGCATCCGGTGAACCATAATGCTCATTTATTGTTGTAAAGCCTGGTTTAAAACTTTTTATAAAAACTAATAAATATAATATATTTATAATAATTAATATTAAAATAATAAACTTATTTGAATATAGAAATTCATCTGATTTAACTTTATTAATTAATTTCACTTTTTCCTCCATTTAGTCTATTTTCTAAAATTTTAAAATTATTTTGTAAAATACCTAATTCCTGTGTCAAAATAATTATTTGTTGTTTTTGTTTAGAAACAATTATAGTAAGTGTGAAAGAAATAAAAGCCAAAAAAACAATTGTAAATAAAAACATCATATTAGATAAAGTCTTAATTCCTACTGTTTTTAAAAATAAATTAAGTGAATTAGGAAATATAGTTATAAATATAACAAATAAAACAGGAATTATCCATAATAAAGCATATTTTAATAAAATTATCCGGTTTTTAACGGAATTATAGATGTATACTATAAATAAAAAAGCTAAAACTATTATAAAAATCTGCAATTCAATATTCATAATTTATCACCACTTTTCTTAATACTAATACTATTAATTATTATTGCTAAACTAACTTTAATCATATAATATAACGATTTAAATTTATTAATTGAAGAGATACCAAATTCACGTTCATTCATTTGAACAGGTATTTCACCAATTTTGTAACCTCGATTTAATAAAAAAACAATTGTTTCAGGTTCTGGATAATCATCCGGATAATTTCTGGCAAACATTTCTATAACATCTTTGTTTGCAATTCTAAATCCAGATGTAACATCCTTAATAGTTTTACCGGTACATATTTTTATTAAAAATGAAAGAAAATCAATTCCTTTTCTTCTTAATTTTGTAGATTTGAAATCACTTAAATTTCCAACAAACCTGGAACCTATACAAAAATCAACTTTATTATTATCAATTTCTTCTAATATTTTTACTATATATTTTTCATCATGTTGTCCATCACCATCAAATTGAACGGCATAATCATAATCATTATAATAAGCATATTTATAACCAGCTTGCATACCTCCACCAATTCCAAGGTTACAAACTAAATTAATACAATTTAATTGATTTTGATTAATTATATCAATTGTTCTATCTTTTGATCCATCATTTATAATTACATAATTAATATTATAGTTTTTTATTTTTAATTTTTTTATTTTATTATATGTATTTAAAATGTTTTTTTCCTCATTATAAGCAGGAATAATGATCAATAATTTTTTTGGTTTCTTCAATTAATTTACCTCTTTTCTTAATTTAATATAATCCCAACTTTTTATTTTTGCAAATATATTTTTCAAATAAAACTTTAAGACCTATACCAATTATGATAAATCTATAAAAATATAATGTTTGAGCATATCTACTAAAAGCAAATGTATAGGAATAAACAGCTATTTGATAACAATATAGAAAAAATATAAACATTAATTCATTAATATATTTTTTATCTATAAAAATAATTATTAGCGATATTAAAAATAAAAGTATATCAATTCTTCTGAAAATAACATTAATTATTTTATCAAAATTAAAAACCTTTGTCCAATAAAAAGAACTATATAATAAAATTTTTGGTTTATAAAATAAATAAGATTTTATCATACTTTTTGGATTTTGTTTCCACCAAACCTTCATCCTATAATGTGCAATTTTATTATCATACTCCAACTGATAATATTTTTTCATATAACTTTTCTTTTGCTCTTTTCCTGTCAAATAATTTTTCATCTCAATTGGCAATTTTTCAAAAACATTAGTTTGATAATCTAAGTTTTCATCTTTTGGAAATCCTACACCTTGATATGTACCTAATAATAAAGGATTCCCACTACCGTATGTAAGTGGAATAAATTTATTAAAAATTTTGTAATTTCTGATAGCCCACGGAACAAATACTATTAGTAAAATTAAGAAAGCTCCTGTAATTTTAGGAAATAATTCTTTTAAATTATGACCCTTTAATAATAAAAATATTATTAAAAATATAGGAAAAAGTGCAATTGTTGGTCTAAACATTATAGCTAATATATAATATAGGATTATTAAATAATAATCCTTATTATTTTTGGTTTTAGAGTATATCAAGCTGTGATATATCAATAAAATAGATAATAACATAAACGGTGTTTCAGTTAAAATTAAATTATCCATCCAAGCAAAATCAACTGCTAAAAAGAATAAAACACCCATGCAACCATATATTTTATTATCAGTTGAATATAAATTAATTATTTTATATACATATACAATTGAAGTAATTCCCATGATTATCCAAAATAATTTTAACATGAGCCACAATAATTTACCTTTTCCAAATAAAAATGCAAAAATAGCTATGAGAAAAGACATTCCAGGCATTATTTGTGCCGATAATTCATCAAGCAATGTTATTTTACCAGTTTCTAAAAATTTTATTCCACTATTCACATAAGACAAATCGTCACTGTTTAGATTATATTTCACACCGAATTTAAATAGGAAAAAAAGTCTTAAAATTAATGCAATGGCAATGATTATAAAAATTAATTTACTCTTTTTTGCTTTTTTTATCATTTACTCACCTAATCTATTTATTATTTCATCTACAATCCTTTT
>CAYXLG010000084.1:0-4301 GCA_964465805.1 uncultured Muribaculaceae bacterium
CCTTCTTCTAATAATATTGGAATTATATCTTTAATATGTTTTGAAGAAATAAAACCTTCATCATAAGATTCAATTAATTCTTTAAAATTTATTTCAGTTAATTTTGTATCCTTTATTTCTAATTTGTTTTTATTTAAATAACTTAAAACATCTCCTGTTAAAATATTTGATGCCATTATTGGATTAACATTTCCAATAATATTCTCAAAAAATTGACATAATTCATAATTTCCAATAATTGTTTTAATATTATTTTTGTTAATACCTAATTTTTCATATTTGACACGTAGTTCACTAGGAAACATTGGTAACGAAGTTCGCACTTCTTCAACATATTCATCTGTTAATTTTAATGGTGGAATATTAGGTTCTGGAAAGTATCGATAATCACTAGCCGTTTCTTTAACTCTCATCGAAATTGTTGTTGCAGTTTTATCATCAAACCTTCTTGTTTCAGGAACAACCGCATTACCACTTTCAATAACTTTCTTTTGCCTATTTATTTCATATAAAATACTTGTTCCTACATTACTAATTGAACCAATATTTTTAACTTCTGTTTTAGTACCTAATACATCACTACCCTTTTCTTTAAGTGATACATTAGCATCACATCTCATACTACCTTCTTCAATTTTAACATCACTAATACCTAAATATAATAATATTTCTCTAATACCTTCTAAATAAGCGACTGCTTCTAAATCACTTGTAATAACTGGTTTAGTAACTATCTCTATTAAAGGTACCCCCGCTCTATTAAAATCAAGAAGTGTTCCCTTTTCATCATGAATACTTTTAGAAGTATCTTCTTCAATATGAATACGTTCAATTTCTATTTTTTTAGGATTACCATCAACATTAATCATTAAATAACCATCATAACCAATTGGTGTTCTGTTTTGAGTTATTTGATATCCTTTTGGTAAATCTGGATAAAAATAATTTTTACGGTCAAAATGCATTTCCTTATTAATAGAACAGTTCAGCGCTAGAGCGGCTTTTAAAGCCATTTCCACTACTTCTTTATTTAATCTAGGTAATGTTCCAGGATAAGCAAGATCAATTAAATTAATATTTTCATTAGGAGAAGTGTTAAAACTGTTTAAACTATTAGAAAATGCCTTTGTTTTACTTTTAAGTTCAGCATGTATTTCAATTCCAATTACTGGTTCTAACATTATTTATCCCCCCTAGGTTTTAAATCTAGATTAAGTTTGTTCTCAATAAAATGACCAATCTTATAAATGTCTGCTTCTTTAAAATAATTACCCATAATTTGTAGTCCAATAGGCATGTTTTCAGCGCTAAAACCAATTGGCAATGATAATGATGGTATTCCTGTTAAATTTGCTACAGAGTTTAATAATTTATCATAATAATTATCTTTTTTAAAATCAACATTATAAGACACACTTGCTGGTGTCAAAATATAATCATACTTTTTAAACACTTCTTTAATACCAGTAGCCATCCTTTTTCTTAGAGTTAATGCCTTATAATAATAATTAGCATTCTTCCCACTTAAAATAAAAGTACCAAACATAATTCTTTTTTTAACATCAAGCCCAAATCCTTCAGTTCTTGTATTTTTATATAAATCTTCAATACTATCATAATCCTTAGCTGTATAACCATATCTAATTCCATCATAACATGATAGACTACTACTAATTTCAGCTGCAGTAATAATTTGGTATAATGAAACAGCATTTTCTAAATAGGGTATATCTACATATTCAACTAAGCATCCTTTTTCCTTCAATATATTAATTATATTTTCAAACTCATCACGAACATCTTGACTAATATTACACTCCAAATAATATGCTGGAATAGCAACCTTTTTAGTTTTAATATCAACTTCTAAATCTATAAAAGATAAATCACTATTACTAGAACTCGTGTAATCATTATCATCAAGACCTGAAATAGCACCTAATAATATTGCATTTTCATATACGTTTCGAGAAATTGGTCCAATTTGATCAAAACTTGGGGCTAGTGGAATTAATCCATATCTTGATACTCTTCCATAAGTTGGTTTCATTCCAACAACACCACAAAACGCTGATGGTAAACGTATACTCCCCCCAGTATCACTGCCTAATGATAATGGAACAATTCCAGCACTTACAGAAACTGCACTACCGCTACTACTTCCACCAGATACATAATTTTTATTCCAAGGATTTAACACACGACCACGATAGCTTGTACCTCCACAAGCAAATTCATCCATGTTAGTTTTACCGACAATTACCATGTTCTTTGATTTTAATTTTTCAATAACTGTCGCGTCATATACTGGTATAAAATTATCTAACATAAGTGAAGCACAAGTTGTTTTTATATTTTTAGTAACAATATTATCTTTAATAGCAATAGGAATACCAAACAAAAGATTGTCAACTTCTTTACATTCTAATTCAATAGCCGTTTTTCTAGCACCCTCAATGTCTAAAGTAATAAAAGCATTTAAATCAGAATTTTCTACTTTTAAGATGAACTCTTCAACCAAATCAATCGGTTTAATCTTTTTTTCTTTCAACAACTTATTTATTTCAACAATACTTAGTTCTAAATAATTACTCATTCTATCACCTTCGGTACTAAAATATAATCATCTTCTTTATTTGGAACTGATTTTAATATTTCTTCCTTATTAACCATTTCAACAATATCCTTATCATTATAACAATTAACGTTAGTAATTGGTGATACCATAATATCCTCGCTGTCAATATTAATATCTTTAATATCTTTAATTTCATCTATAAAACTATTTAAACTATTAATATAATCATCAATCTCATCTTCTTTTGAGTACAACATCGCATTATTTAAAATGCTTTCTACTCCTTTTTTGTCAATTTTATTCATTTTATCCTCCTAAAATATAAACATCACTTTTTAAACTATTACTTTCCTTATTGATAAAAGCTACTTTAGTATCACTAGATTTGATAATAATCCTAATATTAACATGATTATCAAAATGCCCTAGTTCATCACTAATTATATTGCATAAATATAGTAACTCCCCACTATTAAAAATGCCACTATAAACTGTAATTTCAATATTTTCAATTTTATTATTATAATACATCCCTTTAGCAGAAACACTATAAGTATCTTTAACCTTTTTTATTTGTTTTTCTAAATTACTAAAAGCATTATAAATAGTTACATCATTATTTAAAACATATTCAGAATTCAAATATTGATATTCATAATTTACCTGAGTTAATGAAACACTATCATCATTAGCAAGGCCAGCATACCTTATACCACCTGGTAACATCTCATTAGGCCTGTTTTGTAGATATATACCAATTAATAACTTAATATCTTTTAACTCTGGTTTTGAACGAACATATTTAACAACTTTATTAGCTTTAGAAGCAATAATAGGTTCTAAAATATCTAACTCTAATTCTTCATAATCATATCCATCATAACTCGATTCATATGCTTGGTAGGGATTAATTATTAAACCTACTGTTATTCCTTTTAAATTACCATTAACCGTTAAATAATCCTGCTCATAAATACTAGAAATATAAGTTGGTTTTATTTTAATACCATTAATTTCAATTTCTTCATCATTATTTAATTTATCACTAGATAACAAACTTTTTAACTCATCACGACTTAAATATTGGCCATCTTGATAAAGTGAATTAGTTGTTTTAAAATAATTACTTGATAACATCATAAATGAATTTTCAATATCATTAACATCATAATTGTTTAATACATTATTAACAACATAATTTCCACTAACAGATGTTTTATAAGGCGACGCGACTTGATAATAATTATTATCAAACTCTATTTCTATCTTTCGAATAACTTCATCATTCTTTTTACATCCTGTTATAACAAAAAACATCAAGACTATAATTAATATCTTCTTCATAACATCACCCATCAATATAATTATAACACGGATGACTTAATATATGAATAGTTTAGATGGGGACTTTTAATTTTCTTAAATTTTAAAAATTGATAAATTATTACCAATTTTAAATACAAAATATATTAATTAGTTTAAAGTTATAATATCAGAATAACTTAATCTATCTGAATATAAATTTAATTTCATTTAAATTTATATTTTTTTGTTCTAGTTTAACCTCCATATTAAAAACTGTGTTTTCTATTCACACAGTTAATTATACAAAAACTTCTTAAAACTTTTTTTTGAATTGTCGTCATCAACAATGATGACGACAATTCCATTATTCCTTTTGTTGTTTTACTAAAATATAATTTTAACTCTATTCTATTATTAT
>CAYXLG010000085.1:0-2157 GCA_964465805.1 uncultured Muribaculaceae bacterium
GATAATATATTTGCCAATTCTTCTTCACTAAGTTTATTAATAAATGTTTCACCTGATTTAATAATCGCGTTAGCAACTTCCCTTTTCTTATCTTTTAATTCATTAATTTTTTCTTCAATTGTATTTTTAGTAATTAATTTATATACTTCAACTCTGTTTTCTTGTCCAATTCGATAAGCTCGATCGGTTGCTTGATCTTCAACAGCTGGATTCCACCAAGGATCAAAATGAATAACTGTATCAGCACCTACTAAATTTAATCCCGTACCACCTGCTCTTAAAGAAATTAAGAATATTTCCTTCTCTCCCATATTGAAACGATTTACCATATCCATTCGTTCTTTAGTCTTAACGCTTCCATCTATCCTAAAATAACTATTTTTATCTAGTTTTTGTTGAATAATATCAAGCATTGATGTAAATTGTGAAAATAATAAAATTCTATGTCCTTTACTAACTTTATCATCAATTAGTTCTAGTAAATAATCTAGTTTTGCACCACTGCCATTATAATTATCAATAAATAAACTTGGATGACAACATATTTGTCTAAGCCTTGTTAATATAGATAAAATTTTAATTTGACTTTTATTAAACCCTTTAGTTACTAGTTCTTGACCAATTTCCTTCTTTGCCTTTAAAAAATGAGCCATATATATCTTTTTTTGTTCACCTTCTAAAGTTATATAAATATTTTTTTCTTCCTTTAAAGGTAGTTCTAAGGCAACATTTTTCTTTTCTCTTCTTAATATAAATGGTTTAACTTTATTATATAACTTATTTAAGGCTTCTTCATCTTTTTCTATTACGATTGGTTTTTCATAGTTATTTTTAAAATGATTATAACTTTTTAAATATCCAGGCATAATAAAATCAAATATACTCCAAAGTTCACTTAAAGAATTTTCTATTGGAGTACCAGTCATAGCAAATTTATTCTCAGCTTTTATCATTTTACAGGCATTCGCTGATGAACTAGTCAAATTTTTAATATATTGAGCCTCGTCTAAAAAACAATAATCAAAATTATAATCCAAATATTTTTCTATATCTCTTCTTATTAAAGCGTAAGAAGTAACAATAACGTCATATTCATCTAAATTTTCAAAATGTTTTTCTCTAATTTCTTTGCTTTCAGCTAATATAATATATTTTAAAGTTGGTGCGAATTTTTTTAATTCAGCTTCCCAGTTATAAATAACTGATGATGGTGCAACTACTAATGATTTACTTTTTTCATTTTGATTTTTTGAATCTTGAATTAAAGTAATAACTTGCAAAGTCTTACCAAGTCCCATATCATCAGCTAAAATACCACCAAAACCAAAGTATTTTAAGGTCTTAAGCCATCTATAACCTTTTACTTGATAATCTCTTAATTTAGCGCTTAAATTACTAGGTAATTCAAAATTTAACTTATCAGTATTCTTAATGTTTTCAATCAAGTATTTAAATTCCTCATCATAATTTATTTTAGTACCATCAATATTTTCAAAAACATTATCTAAATATAACGATTCATATTTATTAAATAAGTATTGTTTAGAATTAATATCTTTATCATCAATATCAAGATTATCAATTATGTCACTCCACTCTAATGCTTCTTTATTATCAATTTTAATTATATTTCCATCTTTAAGTTGATAATATTTTTTAGATAATTTAATATTTTTTAAAATATCTTTTAGTTCAGACTCATCTATTTTATCATACTCAAAATTAACAGCCAAAAGATCACTTTTAAAACCAATATTTGTTTGATAACTAAAGTTTCGCTTCTTTAACATATTTTTAAAATCTTCACTATAAAAAATAGCAACCTTTTTATCTTGTAACATTGGAATAATTTCTTCAGTAAACAAAAATATATCTTCTAAATCATCTATATAATATTTATCATCTTTTTTTATAAGATTAACTTTATTTAAAACATTTATTATTTCTTCTTCCTTTTTCAAATTCTTTAAAACATATTTTTCTGCTGTATCATTATCATACTCAAAAACAAGATTAAGCTTAGCCATTTTTCCTTCTTTATCAATATATAATTTTATATTTAGAAATGGCACAGCAATTTCTGCTTTTAGTTTTGGATCTAGTTCAACAATTTTATTACTATCAAAAACTAAATAAGGTAATATATTTTGAATTAAT
>CAYXLG010000085.1:2257-4270 GCA_964465805.1 uncultured Muribaculaceae bacterium
ACATCATACATCATTTCTAAAATTTCTATATCTTTTTCACTTATTTCATAATTTTCTTTACGATAAGTTACCATTTTATTTAATTCACATTCATTATAAAGTTTTTTATAAGTTAATAAAAACTCAGTTAAATCCTTTACAACGTAAAGTTTAGTAGTTCCAGCTTTTAGGCCTATTGAAATACCATCATATTCTCCTGGTTGATCTATTTTAAGTTCATATTCAAAGTTTAATTTTTCAATATTGGTTGGCTTATTTATAATATATTTATAATCATTAATTAATTTATCTATATCTTCTTTTTCTAAAACATTTAATTCAATATAAGAATCAATTAAGTAATGAATTGTTTCAATTGCTAGGGCGATTGAATGTTTACAGAAATATCTGGCATTTCTATTTTGTTTATCAAGACAATCACAGCGACAATAAACAAAGGAACCGTCATATTTCATAAATATTGATGTATTATAATGATTATCATAATTACCAGCAATGTGGGCTGTTGCAGAAAAATCTTTTTTATTTTTCTTAAACTTAAAATCAGAAATAAGCCCTCGATTTTTTATCTCAAGACCCCTTCTAAATTTGTTATCATTAACAATTTCATTTTCTAATATTTTAATCCATTCTTCCTTAATCATTATTACACCCCAAACCAAGTATATATTATCAAATAACTAATGATATGTAAAGGATACATTATACTTTTGTAAACCAAAAAAACTCTATCCATGATAGAATTTTAATAGTTTATTTAAAATAATTATTAAACTCTTTTTTAGTTTACTTAATTTTCGTTTTATAGAAATTTTTATATAATTTGCTTGCTGTCTCTGGACTATCAACACCAATTTTATTTTTAATTGGTGCAAATATTTCTTCACGTTTTCCTTGTAAGAGTCCTACTTCATCAACATATGAGAAAGCATCAAAAATAAATGTTTCAAATTTATATGCATTCTCAGCATCAGGGATTATTAACTCACCTTCATCATTTATATATTCTGTTTTCTTAAAAGCAGGCATATATTCTAATTCTTTATCAACAATGCTTTCTAAAACACTTATATTAAATAAATTTGATAATGTATGAGCATCACAATATACCAACTCGCCAGATTCATCCCTTAAATTATTCATTTCATTTGTCATCTCAATATATTCAATAACACTTGGTAAATTATTTCTATATCCAAATACTCCAACTTTTTCTTCTGGATATTCTTTTGGGACAATCATTGATGTTACTAAATAATTGTTTTTTATTGCAAATCCTATTAAATCAGGATTATCTACTGGCAATAAAATGTTATCAATACCACCAATAAACACCCATTTAATATTATTATTTTTCATTTTGTCTATTATTCCACTTCTAGATAGAGCAAGAAAAACTCCCCCACTACCATTAGCGCCCATCTTTATATTAGATTTACTATCCATAACTATTTTTCCATTAAGATCAATCATTGGTAACTCATCTTGAATAAAAAATTGAATCTTATCTTTTGGATAATTAAAATAATTATTTTTTCGAAAAAATTCCATAGTTGCATCATTATTAGTATAACTTGTCATTATATACCATGGGGTATATATATTAGTCATCTCATAAATGTTTTTTAATTTATCACATTGAATTTCAAATAATGATTTATTAATTCCATACCCTAATATATAAGTTCCTTTAGGACCATCAAACTCTAATCTTGTACCTTGTCCACCCGCCATTGTTACTAAAGCATATTCACCTTTCAAAATGGAATTAAAGCCTAATTCAGTATATTCATCTTTTGGTAAATAACTAGACATTGATGAAAATTCATAATTATCTTTCTTTTTACCGATTAATCCCATTAAGTTTTTAATTAAATCAAAATCAATAGATTCAATTTGTTCAACTAAATGTTTTTTCTCTTCATTACTTAACTCCTCATAAAATTTTAGCAAATGTTCTTGCCCATAATCCTTTAATTTAATTTTAATACTATCCAACATATAAACATCTCC
>CAYXLG010000086.1:0-4249 GCA_964465805.1 uncultured Muribaculaceae bacterium
TATCTATTAAGTTTAAAAAAACTACTACAGATTTATCAATAAATTTAAACAGTGGTTATCCGCTTAAATTGAAATTTGTTAAATTAACCCCACAAGGCAAGCGCGATTTACGTATTTTGTATAATAACATTGAAGAAAATATTTATAAAAATTAGAAAACACAATAATAAATATTGTGTTTTTGCATTTAAAAACCCTTTTAAAGGGTTATATTTTATTTATGGCGGAGTAGGAGGGATTTGAACCCTCGCATCGGTTAACCCGATCTACGCCCTTAGCAGGGGCGCCTCTTCAGCCTCTTGAGTACTACTCCACATGTCTATAATTCTACCTTAAAATTATAAGATTGTCAATAAAGAACGTTAACATCTTGATTTTTTTTTAGTTTAAATAATATCTTTTTATTATATGAAAAAAATATTGTTCTTAATATCTTAATTATACCAAAACATTATAAATTGTGTTATAATATTATTGTTAATTATTAAAATGTTATAGGAGGCAAAAATGTTAAAAGTATCGAATATAAGTAAATCGTATGGTGAATTCCTAGCTGTTGACAATTTATCTTTTACAGTTAAGCCAGGAGAAATTTTTGGACTGCTTGGTGTTAATGGTGCGGGAAAAACAACAACTTTTAGAGTAATTATGGGATTGCTTGATGCTGATCAAGGGGAAGTTACTCTAAATGGAAAGAAAATAGACTATTCCGTAACTGATAAGATCGGTTTTTTAACTGAAGAGAGAAGTTTATTAACAAAATTAACAGTTAAGGAACAATGTTTATTTTATGGAACTTTAAAAGGAATGACAAAAGATAAAATATTATCTAGATTAGATGAATTATTAGAATATTTTCAAATATCCGAATATAAAGATCGTAAAATAAAAGAGTTATCAAAAGGTAACCAACAAAAAATACAATTTATTACTGCAATTATAAATGAACCCGAATTATTAATATTAGATGAACCTTTTGCGGGGCTTGATCCTATTAATACAGATTTATTTCAAAAAGAAATTATTAAAATGGCTGAAAATGGTAGTATGATTATCTTTTCAACTCACCGTATGGAACATGTTGAGTTATTTTGTAAAAAGATTGTTGTTTTACTTAGAGGAAAATCGGTGCTTGAAGGATATATATCAGATATTAAAGAGAAATATCGCAAGAAAAATATTTTCTTAAAAGGTGATGTTAATAAAAATGATATTAAGAAAATACCTGGAGTATTAGATGTTATTGAAAAATCTGATGAATTGGAAATAAAAATTGAAAGTAGTGATGTGGTAAGTAAAGTTTTTGATGGAATTAAAAAATCAAAAGACGTAACTAAGTTTGTAGTTGAAGAACCAACATTAAATGAGATTTTTGTATCGAGAGTAGGTGAAACTTATGACGAGTAAATTGAATTATTTAATTGGAATGAGTTTAGGTAGAAAAATGAAAACTAAGTGGTTTATAGTTGCTAATATTTTATTGGCAGTAATAATTATTGGTGTTATTAATATTGATAATGTTATTACTTTCTTTGGTGGAGATTTTAATAAGAAACAAGAAATTTATGTAATTGATAATACTGAAAAATCATATTCAGTATTTGAACAACAAATGAAAGTGTCAGAAACAACTTTTTATTCTGAAAGTGAAGAATCATTATATGAAATTAAATTTTATGATAAAGATTTAGAAAGTGCGAAGAAATTAATTGAAGAAGAACCAAGCACTTGGATAGTCGTTTTTGATAATGATCCAGAAACAACTATATCAGCAACACTTGTTAGTGAAAGTTACATTGACACTATTGATTTTCAGTTAGTATCAACAGCTATTAATAATACTAAAATCGCCCTTGCACTTACTGAAACAGATTTACCAATTGAAGAAGTAGCAAAACTATATTCACCAATTAATATTAATAGAGAATATTTAGATGAAGATAAATTAAGTGAAGAAGAGGGAATGGAAGCAATTATGTCAACAGTATTCCCAATTATTATTTTGCCTTTCTTTATGCTAGTAATTTTCTTAGTTCAAATGATTGGTGCTGAAGTAAATGATGAAAAATCAACAAGAGGAATGGAAATTATTATTTCTAACGTTTCTCCTAAAACACATTTTGCTTCTAAAATAATAGCAGGAAATCTATTTGTTCTATTACAAGGAACATTATTGTTAATATTTGGAGGACTTGGCTTACTTGTTAGAAAATTAATAGGAGGAACTAGTTTAGTTAGTGGTTTTGGTGGAGAGATAACATCATTTATTAAAAATATTTTAGATTTGACAATTAGTGATAAATTGATTTATATTATTCCATTAACTTTAATCTTAATGATTTTAACATTTATCTCTTATTCGTTATTAGCTGGTATTTTAGCATCTATGACAACTAATACTGAAGATTTTCAACAACTTCAAACACCGCTTATGATTATTTTGTTATTAGGTTACTATTTAGCAATGTTTGCAGGACTTATGAAAGGTGCGACATTTATTAAAGTTGCATCATTTATACCGTTAATATCAGCAATATTGTCACCATCACTATTAGTGCTTGGACAAATAGGGATAATTGAAGTAATCATTTCCATTATAATAAATATTTTATTTAACTGGTTATTAATAAAATATGGATTAAAAATATATAAAGTAGGGATTTTAAATTATTCTTCAAAAGGTCTTTGGAAAAAAATGTTTAAAGCTTTAAAAGAATAGTTTATAAAAATATTTAAAACAAGTATAAAATGTTTTAACAGGGGGGAAGTAAGATGTGGGAATTAGAAAAACCATTGAACAAAAAACTAAATGATTTAATAAAAATCGGATTATCTATTCAAAATATTTATTTTAATTTATACCGTTTAGAAAAAGAAAATAAAAAAGATAGTTTAGAATTTAGAAAATATGTAGATTATTTACAATTAGCTGTAGAAATAGAAAACAAAAAATTTAAATCTATTACTCGTCGTGAAGATGAAATGAACTTAATTTTATATTATTTGGAAGAAAAATATAATTTATATAATGCTGATGTTTATTATGATTATATGTATTTAGGTGATGAGTCTAGAGTTGTTACTAGAATAATGGAAACCGTTGAAACAGCACTAGATAATATTTGTATAGATGATGAATATGAAATTAATGAAGATTATTTTGTATCAGTTAGTGATTTGAAAGTTTATTCAATGATTAATAAAACTATTACTTATTGTAATTTGAAAAATAAGAGTAAACAGTTAAAGATAAATAAAAATTTAGAAAACCTCAAAATTCATCGCGGTGAGCATAAAAATATGAGGGAATTATATTTGGAGTATAAATATAATATGGCTTTTGTTGATAAAGATATTGAAAAGAGTTTTATTATTAATAATTTTAATGCTCTTGAATTACCTATTTTTACAATTAAAGAACAAGCAGATATTTTAAATGTACCTATAGATGATTATAGAAAAGAGATAGGTAACTGGATTTCTTATGACATTGTAAAACATATTTTTACATATGGTGATTTTAAAAATATTGAATTGTTGTTATCAGCGCACGCTGAAAGAAAGATGTTATCGCTGTGGCATTTAATTAATATTTTTAGTGGTATGAATCCTGAAGAATTGCTTCAATTAAAAGAAATGTTAAATAAATTACCTAACTTTTCAGAAATAAATGATAAAGATAAACAAACGATTTTAACGATTATTAATGATTCTATTAGTAATTCAAATGATAATTTTCAAAAAACATATAAAAAGAAAAAATAAAATGAAATTGTCATATATTTAATTTTTTGATATAATCTAATTTAGAAAGAAGTGTCAAAATGAAAAAGAAATTAATCTTGATTTTTGCAATAATAATATTTTTAAGTGGTTGTAAAGCCAAAGAAGGTTTAAAAAAAATAACAAAACCTTTAGAAAACCTATTACCAAAAGAAGAAAAGAAAATAAAGATAGTGGATATGGAATCTAAATCAAGACCATACGCTGTTGTGATAAATAATGCAAAACAAGCAAGACCATTTCAAAGTGGGCTTCAAGATGCTTATATTATTTATGAAATGATTGTAGAAGGTGGCTATACTAGGTTTTTAGCGCTTTTCATGGATGCTAATACCAAAAGAATTGGGTCAATAAGAAGTGCTCGTCATTATTTTTTAGATTATGTTTTAGAAAATGATGCAATTTTTATTCATCATGGTAAATCTCCACAAGCAGAAGCTGATTTTTATAATTTAGGCCTTGATCG
>CAYXLG010000087.1:0-4226 GCA_964465805.1 uncultured Muribaculaceae bacterium
AAATACAAAAATAACTATGATTATGATATAATAATCATAGTTATTTATTTTAAGGGGTGAATACATGAAACTATCATTGGTTGTACCATGTTATAATGAAGAAGATAATGTAGATTTGTTTTATGAAGAAGTAGTAAAGTCTTTTAAAAAAAAGAAAATTAAATATGAAATAATATTTATAAATGATGGTAGTACCGATGAAACACTTATTAGATTAAAAGATATTGCTAATAATTCTAAAGAAAATATTAAAATAATTAATTTTTCTAGAAATTTCGGTAAAGAAGCAGGAATGTATGCAGGATTGAAAGAATCTAGTGGTGATTATGTTTCAATTATTGATGCTGATTTACAACAACATCCATCAATAGTTATTGAAATGCTTAATATTTTAGAAGGAAACCCAGAATATGATAGTGTAGCAACTTATCAAGAAAAGAGAAAAGATCCATTTTTAAGAAAGATATTTTCAAATCTATTTTATAAACTTATTAATAAAATATCAGATGTGAAATTTGTACCAGGTGCTAGTGACTTTAGATTATTAAATAGAAATATGGTTAATTCTATAATAGAAATGAGTGAATATTACCGTTTTTCTAAAGGTATTTTCTCATTTGTTGGGTTTAACACTTATTATATGCCTTATGAAGTGGGTAAACGTGCAAACGGGACTAGTAAATGGTCTTTCTTTAAATTATTTAAATATGCAATTGAAGGAATTGTAGCGTTTACAACGGCACCACTTCGTATTGCAACTTTTATTGGAATATTGATATCCTTATTTGCATTTATTTATTTTATAATAATAATAATTCAAGCACTTGCATTAGGTATTGATGTACCTGGTTATGCATCAACATTAGGTACTGTTTTATTACTAGGTGGTATTCAATTGTTTGCTCTTGGAATTATTGGTGAATATTTAGGACGAACTTATGTTGAAACAAAAAGAAGACCGATTTATATCGCAAAAGAAATAATTGATAATAATAAAAACATAAAATAGTTGCATATAATTATATTAGAAATAATTGACAAAAAAACTGAAAATGCTATAATATTTGTAATGATGGCGCATTATTCTAGTCAAATTGTTTTTAGCGAAGGTGGGGCTAAAAATCCACTACAGGGCACATCTGTGAAGCTCTTGGTTCTTGCTTCATACGCCCAGTTTGGGGTGGGAGCTGAGAGGTAGGATATTGGGCGCTCGTAAAGGCATACGACTCCGTTCCAGTATCCGTTGAGGCCTGTCTGGGTTAAATCCGACAGGATTAAACCTACTTTATAGTTAGCACTATAAGTAGTGTAGCCTGTCTTGAGTGGATATAGGGAATAACCGTTCTATTTAGCTATTCTAAGGCCTTAGATAGTTAGATGTTGGGTTTGAAACTTTATCTGCAAAAGGGAACTAGCTTTAAATAATTGGTGAGGAAAACTCCTAGAGTGTATATTATCATAGGATTAAAGTGTGTACTAAGTTGGCGATCGAGTGATATATTTGGCAACAATATATTGGTATCTTTAAAGGGGAACCGCTATCATGGTAACGTGAAGTAGATACTAGGGAAAACCAACTCGACCTAAGGCGCAAGATTTACTATGATAATTGCCATCGTTTTTTTATAATAATGAAGGGTGATTATAAAATTGGATAAAGACCAAAAATTAATAGTTGAAAAATTTAAAAAACAAAATAAGAAAAAGAAACAAGAAAAATCAAATTATAAATGGGTAATTCAAATAACTTTGCTTGCATTTATAATTTCTTTATTATTTTCATTTATATCAGAAATTACTATTCCTAATGTTAATATTTTTATAGGTATTATTATATTAATTGTTTTTGTTTCAATTGGAATAATATTTGATATAATTGGAATCGCGGTTGCGTCTGCTGATGTTAAACCTTTTCATTCAATGAATGCTAAAAAGGTAAAAGGATCGGATGTTGCTGTTGAGTTGATAAAAAATGCTGCCAAAGTATCATCTTTTTGTAATGATGTAGTAGGAGACATTTGTGGTATTATATCTGGTTCTGCTAATGCTATAATTGCAGTTATTATAGCAGGCAAAACAAATATTAATATCTTCATTATAACTTTAGTTACAACATCTTTAATTGCAGCATTAACAATTGGTGGTAAAGCTTTAGGTAAAACATTTGCCATTAATAAGAGTAATATTATTGTATATGAAAGTTCTAAATTAATTTCTTATTTTTATAAACTAAAGAAAGATTAATAATGGTTGACTATAATCATTATTTAACGTATACTTAAATAGTAGTAATGATTACTACTTAGGGGTGAATTATGAAATATTCCAAACAAAGAGATTTGATTTTAACTTATGTTCAAAGTACAAAAGAACATCCAACAGCTGAAATGGTATATAACCATGTAAAAAAGGAAATACCAAATATCAGTTTAGGGACTGTTTATCGTAATCTAAATCAATTATGTGAAAATAATTTACTTAGAAAAATAGTTGTACCCAATAAAATTGATCACTTTGATAATGTATATCACAATCACGGTCATTTATATTGTAATAGTTGTGGTAAAATAGGGGATATAAGTGAAGAAATATTAATATCAGCCTGTAACAAGGTTGCTGAGATTACTGAATATAAAATAATTTCACATGATATGGTATTTGTTGGAATATGTCGTGAATGTCAAGAAAGAAAGGGAGAGTAATTATATGGAATTAAAAGGAAGTAAAACAGAAAAAAACTTGTGGACTGCTTTTGCTGGCGAAACACAAGCAAGAACAAAGTATGATTATTATGCATCACGTGCAAAAAAAGATGGTTTTGAACAAATTTCAGCAATATTTGCAGAAACTGCAAACAATGAAAAGGAACATGCTAAAATATGGTTCAAATTACTTCATGGGGGTACTGTACCAGATACAGAAAAAAATCTACTCGATGCTGCATTAGGTGAAAACTATGAATGGACAGAAATGTACAAAGAATTTGCTAAAGTAGCAAGAGAAGAAGGATTTGAAGACATCGCTAGATTATTTGATGGTGTTGCAGCAATTGAAAAAGAGCATGAAGAACGTTATAGAACTTTATTAGAAAATGTAAAAACTAATAAAGTATTTGAAAAAGGTGAAGAAAAAGTTTGGATTTGCCGTAACTGTGGACACGAACATCGTGGCAACAAAGCTTTAGAAGTATGCCCAGTATGTGATCATCCAAAAGCATTTTTCCAAGAAAAAGCAGAAAACTATCTATAAGACATCACACACATTGTGGTGTCTTTTTTATTATAACTTTCTAATATTGGTTAATAATATTAATGGTGATCAAATGAAAAAAATATTATTTACTGGAGCCAGAAGTGGAATCGCACATGCAACTATAAAACGATTGTTAAATAAAGATTATTTAATTTATTTAACAGTCCATAATGATAAACAACTAGAAATCGTAAATAAAACTTATAAAAATAATGAAAATGTTATTTGTTTAAAAATAGATATCACTAATCCCGATGATTTAATAAAATTAGAAGGATTAGATATAGATATATTAGTAAGTAACGCCTCTATTGGTGAAGGAGGATCAATTGCAGAAATACCAATGGATAAAGTTAGAAATAACTTTGAAGTAAATGTTTTTTCTAATTTCGAAGTAATTCAAAGAGTATTTAAAAAAATGATGAAAAAAAATAATGGTAGAATAATAGTTATGTCATCATTAATTAGGCTAGCACCATTAAATTTTATGGGGGTTTATAGTGCAACCAAAGCATCAATTAGTAATTTAATGTTTAGCTTAAATAATGAACTAAAACTACTTGATACTAATGTTAAAGTTGTTTTAGTAGAGCCAGGCCCATATTATACGGGTTCGAATCAAGTAATACTTGATAATAAATATGCGTGGATGAATAAAGAAAGTTATTTTTTAGATTGTCTAGAAATTATTAAGGAAAGAGAAAATAAAATATTTAAACTTATTGAAAGAAACTCATTAGCATCAGTATCAAGAGTAATGGTTCGTGCAATAGAAAGTGAAAATCCTAAATTCTTATATCGTGTTCCATTATCACATGCAATTGTTTCTAAACTATTTAATTTTATCTTTTTTTAAAGAAATTGATATAAAAATACTTGCTTTTAGTAAGTATTTTTGATATTATTAAATTGTCACATATTTGGCGATGTAGCTCAGCTGGCTAGAGCGTCCGGTTCATACCCGGAAGGTCGGG
>CAYXLG010000088.1:0-4090 GCA_964465805.1 uncultured Muribaculaceae bacterium
GAACCAGATTGATGTTTTTCTGGAATTAACAAATATTGAATATTAGAAAATTTTCTTTTTCTATTATGCCTAACAAACTGACCAAACCTTTTAATAAAATCAGATATATCTAAAACATCATTCTTATTAGGATCTAATGTTAAAGTTACGAAATAATCAAAATCATTACACATAGCATATTCAAATATCTTACTTCTAGACCTTGAAATAGATTGTTTAAACTTTCCTTCTGGAATATCAGAAGTATCTTTAATATCAAATATATCTTTTTTATCCTCTTCAAAACCTCCATTTTTTATAGGAAATTTATGATATGTTAACTTATAATAATTATCATTATATTTTTTTATGCTGTAATAATTGGGTATAGTTTTTGAATATCCCTTCATACTAAACCCCCTTTTCTTAATTTATGGCCGTTAAGTGTTACTTAGTAATTTATGGCCGTTAAGTGTTACTTAGTCAAGTATAACAAATAGGATATTGAGAAAAAAAGAGGGGACCCCCTAGACCCCTTCTTTTTTTTCTGCCATAGCCTTTATAGTTGCATCTATTTCAAAAGTTCCGTAACTATCATAAAATTTACCCCACTTTCTACGATAAAAAAAGAACTCAGTTTCTAATTTTTCATTAACACCATACCAATAAGTAACAGCAACAAAAGCACTTACAGGTATAAATTTGCCTATTTTAAAATTATTAATTTTCCTATGAACAATATTATATTCAAACAAACTTCTTATTTGTCTATCTATCTGTCTATCAGTCTGGGATACAATTATAAAGTTATAACCTAACTTCCTATGCTGAACAAAGAATTTCAACCAATCATCTCTATTAAAATCAGATTGCCAACTTCTACTATTCCATATAACAGAAGCCTCATCTACAACCACTAGAGTTTGATTTTCTAAACCCATTTTATGATTTTTTAAAGCATACTGAACTAAAAATTCAACAGTTAAATCTGAATTATCCTTATATATAAAATTAGCTTTTTTTTTTATCATTTTTTTATTAATCATAAAATTAGCAATAACATTTGGATATTTTTTATTTTTATTTAATCTATTATATATATCCCTTGCAACATGAAGAGATTTACCACTACCGGGAGTACCAGAATAAAAATAAATCAAAGCATTTTCACCCACTTTCCAACTACTCTAATAGCATAAAATACAACCATAAAAGATACCCATGCAATAGTAACCCAATATATGCCCCAAAGTCCAACCCATATATTTAAATGAACCAATAAATCTTCACCTATTGCAGAAGTCCAATTATTTAAAGTAGGTTCTAAAGCATAATATAAGCCATTAGGTAACAAATTAAATACTAATGTAGCAACAGTTCCCAATGCATTTATAAGCATATTAATAAAACCTACCAAAGCAGTCCAAAACATAATATCACCCCTAGAATATAAATTTATAAGTTACAACTAACAATAAAATAACATATAACAAAACAGTAAAACCTCTAGATATTTGAGCCAATCTATCTATAGGATTTATAAAAGTATTTGGAAAAATTTTAATGTCAAAATCACTATTACTATTATTCCAAAACACCTTACCATCCCAAGAATATATATCACTAGGATTTCCAAGATTATTAGCATTAATAGCTATACGACCGTAAAATCTCTTAATATCATTAGGAATAGAAAAAGGAAATTTATTTGAAAAACTAATACCTTGAAATTTACTAAAATCTAAACTAATATCATCTGGTAAAACAAATAAACTTCTTAAAAAATCCCATATATTAGTTAGTAAACCAACAATAGAGCCTATTAAAGACTTTATAGCATTTATTATACTTTCTATTACCCCAGTATCTCCACCAGTACCAGCATCTTCAAAAGGATTATCAGTTTCCCATGGTATAGTATCAGTTAAAGGCAAATCACTTATAACCTCATTACCTATGACAAGAGGCGGTATATATGATATAGAACCACCATTCTCCCAGTCTATTTCACCTATACCAACACCAGTATCACCATAGTCAACAGATATAGAAGTATCAGGAACAACAATATCTGGATAATATGTTATACTAGGAGATTTAGCAACAGTTTCTGGAAAAGATATATCTAATATTTCATCACTAGAAATTGAATTATTAGGAACATTAACTTCAAATGCATGATTAGAACTTAAATTATATCCACAAAAACTAGAAGTAGTATATCCAATATTACCAGTAAGCTGATTAACTTCATATCTTGGAAAAGTAATATAAAAACTCCCTCTCATAACTTCATTATGGAAAACATATTGAAATGCACCTTTTAATTGAGCAGAACCAACATTTGTAACTTGCAGACTTCTATATTTATAACTAGATATATCAGATGAAGCACCAACCTCTTCAAAAGTTTTCCCATACCATTCACTATTAATATATAATTCTTGTAATCTAGACATTTCTGAAGCTGTTAAGTCAGAAAGTGATTTAGTAACTAATTTAGTGAATAACTTAGCACCACCAGCAGAAATTACAAAATCCCTATCAATAGTAACTTTATTTGGAGTAGATGAACTTTCTTGTTCTAAAACTTTGTTATCAAAGGTAGATTTTTCAGTAGATGTTAAAGATTGATACCATTCATTTATAACAGACCTAATTTGCAAAGTATCATATACTTTATATGTTAAATAAACAGCACCAACAGCCAACAGACCAGCACCAACATAGGGAACCATAGCATAAGCAACATTATAACCAACTGGGCTTAATATCATAGCAAAAGCGTCAGCATGAGCCTTATTTTCATAATGGATATTGAAAAAGAATACGAAAATTATAGTAAATAATAATATATATGAAATCTTACTTTTATGTTTAATAATTTTAATCACCCCTTAAATAAATTAAAGGGAGAGCATATGCCCCCCCTTTCTGCTACTTAGATATAGCTTTAAAAAATCTCATTCCATATCTTATAGCTAGAAATGCCCCTGCAATACTTAAAGCAATTGGAGCTACTGCCGCTAATGTATCCATAATATCACCAGATACAGATGTTAAAGCAGTTGTAACAATTTCAACAATAGTTGTTTCACCCATGAATAAACCTCCTTTATTAATAATTATTGTTTAAATAATCTAAGACTATAATTAATGCCTACTGCCAACAATATAACTAAAAAACCAAGTCTTAGACCATAAGCAATCCCACTTTTAAACAGTTGATTAAAATCTATACCTATTAATTCAAATAAATTTAAACCTTCTTGAACTTCTGGTAAACTAAACACGAGATACCACCCCTTTAATAAAATCAACTGCTATCTTATAACCTAATAAAAAAACTATTAACATTGAAACAATAGATATAGATTGATTGATTGAATTATAGATAATTTCTTGATTATCAATAATTAACTGTTGATTTGATAAATACTCTTGCTGATTATCTATAATTATTTCAATTAAATCATTAGTACCAGTTGCAAAACCTTCATATAAGCCATACTGCTGATTATCTAAATAATCATTATCTATTAAAACATCAGTATCTTCCATGTAAAATCACCCTTTAAACAATTATTTGATTAATACTAACATTAGTATATCTACCAAGATTTAAATTAAATTCAATTAAAACTTTATCAAATCTAACTAAACCTTCTGGAACAACACCCTCAAAGTATAAACCTACTGACTCATTACCTATTAAACAATGAACAATCTTATACTCCTTACCTGTCTTTTTACTTACCTTAACATCATAACCTAAAAATAATACTTCTTTTTCAAATTGTAACATAACAACAACCCCTTTATTTTTTTATTTTTTATCTTATTTCATATATTACTACATAATAAAAAACTTGTCAACTACTTTTTAATATTGTAACCTTTTTGTAATATTTAAATATTCTTCATGATTTAATTCTTTAATATTTACATATTCACCTTCATAATCAAAAGTAATAGAACCAATATCATAAAAAGTGCCTTCATTAACCTTGACAGCTTGTTTTAAACCTCTACTAGCATAATAAAGCTTTTTTTCTTTTTCAGTTATAGTATTATCATTAGACAAAGATTTAGATATATATTTAGTTATATA
>CAYXLG010000089.1:0-3981 GCA_964465805.1 uncultured Muribaculaceae bacterium
TTTCTTTAGAATAGCGTTTCAATCCTTGTTTTTCTGGAAGTCCCGCTTCAACCATTTCTACTTCTTCCTCTTCTTCTGCTCTTATCTCGTTTCAATCCTTGTTTTTCTGGAAGTCCCGCTTCAACCCTACAATTTTAACTGTTACATGTCCTTTATAATCTTGTTTCAATCCTTGTTTTTCTGGAAGTCCCGCTTCAACAATATCCATGATTAGCAATTAACTGTTGTTCTTCATGTTTCAATCCTTGTTTTTCTGGAAGTCCCGCTTCAACAGCAATCAAACCTATATCCTTTCAATTCCAAGCACTACGCACATTTTTTGACGTAATTAATTTAGAGATTTCTTAAGCAAAAAACTAATAATTACATAAGAAAATAAGCAATTTATACTTATCAACACAACCTCATAATCTACTATTATCAATTATTAGAATTCAGTTCATAAATAATTCTAAATAATTTTGCATCCACATTTTTACAAAAAGTTTATTGCTTCAATTAAAACATACCATAATAGTAATAACTTTTCAATACCTTATCAAATATAAATTTTTTATGTAAAGTGCTATAGTTTGATAAACTCACATATTGAGAATAATTCATCTCTATTTATTCCTTCAATAGAACACAGTAGATCTACGTAATCTTCAACAACTTTTTTAAACTCCATATACTTTTCCCTATCAATAAACTCGTATCCATGGGCAAAAATACTATTATTTCTTGCTTCAACCTTATTTCTTAACCTATTTATGCTATCTGACTCTTTCCCTGGTTTTTTAGTTTTTATTATTTCGTCTCCAACTACCGCAAGTATTATAAATCCGGCTAGAAGACTTACTTTCTTATCTAGTTGCTTCCATTCACTAAACCCTTTTAACTTTCTTATAATTTTATTGGCATTCTCGAGCAAAATTTTCTCACCTTCGCATAATTTGTCAAAATTGGCATCTGATGTATCAACACCATAATTCCATAGCCTTTTTTGTTCTACGATTTCAAGTATGCGGTATAAAAGCAAGGAAGCCATCTCATATTTCTCCTGCTTCTCTCTTCTCATAGCATTTTGGTACAAATTGGCAATCAGATAGCCTATATTATTAAATATTATGCTCTTATCTTTCATCGCTTCTTCACTACAATGAATTTTCTCCAACACTTTTATAGCTTTCAATTGTTCTTCAAGCCTTTTAATATGTGAACTTAGAATAAAACTCTTCTCCAGCTTTCCTTCTGTTGTGATTATTTCACAGCATTTTAACAAATTCTCTGCTGCCCCACTTATATCAAGACTGTCCCAAGCATTATATGCCTTTGAAAGGTATTTTAAAGCACTATACTCTTTTGTTCCAGGAACTCTATGTTCTAATTCTTCAAATATCCTGTATGCTGACACATAATCCATTTTGTTAAACAGGGAAATAGCTTGTTCTCTTTCCAAATCACCAAAAACTGTGTAAGGATCATCAATATAACATAGCCTTTCGCTTGCCGGTTCAGGTTTCCTAAGATCCGGAAGATAATTTCCACTAACATATATCAGTTTTGCTCCTATAGCCGAACCTGCCATTGCACACCCAGCAGCCATTGATTTTGTTCCGCCTGTAAAATCAACATAAATATTTTTGGGTCTTCCCCATTTTTCATACACATCTTTTATTTTCTGATATAACTGCAATGGATTTTCTGCATCCACATCAGTTGCTACATATTGACTTGGTCTTAATTTTGTAAACTCTATTACATCATCAAGAAGATGACAGGACTTATCGGTATATAAAATCAGTACTCTTTCAGGTTTTAAAACTGAAAGAGATAACACTAAAGGTTCATAAGATGTCCCAAGAGTAAGCACCATTGCCTCACAGTTTTCATTTATCTTCCATTTGTTTTCCTGAATGAAGTAATCAATAATAAGTGGTACTAATTCTGTTTTATAGTATTCCTCTGCTAACAGCCTCTGCTCCTCACTACTTCTGTCCATCTCACGCCACAATTCAACTTTCTTTATAAATTTTGAATTAAGCTTGCTTGTATTATATTTCATGAAGATACACTCCACATTTTATCAATATTCTTATTAATATATGTAAATCTATTTTAACTTTAGTATTTTTTTGTATTTTTG
Organism: uncultured Muribaculaceae bacterium; assembly: GCA_964465805.1. Classification (GTDB taxonomy): domain Bacteria; phylum Bacillota_I; class Bacilli_A; order RF39; family UBA660; genus DUPI01. The sequence goes on from CAYXLG010000089.1 coordinate 2,129, forward strand.
CACCGAATATTATTTTTCATATTCATGTATCATTTCCCTTTGAATTCTTTATAATCTAATTCTCCAACAGAAATATTTAAAGCTTTTGTTTTAATATGCATTATTTACCATCGTCAAACTATCTCCTGATAACTCATGACTCCATATCCAAGTGCAGTTTTTGCCCCTAAACCAATATCCTCAAGTGATTTTCGAATAAAACATTCCGTCACTTCTAAAGCATTCCCATTAATATCGGAATACTTTATTACAAAACTATCATTATCCGTAATTGAAATATATATTTTAAAAGATGCATCTTTTAAAACTAAGAAGTATATTGGATTTGGATTCTCAGTATCAAGTGGTGGCTTTTTATTTTTCGTATAGTATTCAGTAAAATGTGGATTAATAATATCAAAATCAATTTTCAAACCATCATCTGGATAGGAATCAAAAAATATAATGCTTCCTCTTCTTTTTTTGGTTCCAAATAATTTACAGAACCACTCTTCTTTTTCGGCTTCTACTTCTTTCCCATTAAAATATTTTTTAATACCCACATTCTGGTAACTCCTTTAATAGAACTTGCAGGTATATATGGTATACCATAAATATGATGCAAATTTAATGAAACTTCATATACTGAAGGCAATCCAAGACCGTTAACAAATTTTCCACCCGGTTTATAATTAATTTCTTTGAAACTATTGTATCCCTCTTTAATTGCATTCGTTTGCCTTATTCTAGTTTTATTCATCATGCTCATTAAATCATTTCTCTTCAAATCCAATTTAATCTGGTACTGAAAGCCACCCTTCCTATCCTTCCTAAATAGAATAAATTTATCGTCTTTAAAAAAAGCATATTTATTCAATTTTAAATTCAAATTATCCATTTTATTAACTATACTACCTTCATTCATAAGTATTTCATAAGTATCAAATGGCAAAAAATAGTTATTTCCTTTTTTTACTTGGTTGGAATTTCTAATTGTTTCATCTTTCTCTATTCTTATCTTAAAAGCTCGAGGTCTTCCGTTAGCTCCGTCCCCTTTTTGAAAAGAAACTCTTTTTCCCTCCTGTATTTCATTTTTATTTTTATCTATAATATCTTCAATTTTGAAATAAATCTTTTCATCATCTTGATATATATAACCATATCCCTTTTCCCTATAAATTTCTTTAATTATTCCCTTTGCCACTAAACATCACTTCCTTCTGTGTCTTTTTCGTTTTTATCGTCTATCATTCCTTCAGCAAATCGTTTTATCCAACCACAGAGAGCTATTACTTCTAATGTATACAATCTATACTTATATGAACCCGCAGAAATAATCACTTTTATAAAATCATCATCTGCTTTCATATACCCCTTTACTTTAAACCATTTTTTCAATTGATTATATATCATCTTATATGCTTCATCTTTACTCTTTGAAAAAACAAAAGCAATAGCAGCACCAAGTCCATTTGTATGTATAATCATAGGGAGACTCTTTATATGAGATTTGTATTCTTTGGCTTTATTGGCTTTATTCAAAAGTTCTTTACCTTCCAATGCACATAAGTAAGCAAATTCAGCTCGCCCATTTTCGATTTTACTTGCCATTGACATTGTTATTTACCTCCCTCAGAATAAAAATTAGTACGTATCAAACCTTTTCCAAGGCTCATATTTCCACCCAATTGAATTATGTTTGGCATCATTTCTTTAATATATTCGATAACCATATCTTTTTCATCAATATTCATTTTTTCTAAAACTTTTTTTACATTTGCTTTCTCTTCATTTATAAATAAACCAGAAAACATTACCAGGGAATAAAGAATAGTATCAGACGGAAGATATTCTTCTGTAAAAAGAGCTCCTCT
>CAYXLG010000090.1:0-3960 GCA_964465805.1 uncultured Muribaculaceae bacterium
TTTCCTCAATTGAAGATAACATTAGCTGATTCATTAAATAAACGTGTTCTTTTTTTACAAGAAGTAATTGATGAATTAGATTTACATGATATTGTTGCAATTCATGGAAGAGCAGAAGACTTAGCTTTTGCGCCAGAGTTAAGAGAAAAATACAATTTCTGTGTTTCTCGTGCAGTAGCAAACTTATCAACATTATCTGAATATTGTTTACCTTTTGTGAAAATAGGAGGTACTTTTGTTTCTTATAAATCAGGTGATTGTGATAAAGAGATTCAAGAGGCAAAAAGTGCAATATTCCTTCTAGGAGGAAAAGTACGTGAGATTGAAAAATTTGAAATTGGAGAAAACGGAAGAGCGTTTGTACTTATTGATAAAGTAAATGGAACATCAAAGAAGTATCCTAGAAAAGCTGGAACTCCATCTAAAAATCCATTACATTAAGAAAGATGTCACACAAAACTTAGTATTTTGTGTGACATCTTTCTTATAAAAATTTAGCATATTTTTAAAACAAATTGATGAATTATTTATAATCCATAATATAATAAGAACATATTAGAAATATTTAATTATCAGATAGAACAGATTTAATTATAATTAATAATTTATCTGGAATCTCTAATTGAGGTAACAGCTTGCATCCAGAAAGGTAAGTGGTTTCAATATTCGTGTTGGTACGTATATATGATTCAATATTGTTAATATTATTAGTTAAATCTCTGCTGGCAATGATATAGATAGGTGTATTAAGTTGATTTAATGCATGGCGAATATCAATATTAATATATTTTCCTATAATACTACCAAATAGGTATTTTCCATTACTGTTATCCATATGAGCAGACTCATAATATATATCTTCAAATTTAGTAGAAATTAATTGAGATTTGAAGAAATATTTATAGCGGAATAGAAAATCAGTCTTAACTGGAGTATGCATTCGATTATATACAAATGCTCCAAGTAAAGGAGTATCAAATACTAATTTTTTGAGTTTACTTAAGGTATCAACACTTGGTGCTATTTCATCGATGGATACAGGATTAAGTAATATTATTCTATGAAATATATTGGATTCCATTTGATTTGTCATTAGAACAAAAGAAGATGATAAATTTGTTGTAATGACATCAGGCTGAGCTTTAATTACATCTTTCACAAAATCGGTTATTAACTGAACATACATATAGTTAGTATATGTTAATAATGGTTTGTCTGATCTTCCACAACCTAATAGATCAAGTGAATAGACAGTATGATTTTGTTCTAATTTCTTCATTATTTTACACCATTCAAATGAAGAACTTGAGGGGTTCAGATCATGAATTAAAAGAAGAGGTGATCCGGTTCCTCTTTTGGAATAAAATATATTTCCATATTTCCAGTTATAGTAGGTTCCATTTTCGTCAGATAGCATTTTCTTTGAAACAGATGTAGTAGCTACAAACCGATTGTAAGCATACATGGAGCCAATTGTGGCAGCTGTTAACATGAGAAAACGTTTAGTTTTTTTATTCATAGACAACCTCCTTTTATATGTTATATTATAGACATTATTTGTTTTTTATACAAATATTTTATTATTTTTAAAAGAATACTTTTCATTGAATAACAAATGCTTTATAATTATGAAGTAATATTTTAATTTCATAGACAAACATATGTTTGTAGAGGCTTATATGGTTAAGGAATATCTTGAAAAAACAAAGCAAGGTTTTATTGAAAAGAAGATAGATTTAAGTGTAAAGGAAAATGAACTTCATTTGCATATTAAAGAGAATATCGAAATTATTAAACTATTAGAAGAATCTACTGACCCAAATTTTGAAGCATTTTCTCCTCGTCAAGGAAATAACTTTAACAAACAGAAAATCAATGAACTCAATCAAGAACAAAAAGTATTGATTGAACAATTGAATGAAGTTCGAAAAAATTTATACGATGTAGGTGTTGAAATCGATGAAATCGATAGTGTTATCAAAGTTGCGCGCGAAAAACTGGTACCTGATAATGATTATGATGAAACAGAGGCAAGTCCTAGTTATAAAATGACAATTTTACAGACACAAGAAAGTGAAAGACAACGTATTGCGCGTGAACTTCATGATACAACTGTACAATGTCTGACATCCCTTGTGCATAAATCTGAACTCTGTCAAAAATTGATTGATATTGATCCAATAAGATGTAAACTTGAATTAATATCAATGTCAAAGATTCTGAGAAATGTGATTGAAGATACACGAACACTTATTTATGATCTTAGACCTATGTCATTTGATGATATTGGCTTTGATATTACAGTTGAACGATTTTTGGACAAGCTAAAATCATTATCAACTGTTCAATATAGTTTTAAAGTAGAAGGACAACTTTTTGAAATAGAACCTGTTGTTGGTTTAACTTTGTTAAGAGTAATCCAGGAAGCTTGTTCCAATTCCATTAAACATGGAAAGGCATCACATATTCAAGTAATTTTGAATTATATAAACAACAAAAGTATTAAGTTAGTAATTTCTGATGATGGAACAGGATTTGATGTTTCATCATTACCTGAAACTATTCGAGATGATAATTCAGGATTTGGTTTGTCCATGATGAAGGAACGTATTTACTTATTATCGGGGGACATGAAAATCGTTTCTTCACAAGGTAATGGTTGTATTATTACAGTAGAAGTACCACACAATAAGGAGGATTAAAAATGGCTGTTAAAATTATGATTACTGATGATCATTCAATGATTCGTGAAGGATTGAAGAATTTGTTAGAATTAGATGGAGATATTGAAGTAATTGCTGAAGCAGAAGATGGAATGGAGTGTCTTGATAAACTTGAATCAATTCACCCAGATGTTTTATTATTAGATATTAATATGCCTAAGATGAATGGGCTAGAAGTTTTAAAAAAACTAAAAGAAAAACGTTCAAAAATTAAGGTATTGGTATTAACTGTTCATAATGAAACAGAATACTTAATGAAAGCCGTTGATATAGGAATTAATGGATATGTTTTAAAAGATTCTGAATCATCCGAATTGAAAAAGGCTATCTTTGCAATATATGAGGGTGAGACTTATATCCAACCTAGTCTTATTCCAGCTCTTAATTCTAAGATGATTGAGAAAGATAAAGATGAAGTCAAAATTGATAATCTTACAAGAAGAGAGTTAGAAGTTTTGAAACTTTTAGCTATTGGAATGTATAATAAAGAAGTTGCTGAAAAACTTGATATTAGCGAGAGAACTGTTAAAAACCATGTATCCAATATTTTTAAAAAAATTGAAGTTACTGATCGTACTCAAGCTGCAGTTTTTGCAATTCGTAATAGTCTTGTTGATTTATATTAATGATAATAAAAGAGAATGTTTCACGTGAAACATTCTCTTTTATTATTATATATTGATTAGATGTGTAATGATAGTTTAGATCTTTATACGATAGTAAAAAATAGTAATGAATGACATTGAATACAGACCAATTATTGAATTATCTAAACATCAATTTACAATAATAATTTTATATCATATAATAACCAAAATTATTGATAAAAAGTGTTCGGTAAATAGTTAATATCGTGTAATCAATTGCTTCCATTAGATAATTAACTAATAACTTAAAAATATTTAATGGATAAAATTAATCATAAAATGAAAATTGACCAACTGAACCAAGCTTATTCAAAACTTTTTTAGATTAATTGAATAGAAAATGTAATTTTAATTATATTCAAAATCTATAATAAAAACTAAATGTTTTATAATTTGATTTATTTAAATAATAATCTTAATTTTGCATTTTATCAAACATATATAAATAAAGATTAAAACAATAGTAGAATAGAACAATTGAAATATAATTTATTTTTTCTTGAAAATACAAATTTCCACTTGATAAAATATACATGGTTTAAAATTACAAGAATACCCAATGATTGGATTGATTATATAATAAATAGTAT
>CAYXLG010000091.1:0-3934 GCA_964465805.1 uncultured Muribaculaceae bacterium
TTCTTTGAAAAAATATTTTGATAAAAATATTGAAACAATTGTTTATGTTGATCGTGTTAAGAAAATTAATACTAAAAAGGGAGACGCGATGAGTTTTGTAACAGGAAGCGATGAAATAACTTCCGTTGATATGGTAGTGTTTCCAAAAACTTATGAAAAATATTCGGATATTGAGGTTGGAAATATTATTAAAGTTATAGGTAGAGTTGAAAAAAGATTTGATAAATTACAAATTATTGTTAGTGAAATAGAGAAGTTAGATTAATGGAGGTAGAGATGAAAGAATTAATAATAGGATCACATGTATCCTTTAAAAAAGAAGAACAATTATTAGGTAGTGTTAAAGAAGCTCTTGGTTATGGTGCCAATGCATTTATGATATATACTGGTGCACCTCAAAATACAGTAAGGTCAAAAATAGATAAAGAAAAAATAACGGCTAGTTATGAATTAATGAAGGAAAATAATATTAATGTTAACAATATTGTTGTTCATGCCCCCTATATTGTTAATTTAGCAGGAAGTGGCGAAAAATTAGATTTTTCTATTAGGTTTTTAAAAGAAGAAATTAAAAGAGTTGAAGAGTTAGGATTATCTAAACTAGTACTTCATCCTGGGAGTCACGTTAAATTAACTCGTGAAGAAGGTATAAATAATATTATTGGTGCTCTTAATATTATTATGAAAGAAGATAGTAAGGTTGATATTTTGCTTGAAACGATGGCTGGTAAAGGAACGGAAATTGGAATTACTTTTGAAGAATTGAAAACAATTATTGATGGAGTTAAATATAATCAGCATATAAAAGTTTGTTTAGATACTTGTCATATTAATGATGCGGGATATAGTTTATTTGATTTTGATAAAGTTTTAAAAGAGTTTGATGAAGTTATTGGATTGAATAAACTTGCATGTATTCATGTTAATGATAGTATTAATGAACTTGGTATGAAAAAAGATAGACATGCTAACTTGGGACAAGGTACTTTAGGATTTGATACTTTAATAAATATTATTTATCATCCATTATTAAAAGACGTTCCTAAAATATTAGAAACGCCTTATGTTACAGCTGATGATAATAGTAAACAAAAACTTTATCCGCCGTATAAATTTGAAATCGAAATGATAAAGAATAAAAAATATAATCCTAATTTAATTGAAGATATTAGAAATTATTATAAATAATTTTGAAATTTGTTTTTGAAGGTAACATATAATTCCTCAATTTTATTATAAGTAAGTGGTTCCAAATGTTCCTTTAAATCATTTAATATACCACGGGGATTACCATATACAATAGTGCGCCAATTATTCTTAATATTAGTATAAATAATTTCAGTCTCATTATTATTTAAAGTAACACCGTTCGCGCCGGCAAAAGAATTGATGTCCTCATAAGTAAGATTATCAATATACTGTTTTATTAAAAAATCATTCATTTAAACACCTCTAAATATCATATGTTTTATTGGTAATAATAATGAGTGTTAATAACTACAAAAAGAAAGGAAGATATTATGTATGATATTTATCATCATGTTTATTTAAATAAAGTTTTAAAAGAGATTAATTGTAATGAAGATTATAGTCTTCCAGAATTAGTTATGGGTATTGATGAATCTCCGATTGAAAAAAGAGGGAATATTTTATTTAATGCTGAGGGATTTTTAAATCATAATTTATATGGTTTAACTCTGATTATGAATTTAGACTTACAGGAACGCAATTATTATTTATTGTATCAAAATTGTCGTAGTGAATATATCAATAATTTTTTTAATATAGTTGATTTTGTTGAAATTAATAAGTTATATGAAGAAACGATACAAAAAAACTAGACGACGTAAACAAACTAATATAAAGTTTAGTTATTATAAAAAATATAGAAATATTAGAGAAATTATTGAAAAAAGATATAATATATTAATTGGGATAATAATATGCCTTAATTTAATATTAATTGCTAACTTATTTTTTATCCAGGTTATTAGAAATGAACATTATACTAATAAAGTAAAATTACTAAATCAAAATGTAGTGCTTGGACCATCAGCACCCAGAGGAAGAATTTATGACCGTCATCATCGTTTAATTGTTGATAATAAACCAATTAAAGTTATTTATTATAAAAAGCCAAATGATATTACAAGAAAAGAAGAATTAGAAATGGCCTACATTGTTGCTGAAATACTTGATGTTGATTATAGTGATTTGGCAACTAGAAATTTAAAAGAGTTTTGGCTTAGAAATAATGGTGAATTAGGTAATAAGAAAATAACTGATGAGGAATGGCGCAAATTGGATGAGCGTAAGCTTACGTTGGATGATATTGAAGAATTAAAAATAGAAAGAATTACTGAAGAAGAATTAAATAAATATAATGAACTTGATAAAGAAGCTGCATATATTTATTATTTAATGAATAAGGGATATTATTATTCAGAAAAAATAATAAAAAAAGATAATATTAGTGACAATGAATATGCTAAAATATCAGAAAACATTCATAAATTAAGAGGGTTTAATACCCGTTTAGATTGGGAACGAATTTATCCCTATGGTGATACTTTTAGAACAATTTTAGGTAGTGTTTCAACTAGTGAATCTGGTTTACCTTATGAACTTAAAGATTATTATTTAGCAAAAGGTTATAGTTTGGATGATCGGGTTGGTATTAGTTATTTGGAATATCAATATGAGGATTATTTAAAAGGTGAAAAAAATCAATATGAATTATCAAGTGATGGTACTTCTAAATTGTTAAAAGAAGGTAAAAGAGGCAATGATATTGTTATAACAATTGATATTGAACTTCAAAAAGAAATTGATAAAATTTTAGAAGAAGAATTGATTGCTACTAAAAAGGAGCCAAATACTGAATATTATAACCGTTCGTTTGTTGTTGTAACTGATCCAAAGACTGGTGAAATTCTGGCAATGTCAGCTAAACAAATTGTTAAAGATGGTGAAGAATATAAAATTTATGATTATACACCCGGAATAATTAGTTCTTCAGTAGTTATGGGGTCAGTTGTTAAAGGGGCTTCAAATATTGTTGGATTTAATCAAGGTGTTGTAAACCCTGGTGAGGTGCGAGATGATCATTGTATTAAAATAGCGGCAACTCCTCGAAAATGTTCGTGGCGTTATTTGGGAAGAATCGATGATATTGCGGCTTTAAAATATTCATCAAATTCATATCAATATCAAACAGCTATTAAAATTGGAAAAGGAAATTATAAATATAACGAACCACTTTCTCTAGATGTAAGTGGATTTGATATATATCGTAATACTTTTGCCGAGTTTGGACTTGGAGTTAAAACTAGAATCGATTTACCTAATGAAGGTTTAGGTTATCAAGGTACTAGTACTTTACCTGGTCACTTATTGGATTTTTCTATTGGACAATATGATACTTATACACCTATCCAATTAACACAATATATTAATACCATTGCTAATGGTGGGTATCGCATTGCACCTCATTTATTACAAAGTGTCTATGAACCAACTAAAGATGGGTTGACTAATATTATATATAATAAAGAACCAGAAGTACTAAATAAATTGAGTGCTAAGGATGAACATTTAAAAAGAATTCAAGAAGGCTTTAAACAAGTTGTGGCTAGTGGTGGTACTGGTGTTGGTTATATGCCTTATGAAATAAAACCGGCTGGAAAGACAGGTACTAGTGAAAGTCTTATTGATGGTGATTTAGATGGAGTGGTTGATTTAGAAACTTATAGTAATACATTTGCCGGATATGCTCCATATGATAATCCTATTGTAGCTTTTACAGTAATTTCACCTGATGTTTCGCTAGTGAATTCTAGAAGTGGGTATCGAACTGCTGTAAATCGTCGAATATCTTATAGGGTTTCAAAAAAATTCTTTGAAATTTATAAATAATTTGCTATAATAATAACGT
>CAYXLG010000092.1:0-3927 GCA_964465805.1 uncultured Muribaculaceae bacterium
AATGTGATGCTATAGTTTAGATATAGAAAAGCAATTTCCTATCTAGTATCTAGGTACAATAGTATACAACATTTTAATGAGTTTGGGGTAAAAAAGATTGAAGAAAGGATAAAACAATTTATTCAAAAACCTACAGATTTAGCTGACCTTGTTCTGGGGTTACATGAAGAACTTCTTGAATTAGGAAGGGATATTGTTACAGAAGTTCTTGAAGATATGGATGACTATCTGAGGAAATCGGCTTCTCGCAAGCAGAATTGGGAAATTGTAAGGAAAGATAGAACAGGACTTTTAACAAGTTTTGGACAAATAAATTATGAACGAACATATTTTAAGCCTAAGAAAGGCGGAAAAAGGCAATACCTTGTGGATAGAATCGTTGGTATCCAACCTCATGACCGAGTGAGTGCTGATGTTATTATTAATGTTCTGGAAGAGGCCGCGGAGAGTAGTTACAGAAAAGGTGGCAAAAGTGCTGCATACATGGATGAAGTGAGCAAACAGGCCGTAATGAACAAAGTACATGAACTTGAAATTGTTCAGCCACCAGTGGAAGAAAAAAAGGCTGAGACGCCAAAGATTTTGTATATTGAGGCTGATGAAGATCATGTAGCGCAGCAAGGGAAAAAGAAACATGTGACAGAAGATGAATGGGGACCGAGCAATACACTAATGCCTAAGCTTATATATGTTCATGAGGGAATTGATTACGAAGTAAGTACGAAAAAGAGAAAGGTATTAAAGAACCCCCGTTATTTAGGAGGAATCCGGGACAGTGAAGAACTGTGGTTGGAGGTTTCTCAGTACATAGATGATACCTATGATGTAGATAAGATTGAGACTGTATATATATCTGGAGACGGAGCATCATGGATAAAACAGGGATTAAACTGGATTGGTAATAGTAAGTTTGTATTGGATAAGTATCATTTGAGCAAATACATAAAAGTAGCGACAGCACACTTGGAGGACGAAGATATCCGGCAGGAAATAGATGATGCCTTGAAAGAAGCTGATAAAGCGCTGCTTAAGAAGGCATTTGCTAAAATACTTGAAAAGACAGAATCGGAGACAAAAAGAGAGGCGGTTAACAGAGCCAAAAGATATATATTAAATAACTGGGCAGGAATTGAGATAAAGGTAGATAACCATGAAATTGTAGGATGCAGTGCAGAAGGACATGTAAGCATATTCTATCTGATAGGTTAAGTAGCAGGCCAATGGGCTGGTCAAAAAATGGTGCAGATAAGATGGCGCAGCTTAGAATTTTCAAGAAAAACGGTGGAAAAGTATACGATTTGGTAATGGCTCAAAAGAAGAAAGAACAACGGGAGCAAGTACATCAACTACAAGACGAATTGATCCGTGAAATGAGAACTAATGGGAATAGATATGATAATGTTTGGAACAGTAATCTAACAGTAATCAGTAAAGGCCATAAAACAGCACTTTATAGTGCATTGAGAACCTTTGTAGGGTGAAAAAGAACGAAGGAAACGGCGAAGCGAACCCTTTACAATAAGAGGGACCCATATGGTAAAATAGGAGAAGTGGCAGCCAAAAACTCCAGAGCCAACTCCCAGTTACATGGGACGCCACCCTGGCTGACAAACCATATGGGAGATGCTTGTTGTCAAGGGCGTGACCGGAGTGGACTTATACAAGGAAGTCATCTTATCTTCAATTCCCTACAGTAAATTGACTCAATCGTATATTCATGCAATATTTACAAATTAAAGAAGATGTAATACAATAGGTACCAGCGAATGTAAAAGTTGGTGAAAAATCATGACAGTGAATGATTTTACAGATAAACCCTTAAAAGAACATAAATACACAAGTCATATTTTACATTTTTATTTTCCAAGATTACCGCTTATACTTTCAATGGTTTTAGCTGTTGTTACTTTTATTCAGAATATTGAGGTTATAACTTCGATTGATAAAGATTATCTTTTTCTTGTAGCGCTGACGACACTGTTATTATTGATATTTATTTTAATGAAACTTCAATTATCAAAAATATCGGAAAAGTGGATGCTTGTATTTCTCTTTATTGCGAGCTTTTCTTGTCGCCTTTTTTTTGTTTTGGAAGTAAACACACCAATATCAGGTGACTATTTACTGATTTATAATGCCGCCAAGGATACCATTTCAGGAGGCTATGAATGGCTCCAAAAGAGTTTTTTTTCAATTTGGGCTTATCAGCTTCCTTTTGTATATTATGAAGCTTTTATATTAAAGCTGTTTCAATCAGTTCTAGCATTAAAGCTTCTTAATGTAGCCTTCATGACCGGTACAAATATATTGATTTATTTACTTGGGAAAGAAATCGTGCCCACAAAAGCTGCATTTTTTGGTGCGTTTTTATATGCTTTTTATCCTGCCCCTGTTTTGTTATCCAGTGTATTGACAAATCAGCATATTTCACTGTTTTTCATTTTGTTAGGCATTTATTATATAATACATAATTTTAACTGGAAGCATATGCCGTTAGCTGCATTGTTTCTGTGTTTGGGAAATTTAATGCGGCCAGAAGGGATTATAGTTATCGTAGCTTTTGTTGTTTGGATATTATTTTATATAATAAGGAATTTTGCGGATAAAAATTATATAAATATTATACGAACTTCTGCAGTGTTAGTAGCTTCTTATGTGTTGATTATGCAACTGGCAGCGTTATCATTCAAGATGTCGGGATTAGCACCCCATGGTATTGGCAATAATTGTCCTGAATGGAAGCTTGTCCTGGGGTTGGATACAGAGTCCAAAGGTGTCTATAATGAAAAAAATTCACATATCTTTGTTATTCAAGACTCTTCACAACGAAAAAAAGAAGCGCGTAATATAATTGAAAATTCTATTGAATCATACAACCCCACATTTTTTTGGGAGAAATCAAAAATAATGTGGGGTAATATGGAGATTGTTTCGTGGTCTTTATCACATATTGATAACAATCGCCCTTTATTGGGGTTACAAAATAAATTTACATACGAGAAAGCAATTCAATTTGTTGTATACTTTGAAAAATCGATGTATTTATTATTAATCCTGGCCTCTATTTATACATACATAATTCTTTGGAGAAATGATAATTACAAAAGCTTTAATGCCTTTTTCTTTATTCTTTTGATAATCATAAATTACTTTGCATACTTGTTCATAGAAATACAGGTTCGATATAGATACTTTATTATGCCTGCATTTTTCATTCTCATTACATTGGCTGCTGATGGGTTAACCAGGAAAAACAAAAAGATAAGAGCATGATAAAAAATTATTCTTTTGTTCTTGAATGAATATATATACTAATGTAGAATGACATTGAAGTTTACAATGTCAGGTAAATGAAATCATTTGTAGTTTAAGGAGCAGGATATGAAGGTAATCGTTTTAACAGGGGGAGGAACATCCGGACATGTAACTCCCAATATTGCTTTATTACCAAAGCTTAAAGAAAAGGGTTATGCAGTTCATTATATTGGTTCGAAAAATGGAATTGAAAAGAATTTAATTCAAAATCAAAATATTAAATATTACGGAATTGATGCCGGGAAATTAAGAAGATACCTTGATTTTAAAAATATAACAGATGTTTTTAGAATATTTAGAGGGTTTAAGGAATCTCTGAATATCTTAAAAAGAGTTAATCCAAGTATAGTCTTCAGCAAGGGCGGGTTTGTTTCGTGTCCCGTTGTATGGGCTGCATGGATTAGAAGAATACCGGTTGTCATACACGAATCCGATATAACACCTGGACTTACCAATAAGTTATCCACACCTTTTGCTAAAAAAGTCTGCTATACATTCCCTGAAACAAAAGAGCATTTTACCGAAGAAAAGGCAGTTTTGACAGGTTTACCGGTAAGGATTTTGCCTTGGAAGACGGGAACTACCGCTTGAAATTTAAGGATGATGTAACAG
>CAYXLG010000093.1:0-3925 GCA_964465805.1 uncultured Muribaculaceae bacterium
CTACAAACTAGGGAATCATTCATAGGTTTCTACATGATAGATAACGTAGCCAATTAAGGCTTAGACTAGACAACTAGAGCTTTCGCAAGCCCTCACTTCAAAACTTGTTAGAGTTTAAGTGATGAGTAGTTGACTTATTAAATAATATATTTTTACTTTATAACAAATTCTTCTTCTGTTTCTTCTCCAATTACACCGTCAACAACTTCTCCATTTTCTGTAATAATATTTCCATCTTTATATGCAACTTTTAATGCTTTTTTAAAATCTCCCCATTCCGCCTTTTCAATTGTTTTTATATATCTTTCATAATTATTTTCTTTTAACCATTCTTTAAATTTATCATCATCTCTAATAAATTTAATACTAGATTTCTTTAAAACTAAATCACCAGATGGCAAGGTGTATTTCTTTTGAGTTGTAGTTTCTTTGGGTTTTACTGTTTTGAAATACTCTTGAAGTAAAAAATAAAAATGACTTGTTTTATTTTTAAACTTTGTTTTGTAATCTTCTATTTTTTGTTTATATTCATTTATTATTGCCTCTGCGCAATTTACTAGTCTATTTAAATCCTCTTCTTCTGACTTAATTTTTCTTATTACCCAATCTGCTTTTTGATCTGAATCCACTTTAAAAGTTTCTTTTTCTACTTCACCTATTAATTGTTTTTCTAAATTTTCCATATTATTTTCCTTTCTTATTTTATTTTCTACCTTAAATAAGTATATCATTATATTTTAATTTTGTCAAATCGGCTTTAATTCTATTCCACCATTATTTTAATCTTCTTTTAATCTATCTGTCATTGTCTCCCAACTATTTATTTTATGTTTGTTGTCTTCAAATTTCTTAGCTAACATAACATTAAACTCTTTTATAAAACCTTTACCATAAATTTTATTAAGTGTAGAAGATGTTAATCCTATTTTTAGTCCCTTGGTAAATACTTGTTTAAAGAACTCTTGTAATTCTTTATCATGTCTATAAATGAAATGGTGTATGTTGGCAATGTCAATGTCCTTACCAGTGCTATTTTTCTTTAGGTATTGCATCACTTCCTCGACTGTATTTAATTCTACAGAGTGACTTAAATAAGTATCTTTACTTATCTTTTTTGTTGATAAGCCTGTAAGGATAAAAGGGTCATAAACAAACTTCAAGACTTCTAACAGTAAATGATTATCACTATTCTTTCTTAATATTTCCTCTTTTTCATTTCTACATGATACACTTGCTATTTGATTAATGACTTTTAAAACTTCTAACATATCTAACCTTCTTTCAATTAGTAATCTAAGTATACTATTATATTAATCTTTTGTCAATGGTTTATAAAATCCCTTATACAAACCATAGTAATAATTCTATCCTGTCTAATTATATCTAGCCCATTTTCTTTACTTGAAAACCAAAAATATACGCCATCAACATTTTCCAATATATTTGATAATGTTTGAATTTTGCCATTCCCAAGTTCATATTCAACATTATACAACCTTCCTAAGATGTTATTATTGTCATTTTTTAAATTTAAGCTCATAATTATCCTCACCTCCTTAAAATCTAAATGAAATCATTCTTTTATAAATAATTTATCCATATTTTCATTCTTGTGTTGTTTCTTAAATTCTTCTATCCATTCTGGACTTGCATAAACATAATCATCGTCACCATGTCCTGCTAAACACCTACCAATGTAATTTATTTTACAGGTTTCACAACTTTATAAAATCTATATTTGATTGTAATATATTTTATCAATTAATTCGATATATTTATTAATTTCTTGAGATTCCATTCCTCTATGATGATAAAGAAAATCAGCAAATTTATCTGTACTTATACAGCACCATAAATCACTAATAACATCTTTTAACATATTATAACTATCTTCATTTTTTATTATTTCACCAGCTTCAAGATTACAATTTATAATTTGAAACAATCTTTTCTTATTCATAAATTTTATCCCTCACATTAAATTTCATTGATGCTGACATACGCAAACTTTTAATATCTTAAATTCCCTTTTGTGAACTACTGACACTTACGCTACGCTTAGAAGTGGGAGTGTTCTTGGCTATTAGGATAAAAACTTACCTGCTCTGCCTACTTGACATGATATAATCCCATCAATTTTTAAAACATCGCTCATACTTAAATCAGATTCAATATGTAATAAATTCTTTTGTTTTTGAGACTGCCATTTTATATTTAGATTTTGTTTGATATCGTTTATTTTATCTTCTTTAACCATTATTATATAATCCATAATTTTCTCCTTTTAAATGTATTATTTAAAAAATAGCTTTTATGATTCTTTTACTTTAATAATGATGATCTTTTATTTTATAGTTGTAAAAGTTGTATCAATATCCAGAACACACATTTGTCCATGACTTAATCCTCCTTATTCATTCTTTTTATTTCTGTTGCTACCACAAAGATTATGGTAACTAATAATGAAAGTGAACCTCCGACTAATCACATCTAAACCGCCCCACATTCTTCCACTCTATGGAATTTATTTGCAACACTTTTAAAGACATCGCTTTCTAAAAGTGTCTTTATGTCGGAATCATTTCCGGCATACTTCAATTTTGCGATGTGATAGCATAACTGACGAATTAGTCTTTCGCCCACTATGATGTCGAAACTTCCACACCAGAGGGGGAAAGATGAATAATCAAGGTCTGCACCTCTAAGGTCTACACATCTAAGGTCTACATCTTTAAGGTTTGCGTCTTTAAGGCATGCCCCTTTAAGGTCTGCCCATCTAAGGTCTGCCTCTCTAAGGTCTGCCCATCTAAGGTCTGCCTCTCTAAGGTCTGCATCTTTAAGGTCTGCATATCTAAGGTCTGCATCTTTAAGGTCTGCCCTTTTTCCATCTTTTCCTCTTAGCCATTTTTTGTGGCTCTCTAATATTTCTTGTAACCTTTCTTTTTGCATTTTTAAATCCTCCCTGTGATATAATGGTTGTGATATTTTACTTAAATGCATTGGCAGTGCGCTTTTTTTATTTTTGTTTTTACGCTCTTCTTCCATAAGTCGAGCGTTTTCTTCTTCTAACTCTGCAAGTTCTTCATAGTTTACTTCTAGTTTCCAATCATAATCAAATATCACTTAACCCCTCCCATTTTTGTATAGTGGATATACCTTTGTATAATCAAATACAAGTTGACACGTTTATTATCAAATTCTTCTATGTCGTTATTATTTTTTATAATAACTTGCTTTTTATTTAAATGTTCGTTATGTACAAGAATAACCCATTCTCCATTAAGTACAGTTGATACTTCCGCATTTGGTTTTTATTTTATTTTTAATCACAGTTTAAGTATAGCATGGTATTTTGTTTTTGTCAACAATAATATTATATTTTAATTATGTTTTTACTACAATTTTAATTTGCTATAAAAACTGCCTTTTATTCAGATTTTACCACTATATGTGGTAGGTGGAAGTAAGATTAGATACTATATGTAGTTTTTATGTTTACTAATATCTATATTAGTATTTTGTTTCTGAAACTCCCACAGCTAAAGCCGATAGGGTTCTTAGGTACTATATAGATTTCTCTAATACTCTCACTGTGTCTAGCACAATTACAACATATTAAAACTATCTATTTTCCCTAAGACTTTCACTATCAAAGTACGTTCCAATGAACCACTTTAACGATAGCATAAGGCTCGTTTCAAAACCTTTTATTTTATACTTTTTATATTCCCATACTGCCTATTAATTTATTATTAGTATTTCTAATTATTTCTATTTCCTTATCGTGCAATATTTTAAAATTATCAAAAGTTTTAAAACATATGGGCTATCCATCCCACACCTGAAGGAGTGGGCTTTTCGCCCTTTTCTTGTAATATTGAAATTTTGGTGAAAATGGAGAGCTTTTTCTATCAAATCTTTTTTC
>CAYXLG010000094.1:0-3888 GCA_964465805.1 uncultured Muribaculaceae bacterium
TGTGCTATATTTTCAATTTTAGTATTAACTGGACTTCCTTTTATTTTTTCAATAATCAAAAATAGTAATCTTCCTCCATCAAATGCTGGTATTGGCATAATATTAATAAAACCTACGTTAATGCTTAAAAAAGCAATTAAATAAATTACATTAATTAAACCTGCTTTAGCAGTTTCACCTACAATCCCATATATTCCAATTGGACCTGCTAATGAGTTTAATTTTAGTTTTCCAATAACTAATGATTTAATAATAATAAACATTTGTTCAATTAAAGTACTTGTTTTAACAAAAGCATATTTTATTGAAGGAAGCAATCCCTTAGTAACTTTGTTGTCAAGTGAAAAGCCATAGCGATAAAACTCAGTACCCTGCTCTTCTATCTTTTTAGGAGTTAGTTCAACAACTTTATTAACTCCATTTTTGGACACTACCTCCATAGTAATATTTTCACCATTATTTAATTGTAATTCTAGTAACATACGATCTACAGAACCAGTTCTTTTATTATTAATTTTAATAATTTTATCACCTGGTTCAAGTGCAGTATTATAAATTGGATAATCCTTATCTAATGAATTAATAACAGGGGTATTAGTTGGTACTCCTACTACTAATCCAACTATAAATAATAACACCATTGCTAATATAAAATTAAATAAAACTCCTGCAACTATTGTTAAACATCTTTGCACCCAAGTTTTAGATTGAAATCTTTGTTCTTCTGGAACACTTTCATCAAGTTCTACTTCTTCTCCAGACATACTTACATAACCACCAATAGGAAATAACCTAACTGAATATTCTGTTTCATCATCTTTACGATTAAATTTGAATAATCTTGGTCCCATTCCAATTGAAAATTCATGTATATAAATTCCTGCTTTTTTTGCAAATATGAAATGCCCTAGTTCATGTATAAAAACGGTAATACCTAGGACTAGTAAAAAATATATAAAAGTCATATAAACCTCTTTTCTATAATATTGATATAAAGAACATAAACCCTAAAACAACAAATATAATGCTATCTAGGCGATCTAGAACACCACCGTGACCTGGCATAAGATTTGAGAAATCTTTTTTTCCATAATATCTTTTAATACCAGAAAAAACTAGGTCTCCATATTGACCAACCAACGATAAAAATGTAGTTGAAATCAATAATGTATTAATATCAATATTAGGGTTAATTACAGTTAAATAAAAAACCGAACTAACAAATACTCCCATAATTGTTCCACCAATTAAACCTTCCCAGGTTTTTTTAGGAGAAATTTTTTCTAATAATTTATTACGACCAATAAAATATCCAGTAAAATAAGCAAATGTGTCAGTCATAATAGTGATTAAAAATAAAAATATGATAATGTCAAAATGAACTTGACGAAGCACGATAAGTAAATGAAAAGACATACTTAAGAAAAACATTCCTCCGATTAAATAAAATGCATCATTAATACTATATTTAGAATTGTCATGATATAGCACAGTTGGAATTAAATAAACTAAAAACAGTCCTGCAATAATTCGATAATCCATTGAAAATACAAAGTCACTTGATTTTGGAATACCAACAACAATTAAAGTTAATATAATGTATGATATAAATTTGATAAATGACGGTATTTTTTTCTTTGATTCTTTAACATTTAAAAACTCTCTTAATCCTAGTAAGGATAAAATGTAAATTGTTAAGTTGTAAACAGTTCCACCACTTATCATTATTGGAATAACTGCCGCAAGAACAACTATCGCACTAATGATTCTTGTTTTCATATTTTATACCTCCAAATCTGCGATCCCGATTATTATATTCAATTAAAGCCTCATCAAATGCATGACTATCAAAATCCGGAAAATAAATTTTTGGAAAATATAGTTCGGCATAAGATGATTGCCATAACATAAAGTTACTCAGCCTTAATTCACCACTAGTTCTAATTAAAAAATCAATTGGTGGTAAATTATTATATAAGTATTTATTAAAAACTTGTTCATCAATAGCATCAATTGTTATTATATTTTTTGCAACATCATTACTAATTTTTTTTACAGCATCAATAATTTCTGCATGGCCACCATAATTTATGCAAATATTTAATATATATCCTATATTATTTTTAGTATCTTCCATTATTTTATTCATTGCTTTTAATACTTTCTCTGGTAAAGGCTTTTCTCTACCCGAAAAAACTATTTTAACATTTTCATCTTTTAATTTGGAAAATTCATTTTTAAAACTTTGAACAAATAAATCCATTAAATAATTTACTTCTTCTTCACTACGTTTGAAATTTTCTGTTGAGAAAACAAATATACTTAAAACTTTAACACCTTTTTTAAAAGTATATCTAATTATTTTTTTTAAGTTTTTCGCACCATTTTTATGCCCGGCACTACGAGATAAACCACGTTCTTGCGCCCATCTCCCATTTCCATCAACAATAATACCTACGTGATTAGGGATTTTTAAATCACTATTCATAAATCTGCCTCACTATCTTATAACATTATAATATATTTTATACTTTTGTTCAACTATTATCATTGCTTTTAATATTATAAAACAATAATTATACAACAACATCGTTTTACTTAATCCAATAGATATTTCTTAATATTTTTCTCTAACTCTTTTTTATCAATCAATTTATCAAGATAGTAATCAAAACCGTTTTTGATTTGTTTTCATCATTTTTTAAAATTGGCTTGTCATAACCTTTACTTCTTAATATTTCAATCATATCAGTATCTGTCCTAAGGTCATAAGTAATAAAGCAAAAAATAAAATTACCTATCTAGGTAACTTTATTTTAGTAAAAGTCTTTTCTTTTTTTATTGGTTTTTTTATTATTTCATCTATTAAATATTTATTTATTTCTAAATCCATTTGTTCTTTTTGGGGCGCTAGAACCATTTTAACATATTCTTCATGTGTTTTGTCTTCAATTTTAATATACTCTTCATTATTATAAATTGGAACAACACCTCTAACATCATAATAAAAATCATCAATTTTAATAACAACGTGACTAGCACTATAAAACAACTTTCCCTCAGGAAAAATTGTTTGCAATATTTTTGCATAATAATAACAATGACCATTCATGTAATATAATATTGGATCTCTTTGATATCTATTTAAAAATGTTTCATTTATTTTTTTTATTTTTGTCAAAACTTCTAATGTTTTATATTTGTTAATAGTATCCCCCCCATACTCATATAAATTATAACACATAAAATATTAGTATACTATAATAACAAAATATATAGTAAATTAAATTCTTTTTCATACTATTCTTGATATATTATATTATTATCAAAATATTTTTAAACATTAAATTATTTGGTTTTTAGTTTTAACTTTAACTCTACTGGATTATGATCACTATATTTATATTCTTCTAATACATTAGAATAACCATTTATATTTGGTGAAAATAAGAAACCATCTATTGTTTGTTTTGTTCCTTTACCTTCTTTATTATTAGATTGATGAGTAGTACCTTCAAGTTTTTGAAATTCCCAAATTTCTTCATTAAATATTTCTTCTAATTCCGAGAATATTGGGTGTGCCTGATCTTTAAATGATAAATCAGTATTCCAGTCACCACCTATTACAACATAATTTCCACGTTCATACTCAAGTTTAGCTAGTTCTAAAATATACTTAATTTGTTTTAATTTAACTGAGTGATTTTTTTTAATTGGTGCTAAATGGATATTAAAAACAACTAACTCTTTGTCTGTTCCATCAATTTTTATTCTACTTTCTATTAATAATTTATGAACATAAAATTTGTCATTTATTAATCCATTCCCTTTAGCAGGAATTTTTAAGCATTTATTAGTTGAATCATATTTAGTTAAAGTCATATTACC
>CAYXLG010000095.1:0-3766 GCA_964465805.1 uncultured Muribaculaceae bacterium
GGGAAAATATTTTATATTTAAAGAAATTCCCTAAAATAGGTGATAAAATTGCGAGACAAATAATTTTAGACTTAAAAGGTAAATTAGTTAGTAAAGAAGAAGTTAATATTAAAAATATTAATAATAATGAATTAATTGAAGCTTTAAAATCACTAGGATATAAAAATGCTAATATTAATAAAATTCTTCCAAAGATTAATAATAATTTAACTTTAGAAGAACAAATACGCGAAGCATTAAAATTATTACTTAAATAATAGAGGAGGGATGATATGAACGAAAGAATTATAACAGCGGATAAATTGGAAGAGGATAAATTTGATTTATCAATAAGACCGGAAACTTTGAATGAATATATTGGTCAAACAGAGCTAAAAGAAAATTTAAATGTTTTTATGAAAGCAGCACAAATGCGTGAGGAACCTTTAGATCACGTTCTTTTATATGGTCCTCCAGGATTAGGAAAAACTACTCTTGCATATATTATTGCTAGAGAAATGGGTGGTGATATTAAAACTGCTAGTGGCCCATCAATTGAAAAAAGTGGTGATTTGGCTGCTATTTTATCAACTCTTGAACCAGGAGATATATTATTTATAGATGAAATTCATCGTATTCCAAGATTTATTGAAGAAATATTGTATCCAGCAATGGAAGATTTTATGTTAGATATTATTATTGGTAGTGATTCATCGACAAGAAATATTAGGTTGGAATTACCTCCATTTACCTTAGTTGGTGCAACTACTAGAGCAGGAGATTTAACAGGACCTCTACGTGATCGTTTTGGAATAGTATCTAAACTTAATTATTATACAGTTTCTGAATTAACTGATATTGTTAAAAGAACTAGTAGGGTATTGGATTGTACAATTGATGATGAAGCTGCAGTTGAATTAGCAACAAGGAGTCGTGGAACTCCAAGAATTGCTAATCGATTATTTAAACGTGTAAGAGATTATGCATTAGTTATAGGCAATGGATATATTGATTTAGAAATTACTAAAATCGCTCTTGATCGTTTAAAAGTTGATAAACTAGGGCTTGATGATACTGATTATAATTTATTAAAATCAATTATTGAAAAGTTCAATGGTGGACCTGTTGGAATTGAAAGTATTGCAGCTAGTATTGGAGAAGAAATAACTACTATCGAAGATGTTTATGAACCATATTTGTTACAAAACGGATTATTAAAAAGAACTCCAAGGGGACGGGTTGTTACTGACAAAACTTATGAACATTTAAATATAAAAAAGACGGAGTGATAAAATGAAAGTATCAGATTTTGATTTTGACTTACCAGAACATTTAATCGCACAGACACCTATTTTAAAAAGAGATAATTCTAAATTATTAGTTTTAGATAAAAAAACAGGTGACATAAAACATAAAGTATTTATTGATATTATTGACTATTTAAATAAAGATGATGTTCTTGTTGTTAATGATACTAAAGTAATGCCAGCTAGATTAATTGGGGTTAAATGTGAAACTAATGCTGTTATAGAATTACTCTTGTTAAAAACAAATGGTGATGATAAATGGGAGTGTTTAGTAAAACCATTTAAAAGAGTAAAAGAAGGAACAATAATTAAATTCGGTGATAATAAATTAGAAGCAACTTGTTTAGAAAAAAAAGATGCAGGAATTGCAATTTTTAAATTTAGTTATAAAGGTATTTTATATGAAATATTAAATGAATTAGGAGAAATGCCTTTACCTCCTTATATTCATGAACAATTAAATGATAAAGATCGTTATCAAACTGTTTATGCTAAAAATATTGGTAGTGCGGCAGCACCAACAGCCGGATTACATTTTACTGTAGAGTTAATTGAAAAAATTAAAAACAAAGGTGTCAAGGTGGTACCTATTACTTTACATGTAGGACTTGGTACTTTTAGACCAGTTAATGTAGAAGACATCAATGATCATGAAATGCATTCTGAATTTTATAGTATGAGTAAGGAAGCGGCTACTATATTAAATCAAGCTAAAAGGAATAATAATAAAATAATCGGAGTAGGAACAACAACCACTAGAACCCTGGAAACAATTATAAAAGACTATAATAAATTTAAAGAATGTAGTGGTTTTACTGATATATTTATTTATCCTGGTTTTAAATTTAAGGCAATAGATGCATTAATAACAAATTTTCATTTACCAAAATCTACGTTGATGATGTTAGTTAGTGCATTAGCAGGTAAAGATAATATAATGAAAGCATATCAAGAAGCAATAAAATTGGAGTATCGCTTTTTCTCATTTGGAGATAGTATGTTGATAAGGTAGGTAATATATGAATAAAATAATTGTTATTGTTGGACCAACAGCAGTTGGTAAAACCAAATTATCAATCGAACTTGCTAAAAGATTAAATGGTGAAATTATTAATGCTGATAGTACCCAAATATATAAAGGATTAGATATTGCAACTGCTAAAGTAACAAAAAGAGAAACGGAAAATATACTTCATCATTTAATTGATATAAAATCAATTAATGAAAATTATACTGTTTATCATTATCAACAGGATTGTAGGAAGGTAATTGATGAAATAATACAAAAGAAAAAAACACCAATCATAGTAGGTGGTACTGGGTTATATATTAAAGCTAGTTTATACGATTACAAATTTGAAAAAGAAAATAAGAAAAATAATTATGATAATTTTAGTAATGATGAATTGTATCAAATGTTACTTGAAAAAGATCCTAATACTTCAATTCATAAAAATAATCGTAAACGGGTTGAACGAGCACTGGATTATTATTCGAATAATTCTAAACCAATATCCAATCAAAAAAATGGTAAAAAATTATTGTACAATGCTATTTTTATTGGGTTAACAACTAATCGAGAAAACTTATATAATAAAATAAATAATCGAGTGGATAAAATGATAGAAATCGGATTATTGGATGAAGCAAAAAAAATATATGATTCTAATATACGAACTAAAGCAGTAATGACACCAATTGGTTATAAAGAATTGTTTGAGTATTTTGATGGCCAAAAAAGTTTAGAAGAATGTATTGATTTAATTAAACAAAGAAGTAGACGATATGCTAAAAGACAATATACTTGGTTTAATAATCAAATGGATATTAATTGGTTTGAGACTGATTATGATAATTTTAATGCAACGGTAGAAGAAGTTTTAAAGTTTATAAACAAATAATTATTTTATATACGCCGGCAATTAGCGCAAATTGACATACTATTCAAAATTTGTTAAAATTTGAATAGTAGGAGTGATATGGTATGAAAAATTGGCGAAACAAAGGTTTTACTCTTGTTGAATTATTAGCGGTTATTGCTATTTTAAGTCTTATAGCGGTAATAATAGTTCCAAAAATAACAAAAGTTATTAAGAAATCTGAAAAAGAAACAATGGAATCAAGTGTAAGAGGCATTATTAGAACGGCTAATTATGAATTCAAAAGATTACAAATGGAAGTTGTTCCTGAATATGAAATTATTTTTACTTTTGAAAATGGGGTAGAAACATCTAATGTTGATGGTGCTAAATTAGACTATGATGGTGATAAGATAAAAAATGGTGTTGTTAAAATTAACGAAGATGGTAGTGTTGCGCTAGCTATTCATGATGGGACATATTGTGCTGAAAAAGGATATAAAGAATCAGAATTAAAAATATCAAATAAAACGATAGAAGATTGTAGAATACCGTTTACATGTGGAGATGTTTTTATTGATAAAAGGGATAATAAAGAATATAAAACAACAAAAATTGGAG
>CAYXLG010000096.1:0-3575 GCA_964465805.1 uncultured Muribaculaceae bacterium
CTCTAATGTCATAATCTTTTTTTAGCCAAGTGCTTGTATATTCTGTAAACCAAACGCCAGATTTGTCACGTGGCATATAATTTAAAAGAATATGACTAGAGTTTACCACTAAATCATAAAAGATCTTGCTATTATCACGCAAGTAATTTTTGTATGATTGCTTTGCAGCAATTGCACCTGGATTTCTACCATAGCCCTCACGTGTAAAAGGCTCTATTGAATATGGTAATTTATGATATGAACCATCATATGCCAACCACGATGTATAATGTGCACCATTAAGCATTTCAATATATAAATCAATACTGTTTTTATTATTAAATAATTTATTTTTTGATAAGACAAAATAACAGTCGTAACTTTCCAAACTATCTAAAACAAAATCATGAACTAAATAATTTTTTTCAATTATAACGTTTTCATTTTCTTCAATTAATTCTTTTAATTTACTTTTTTCACTACCGCCATAACTTGTAATAAGATTATTATATTTAAATCCTTTAGAAATTAAAATACTATTATTATTCATATATTCAATATAATTAATTGGTAAAGTTGTTTTGTCATAACCGACAGTAGTATTATATTCTTTAATAATTTCGTTTTCTTTAAAATTATATAAAAATTTTATATTATCTTTACTTTCATTTGCTTTTTCTATTTTAAAATTAACCTTTTTTCTTGAATGATTATCAATTGTAAACATTAAAAATTTATCATCATTTTCAAAAGTTCTTTCAACTAATCTAATCCTAAAATAAACTTTATTTTTTAAATATTCATAATCAGATATTTTATCAGTAATTTTTAAATCATAATTGTCATTAATGGTTTTAGTATCAATTAATTTTAATTCACTATTTCCTTCAATTATACTATTGTTTATCCTCAAATTAATCTCAGGAACCTTTTTAGAATAATATATTCCAAATACAAAAGTTATTATAAAAACCGTTAGTATTGCTATAATTATTTTACCCCAGTATTTTTTTAAAAATATATTTACTTTGTTGGTTATATTCTTATCATCATGACTTGTTTTAAAATATAACATTGGAATTATTATTGCTGAATAAAGACTTACAGCTGGTGCTGTAAAAATATGACCGGCAAAAAAAGCAACACCTAATATTAATGCAACACTTATATAATATGGTATTATATCTTCATCAAATATAAATAATTTAATTTTTTTTATTGAAGATAACATAATATCAATTAATATTATAAATAAAAATATAAAATAAATTATAAAACCATATACTCCATATAAATAAAAAACATCACCATAATCTATTTCGATAATATTAACGCTTCTATTAAACTGGTTATTTTTATCTTGATAACCAAGACCAAATAATTGTTCTTTCAGATTAGACAATTTAAACTTTTTCATCATAATATCATTGTATTTATCTCTACCACTAAAAACAAGTGTTTTATAGTCTTCTTTTCTCAGTTCTGAAATTTGAGCATTTTTTTGTACTAGCATTTCTTTATGATAATTAATATTGGTATTTACAACAGAAAATCTATATAACAAAATTATTATTAATAAAGATAAGCCAAGAGGTAATAATAAAGGTTTCTTTAAAAAATCAAAAAATTTAGGTTTATTTTCTTTATCTAAAATATATCTTATTATATAAACCAAAAAATAAACTAACACTGATAAAAAAACTCCTAAAAACGGTACTTTTGTTCCTATTTGAAACATTACAAACACATATAATGCCAATAAAATATACATATACCATTTTTTTGAATAAATCATCACCTTTGCAATTATAAATGGCGATATAATTGCAAGAATAGCACCAATTTCATTTGGTGAATAAAACCAACCGATATATCCCTTTTTGCCATTTGGATAAGTAATTGATGAAGTTTTTGTTATAATTGGTATTAAAATAAATATTAAATAAATTATACTTAATATATTAAATGTTTTAGGATTAACCTTATTTTTATCCTTGTTTTCATCAAAATAATTAAACAAAGATAATAAAACGATCGGAAAATAAAATATTTTTATCAAAATCTTAAATTCTATTAAAATCGCCCGAAACCCTTTAATCAAATATATATTAAATATATGACTACTCACAAAAAGAAACATTATTATTAAATAAATAATACTAC
Organism: uncultured Muribaculaceae bacterium; assembly: GCA_964465805.1. Taxonomy (GTDB): domain Bacteria; phylum Bacillota_I; class Bacilli_A; order RF39; family UBA660; genus DUPI01. The sequence continues at coordinate 2,143 of CAYXLG010000096.1, forward strand.
TTTTTTTATATTTACTATTTGATTTGAAGAAAATATAATATAATAAAATAAATAAGAATATAAATCTTATAATCATACCAAAAGTAATATTTAGTTTTAAAAAACGCATTGAAAAAGAAGTAATTAAGTCAATAAACGGGCTTAAAAGTATAAATAATTCTAGCAAATTAAATTCTTTAAATATTTTTGTTATTTTTTTGTTTTTCATAATCATTAAACTCTCCTTCTATATTTAATTAATTTTTTGTATAAACAAATTAATTTAACCTTGTAATTAATTCTTTTATAATTTTTTGTATCCTCAGAATTATATTTCTAAATTCCTTATATATAATACTATAAATAATTGTTACTACCATCATTATTAATAGCACAAATATTACACTTGCAATCATCCAGTCAAGAAATTTTATTTTAAAATAAATTTTAGGGATAAATGGATATATAAATTGAAATAAATAAATAAAAATAAATGTTAACACAATATTAACGATTATTTTTACCATATATAATTTTAGTCCTTCTTTATCAAATAATTTTTTATATACTACATATGGTAAATACCAAGCGTTTGTTAGTACAAATGCTACTATAGTTCCAATAAGAACACCATCGAAACCAATAATATTTACTAGTATTATTGATAAAATTATATTTAAAAGCGCTTCTATTCCTACCATTATTTTTGTTTCTTTAAATAATCCTAAAGTTGTCCTAATGATAGTTATTGATCTAATGCTTATACTATAATATAAAATAATTAAAAATAATAGTAGCGTTGTTTTTCCAATAACATATTCTTTCCCTACCCACATATTGATAAAATCATTTAAAATAAAATAAAATGAAACAATAATTATTGTAGCTAAAAAAGAAAATAGTACAAAAAACTCATTAATTACATCTTTAATTTTAGCTTTTTCTTCAGTTTGAATAACATTACCTAAACCATCTTTTAACGAGTTAAATATTTGACTAGTAGTATCTGAAGCAAATTTTAACAAGTAATTATAAGAAGAATAAATAGCCACTGCCTTACTTCCCACAAAAGTAGATAAAATAATAATATCGGTGTTATTATTAACTAATTCAACAAAACGATGAACAATCATATGTTTAATATCTTCTTTACTACTGTAATCTTTATTTTCGACTATTTTTAGCCAGGGATAATGATTATATATTTTTTTGTTTGTTCGATAATTTTGAAAAATTCTTATAAAAATTGAAGGTATTAATATTATTAAATAATTAACACCGTTTAATAATAACACAATTTCAACAATTACTTCTAATATTCTATAACCAAACACAATCATATTAGTCTTAAACATTTTTTGATCAGCCTGAATAACCAATCTCGGAACAAACATAAAATAATCAATTACATTTTTTATTACAAAAAGAATAAAAGTTGAATAAATATATAAATT
>CAYXLG010000097.1:0-3561 GCA_964465805.1 uncultured Muribaculaceae bacterium
TGGCTTTAGTGATATATGATATATCACCAAAAAATATATTAGTCCCCATATTAAATAATACTGCAACTCCAATATTTCCAAGTAAAATAAATGGAACAATATATGAGTCTAATGATAACGTTAGGACTAAAATGCAAAATATAACTGCTATAATTACATAGGTTAGAACTTCTTTATTTGATAACTCCATAGTGTCAAGCACCGTAGCGCTCATACCACCAAATTTAGTAGAACTATCAGTTATTTCTCTTAGTTCTCTTAAAGCATCTAAAGTTAATTCTGATGAAGTAGACTCATCAAATGCTATAAATATTAAATCTGAATTACCTTTTTTTACTTTACGAATAATATCACTCGGTAAAATTTCGGGTGGTATTGATGTACCAATTACATCAGTTAAACTTAAAACTTTGGCAACACCATCTATATCTTTTATCTTGTCTTCTAATTTTAAAATATCTTTAGGATTCATATTATCAACAATTGTTATAGAAAATGCTCCCATATTAAAATCGTTTGTTAAAATCTTTTGTCCTTTAACTGTTTCAATATCTTCCGGTAAATAGACTAAAATATCATAATTTATTTTAGTTGCTTTCATTCCAATGATTGCTGGTATTAACAATAATATTGAAATAATTAATATTGACATCTTATGTTTACAAACAAAATCCCCTATCTTTTTCATTTTATTCCTCCTAGTTGACCAACGGTCAGAGAGTATAGTAACACATTAATGACCATTAGTCAACTTTTGAGATGTTTTTATTAAAATTTTTAAAAATAATTGACTAACAGTTTTCTATACGGTACAATTATATTTAAATTGGAGGGATATAATGAATAATAATGAAAAATATATTGACCAGAACAATAATTTGAAAAATGACAAAGAGACTAAATTATTAGATACTGCTTTTAAATTATTTACTGAAAAAGGAATTGTAAAAACATCAATTCAAGATATTGTTGATAATGCAGGAGTAGCAAAAGGAACTTTTTATTTATATTTTAATGATAAATATGAATTGCAAGAACATTTAATTATTAAAAAATCATATCAGTTATTTCATGATGCTTTGGAAAAACTTTACGAAAATTATATTAGTAATTTCGGTGATCAAATTATATTTATTATTGACTATATTATTGATGAATTTGTAAAAAACCCATTATTATTAAAATTTATATCTAAACGACTTTCAGCTGGATTATATAGTAACAAAATATCAAATCTTGTTAACAAAAATTATATTGGATTGCATAAATTATTTATGAAAGGAATCGAAGAAAATAATATTCAATTAGAAAATCCTGAAGTTACTTTGTTTATGATTATTGAATTAGTTAGTTCAACATGTTTTAGTTCTGTAATTAAAAATGAACCATTACCTATTGATGAATATAAACCTTATTTATATAAAACAATTAAAAATATGCTTTGTTTAGAATAAAAAAGATAGTTTAAACTATCTTAGGTTTTTAACGGTTTGAAATAGACACAAAAAAGTGTCTGTTTTTTATTACTTTGCATCAATAACTCAATCTTTATTTTGTATTACTATAATAAATATAATTAACTGATGCTCAAAATTAGATTTTGTATCATTAGTAAAATTTTTAGTAATATTTTCAAGTTGTCCTAATATAATATATTAGATATCACTAGGAGGGTAAATATGATTAACAAAAGAGGTATGTGGTTTCTTACGTTATTTAGTTTAATTTTAGTATTAAGTGTTTATTATATAACTATGCCATCAGAGTTATTATTGATGAATTCAAGTAAAGAAAATGATGATAAAAAAAGTGTTGATGAAGTAGTTGTTATTGAGGAAAGTGAAGTTTTGACTGCTTTAAGAGTTGAAGCTGATGAACAATATCAACAACAAATGAATGATTTGAGAATTGTTTTAACAAACATTGATGCTTCTGTTGATGAGAAGAACAATGCTTTTGAAAAATTGAAATTATTAAATGTAACTAGAGGAGAAGAAGAAAAAGTAGAAAAACAAATTCAAGAGGAATTTAAACTTAAGGCTTTTGTTAAAGTAGAGGGGAATCAAATTCGAGTTGTAGTTGCTAGTGATAAACACGATAATAAATTAGCAAATAATATTATGCGTTCTGTTCAAAAAAATTATGAAAATAAGATGTATATATCGGTAAAGTTTCAAAAATAACTCTATTTCTAGAGTTTTTCTTGTTTATGGGCTAAATCTCTCACTAAAACATACATTTCTCATAGAATAATATGAGGAAATATCAACCACCCAACTTAGGAAGTGAGGGAAATAATGAATAAAAGCATTCTAACCAAAAGAGAGAAGGAAGTATTTGAATTACTTATTCAAAATAAATCTACTGTTGAAATAGCCGAAAGTTTAAAAATCAGTGAAAAAACAGTTCGTAATCATATTTCTAATGCTATGCAAAAGCTAGGTGTGAAAGGTCGAGCTGGTGCTGTTGTAGAACTTTTAAAACTTGGGGAACTTTCATTATAAAAATCGCATTAAAAAGCGATTTTTTTCATATAATTAGTTAGAGGTGGAACATGTTTAAAAAAATAATAACTAGAAAAATATTAATACCTACTGTCGCCCTGTTTGCTTTGTTTTTAATTTATAATATTCCAGAATCAAATAAAGGTTTTCATGATCAGTTGCCCCAACAATTGGAATATGTTAATAGAGATATAAATACTAGTGTTATTTATTTGCTTGATAGTTATAATTTTTTAGGTAAAACAGAAGTTGCTGTTAATAGTAATCGAACAATTGAACAAAAAGCAAAGGAATTAATGGAAATTTTAATTAAAGGTGGAGCAGGGGAAAGTAAAATTCCAAGTGGTTTTAAATCAATATTACCAAGTGACACTAGAGTTTTGAGTTTAAAATATGAAGATAACTTACTTAAAATAAATTTATCAAAAGAATTGTTAGATATAAGTGAAGAATTAGAAGAAAAAATGGTTGAAGCAATAGTTTATACACTAACTAGTATTGATGAAATTGAAAATATTATTTTATATGTAGAAGGGGATATTTTAACAAAACTTCCCAAAACTAAAATAAATTTACCAAGTACATTAAATAGGCAATTTGGGATAAACAAAAAATATGAATTACAAACATATAAAGATATAAATAAAGTAACAATATATTATTTGAATAAGTATAATGATAATTACTATTATGTACCAGTAACTAAATATGTAAATGATAATCGTGAAAAGATTCAAATTGTTATTGATGAATTAAGTAGTAATCATGTTTATGATGGTAACCTTATGAGTTTTTTATCAAATAATGCTAAACTATTATCAGTAGAGAAAAGTGATGATTTAATGCAACTTAGATTTAATAATCATATTTTTAGTGATAATATCAATGAGCAAATATTAGAAGAAGTAATATATACAATTTGTTTATCTATTAAAGACAATTATAATGTGAAAGAAGTTATAATTGAAGTAGAAGATAAAGAAATAACAAAAAAAGTTTTAAAAACTATTGAATAAATTTAAAAAGTGTTGTATACTTAATATGTTCATTTGAACAT
>CAYXLG010000098.1:0-3499 GCA_964465805.1 uncultured Muribaculaceae bacterium
GAATTGTCGTCATCACTGTTGATGCCGACAATTCAAAAAAGGGTTTAAGGGAGGGGCTATTATGAGTAAATTATATGAAAAATATTTGAAGAAGAAGTCTAAAAACACAAATTTTAATGATAAAATTGATAATTATAAAGATATTAGAAGCCTTTAGGTTGACCTTCAGTAAATTAAATATAGAGGATTGATAAAATGAATAATAAAAAGGGTTTTACTTTAGTTGAAATATTATCTATTATTGTTTTATTGGGATTGATTTCCTTATTAGCATTTCCAGCAGTTGATAAATATATAAATGAAGCTAAAGAAGAAATATATCAAAATCAAGTAAATTATATTATTTTAGGTGCCAAAAATTGGGCAGTAGAAAATAAATTAATATTACCTAAAGAAGAAGGACAAGAATTTAGAATAACATTGGATACTTTGATGAATGAAGGTTTTTTAGAGTTTGATATAAAAAATCCTAAAACTAAAAAACCATTTTCTAAGGAATCAGAAGTTTTAATTACGAGAACTAAAGAGATTTATGAATATAGATTTTTACCTAAATAATCAGTATATACCGAGTATTGTTATTTATATATTTAAAAATACATGGTATAATTAATATGAGGGATTTTATGAGACTGAGAAAAATAAAAGGTGCATATGAAATTGTACAAAAATCAAAATATGTTATTAATGATCCTAAAATGTATAAAGGAAAATATAAAGAGGTATTTAAAAATAATAATCCAATTCATTTAGAAATTGGTACTGGTAAAGGTAAATTTATTATTGAAAAAGCTTTAAATAATCCTAATATTAATTATATTGGTATTGAAAAATATGATAGTGTTTTAATAAGAGCACTAGAGAAGTTAGGTGATGTTAGCCTCGATAATCTTCTTTTTATTAATGAAGATGCTAATAATATTGAATCATTTTTTGATTTAGAAATTGATACTCTTTATTTGAATTTTTCTGATCCTTGGCCAAAAAAAAGACATGCTCATCGTCGTTTAACAAGTGAGAATTTTTTAAAAAGATATACTTCTATTTTTTTATCTAATCCTCATATTATAATGAAAACTGATAATCGTTTATTATTTGAATATTCTTTAGAATCTTTTACAAATAATGGATATAAAATTAAAGAGATATCATTAAATTTGCACGAAGATAATTTATCTGATAACATTATGACTGAATACGAGGAAAGGTTTTCTTCAAAAGGTTCTACTATATATATGGTAGAAGTTATAAAATAGTGGACATTTAATTGACAAACGATAATAATTATAATTTATTATAATTGTTATAATTTGGTATAATATAAGTACTGGGGTGTAATATGAAAAAAGCTTTGATTATTGTAATTTGTGTAATTCTCCTTAGTGGCTGCACAGTTGTTAGAATAGATACCAAAAGTATCAATAACATTGTTAGTGTTGTTTTATCAAAAGATAATAAATTATTTAATCAAATTGGTAAAGGATATAAATATTACATACCAAGAGGAGTAAATTATTTAGATACTACTGGACTTAATAATAAATTATATTCTAACGGAAATTATTACTATTTATATATCGATGTTATAAGTTATTATCATGATAAAAAGGTAGAATACGAAGAAAATAAAAATGCATACTATTCTAAAACAATAGATATCAACAATAAAACAGGATATCTAGAAATCAATAAAGTTGATGAAAGATATTTTGTTGAATTTATGTATAATTATGCTAAAATAGAGTCATTAGTAGCTAAAGAAGATATAGAACAAGTTGTACTTGATGCTTCTTATATATTATCAACAATCAAGTTTAATAATAATGTTATTAAATTAATGTTGAATAGTGAATTTTTTACTAATCGAGAAGAAAATTATGATATTTTTACATCAAAAAAGGAAACACAAAACTTTCTACGATATGAAGAAGAAGAAATAATTAATGAATGAGGTGAATTATATGGGTTTTCTGAGTAAGATTAAGGATTTATTTACAGATGAGATTGAAGACACTGAACCAATAAAAAAGGAAGTTATTAAAGTTGAAATCGCTTCACCGAAGAATGAACAAACAGAACCTAGTGTAAATATTAGTGATAACGATATTGTGAAAAAAGTTGAAAAACATCCAACTCCGGTGTTTTTTAGCGATAGTGATTTTGAAGATTTAAGGTATACTGGATTTAAAGAAAAACCAAGAAATAAAACTGGATATAAATACGAAAAAAATAAAAAGGATAAAGATAAGGAAGAAAAACCTAAAGTTTTCCAACCAACGCCAATTATTTCACCGGTTTATGGAATATTAGATAAAAACTATAGTAAAGATGATATATCTGTTAAAAAAGTTGAAAATCCACCAATAGAAATTTCTTCTACAGAAGTGTCGATTGATATGGTTCGTAAAAAGGCTTTTGGAACATTAGAAGAAGAATTGGAAAACGAAATATTAAATACTAACTCTATTTTGTTTAAAGAAGAAATAGAAGAACCTGTTGAAAAAGATTTATTTGAAGAATTAAAGAATAAAGAAGAAATATCTAATCATAATAATGATGAAACCGATATTTTTGAAAGCATGTCTTTTAATGATATGACAATTGATGAACCGAATGAAATTGATGCAGAAAATGAATTGGAAATCGAAGATAATATTATAGGTGATGAACTTGATAAAATGTTTGATAACGATGATAAATTAACCGAAGGAGATTTGTTTGATTTAATTGATTCAATGTACGAAAAAGGAGAAGATAATGATGAATAGGTGGAACGAAAGTTTACTTCCATTCATATTATATTTATTATTAATTATACTTGTAGTAGTATTAATTATTCTAATTGTTAAATTAATAAAAACAATAGGAAAAGTTGATCGTGTAGTGGAGGATGTTAATTACAAAGTTAATAAATTAAATGGATTATTTGAAATTATAGATTATACTACTGATTCGTTAGTTTCATTTAATGATAGGATTGTTAACTTCGTTTCTAACGGAATTGTTTCATTTTTTAAAAAAAGAAAAAACAAAAAAAAGAAAGGGAAGATGGATAATGAGTAAGAAAAAAGGTTTTGGTAAGTTTTTAACTGGTGCTTTAGTAGGTTTAGGGTTAGGTGTTTTATTTGCACCTAAAAAGGGAAGTGAAACCCGTAAGGATTTAAAAATTGCTATTGATGATTTTTTAGAAGAATTAAAAGATGTTGATTTAGATGAGGTCCGTGAAAACATCGAAACAAAAATTTTTGAAATTAAGATGGAATTAGAAGATTTAGATAAAGAAAAAGTTTTAAAAATTGCAAAGCAAAAAGCAAACAAAATTAAAGATATGGTTGAGGAATTAGTTGAATATTCAGTTGAAAAAGGGACACCGGTTTTTGAAAGTATGGCTAATTCAATTCGTGAAAACTCAATTAAAGTAACTAAAGAGGTTCTAGAAAAACTAGAAGCAACTAATAAAACAGCAGAAAATTAATGATATAAAAACAGTAATTAGGTT
>CAYXLG010000099.1:0-1232 GCA_964465805.1 uncultured Muribaculaceae bacterium
TTTATAGCTGAACGAATGTCAAATAGTACATCATAAACCTTTTGGCTGCCTGTAGTATTTTTAGTTCTTTTCCAATACCTATAATTCACACTACCACTTTCTGTTATTGTTGCTTCTACTAAATTGTTTAATATCCATCCTTTTGTCCGTAAAGGAATATTGACATTATATTTATCAGCTAACTTAACAATAATATCTCCATCTTTTATTGTACCACCATTTACAAAAGTTTTTTCTGTTTCTTCAATAAGTAATTTTTCAGCTAGTGCTTTTTCCTCTGCTTCTTTTGCTTTTTGTTCTGCTAATTCTCTTTTTCGTTCCAGTTCTTTTTCTTGTCTTTTAGTTTTTAATACTTTTGCAATTTGCTCACACTTATCTAATTCTCCTAAAAATGCTGCACCAATAAAATCTGCAAATTTACCGTCACTATCTCTTGCTTCAATATAATTTGCAATTGCTTTATCAATGAATGCTTTTATAAAACTCGCCTGTACAATTTCATTTTTTCCTGATTCTTCAATAAATACTTCTTCTTTATCAATGTGATTTCTAACTAATTTATATGCTTCTTCCATACTTCTACCTTTATAAAAATTCTCTTCAAAATATTTTCGCCTCCCTTTAAAATCTCCATACCATTCTTTATTTAAATAATCTTGCCCTGCACGTTGCATAAGTTCATATTCTGTGTAACCTGTCATTACTAGCCATTCATCTACTTGTATGTAAAGATGGTATTTATCATTTTCATTTTTACCATAGTCTTTATTCGGTTTCCCGTCTTTAATCCATAACGGATATTCACCAACTGTTTTTAAGTAGTTTGCTCTAATTCTTTTTCCTTCTCTGTTATACATTCCATTTACAAATAAAGGTTTCATAAGTTTTGCCTGTGGTTTATTATTTTTTTGTTCTAACCAACTGTTATAATCCATAGTATCATAATCCCCTTTTATTTTTGCAGGTAACACTATACCAACAAATTCAAGATTTTTGTTATAAATATTCATCGGTGAATATAATGACTCATCCTCTGTTATGCGTATAGTGCATTTTCTATCTTGCACAAAATGATAATGTTGACTGTTAAGGCAATATTCCTTGTTATTATGCGTATTAAATACTAACATTGTATCGGTTGTATGTGCTATTTGTTGTGCTTTAAATTCTGCTACACTATTTTTGTTTTCAGCATTAGATATAACATTTTTAACTAATTGACTAATAGTGTC
>CAYXLG010000099.1:1332-3305 GCA_964465805.1 uncultured Muribaculaceae bacterium
TTATTTCTTGTACTGTTACTCCTTTATTAGTAGTTTTTAAAACTTGATAAGCTTTATTTTTGTTTTCAGCATTAGATATAACATTTTTAACTAATTGACTAATAGTGTCTTTACTCATAGGAAACTTATTTATATAATTTAATTGTGTTTTTGTTAATACATCCTTCTTAATCATAAAACACCCATTTGTTACCCAAACATCATCATGTATTAATCTTTCTTTAAAAAATTGCTTAAAACTGTACTTTGTCATTGTTCAACACTCCTTATAATTTATTTTTATTAAGATTATTAGTTCTATAAAGCACACAACATATTTTTTGTTTTATATTTTAATTATTTGGTGTTATGTGCTTTAAGAACTAATAAAAGTTATGCTATATATTTATTAAATTCATAATCATTAATACATATTCTTAAATTACCTGTGTACTTATTTCTTGTTATTTGTCTTCTTATTGGCTTACTATTTTCTTTAAAACTGTTTAGTATAGGTTTTTTATTTTCATCTAGATTTATTTCTTGTACTGTTACTCCTTTATTAGTAGTTTTTAAAACTTGATAAGCTTTTATTATAGTGTTCGATGCTATAGCATATCTTACAAATATATCATTAATTTTAAAAGGATTTTCAATTTCTTGTTTTATTTCCTTTACTTTCAATATTTCTGTTATACCTGCATATGGTATTTTTAAACACATCCCAGCAGCTCCACCCTCAAGAATTTTATAAGTTATATTTACCGTACCAGTAGAAATAACTTCACTTTTTCCACTTCCTTTTATATTCACTATATAACCTGGTTTGATATTATTTTTTGAAAATTGAATGCCCCCAAGTTCGTTCATGCAATTTTCAAAAAATTCTAGTTTCTCATATTCATACTCATATTTTTCTAATCTATCAGAAATTACTTTTTCAATATAATTTTCTGTTAAAATTTCTCCAGAACGATTTTTTAATTGTTCACCTTGTTGAATTTTATATAATGCTTCTTCATATTTTACAATATGATCTTGATATATTTTAAGGTTTTTGTTACACTCTTTTATTTTCTTATGTAAATATATTTTATCTGTTAATTTTACGTTGTCGGCTGTCGCTCTTGCTGTTACTGCTCTTTCTTTATAATAATCGGATTTTGAATATTCTTTAAAACCTCTTTCATATCGTGCTATAACTTTATTTCTATGATTTTGAAATGCTCTACTACCTGAATGACCTGCAATAATTGGCTGTGTTAACCAACTCCAGTCTTTTCTATATTTGTTAAAATCGGCTTGTAAGTTATCACCTCTTTTTTTTGCATTATTTGAATATTGCTCATATCTTTCTGCCCTTGCTTTAGCTTTTTCTGCTTTTGCTTCTAATTCTTCTTTGTATGATTTTCTTGTTCCTGTTGATCCTCCGTTAACAAAACCTAATTTTTCAGCTATACGAATAGCTCCATAATGATTATTTTTTGATCTTGATACCCAACACTTGCCATAATTAGACCAAAGATAATAAGATTTTATTTCCTTTTTTTGTTCTTCTGTAAGTGCTTGATACTCTTCTTTCGTAAAATGTAGTTCAATTTTCTGAGTTTCTTTATTTAATATGTATTGTTTTTTCATTTTTACCAACTCCTTTTTTATATTTTATATTTCTTATTAAGTCTATTCTATCAAATGGCGGCTTAGATGTCAATAGAAAATGTGAATTTTATTATATTTTAATTATGTTAGGTTTAAAATAGTTGGTGTTACTTAATATAAATTAACTGTTTTATTTAATTTTAAGCTGCTGTTATATTACATCAGCAACAAATTTGAAACGCTCAATCAAAACATGGTCTTTTGCTGTTAATCTTATTTGTATTCTCAACTCTAACCCACGAATTTTCCTTTTACTTCAATTTGTAACATTTTTATATCCCTCCTATTTTGATATTTTATTTCAATTTTTATTAATTTACTGTTATATTAGCTTT
>CAYXLG010000100.1:0-3283 GCA_964465805.1 uncultured Muribaculaceae bacterium
AAGTTCTTACAAACAAAATTTGAAAAAGATTTAATATTTGATTGAGAGGTGTAATGAATTATGACGCCTTATTCTGATATAACGCCTTATTCTGATATTTATAAAAGATTTTTAATGAATATAACTGACTATACATTTTCTGAATTAGACCAGTTGCAAGGTGAAGAATTAATGTTGGAATGTCTTGAAAAGGCTATTTCGCGCTTTAGTAATTGTAAACAAGATTTATCAAACAGAGACAATGATTTACAAATTTTTAAGTTTAAGTTAACAGATATTGAAAAAGAAATATTAGCAGATATAATGACTATTGAATGGTCTAGACATTATTTAAATCATTCTGAATTATTAGAATATAAATTAGGTTCAAAAGATTATGCTATATTTTCACCTGCTAATTTATTAAAAGAAATGAGAGAGTTACATTCTTATTTAGTTGGAGAAACTGAAAGGTTAAAAATGATATATTCATACTCAGGAAGTTTGGGTGATTTAGCATGAAAAATAAAGATTTAAACAAGTATCTTGATGTTTTAATAAATAAAATATGGAAGATAATGCCTTTAGTGCAAGAGAATCAAGAAAATGCTTTAAAATATATAAAGTCATTAAATGTTGAATTAAAAGGGGCTAAAAATTATTTTTCAAGTACATATTTTACAAGTATTGTATTTTCTATTGATGGTTTGTCAAATGGTATAACTGATTATAATGTAGTACGTGCTAAAGTTTTAGAATGTATTAATTATGTAAATAAAATTAAAAAAGAGATGAAAAGTATTGAAAAATAATTTTAAAGGTGGTGATATGAAGTGGGATATTATGATTTATATAAAGCTAGAACTAATATGAGTGGAGAAACTTATAAAGATAGAGAAATAAATCAATTAAAAAGATTTATAAATGATAAATTTTTAAAATCTCCTTCATATCATTTAGCTTATATAAGTGGTGTTGAAGAACCAAGAGGATTTCATATTTATGATGAAAATGCAATAAATAAAAATCCAAATAAAAAACGCATTTTATCTAGACCTAATGAAACTTTTAATGTAGGGCAATATGTAGTTTGGGAGGATAATGATTGGTTAATTACTAATATTGATTGTGATAGTACTGTTCAAACTAAAGGAATAATGCAAAAATGTAATAATCAAATATCTTTATATATAAATGATGTATTGCACAAAATACCTTGTTGTGTAGACTCTGCTCAAATGAGACTTTTAAATACTGATTCAAATAAATATTTAGAGGTGCCAAGCACAGATGTTTTTATTAGAATTGCTAATAATGAATTAACACAAAATATAAAACGTAATGACATTTATAAAATTGGAGAACAAAATTATCGTGTAAGTGATATATCTGATATTCTTGAGCCTGGACTTTTAATATTAAGAATTGCTTGGGTGGCAGAAAAACAAGATTTAGCAAAATATAAAATTAAAATATTAAATGGAGATATATCTATTTCACAATCACAACAATTATTTTTAAATGTTGAAATATATAAGGATGATGAAATACTCCCCTCTCCCCCACCCTATTCATTTATAAGTAGTAATGAAAATATTGCAATCGTAGGAGAAAATAATGAACTTCAAATTTTAGATTTAGGTGTAGTTGATATAACTGTAATGCTTGATGATGATAATACTGTATCAGATACTATTCAAATTGAAATAATTGAAGATGAACAAAATAATATTGTACTGAAAATTATTGGAGAAAGTAGTATAGTTAAAGGATATTCAGAACAATATGTGGTTGAAAAATACAATAATGGAATTAAAGTAGATGGTAAATTTAATTTTTATATTATTGATAATACACCACAAGAAGCTTATGAGTTGACGATAATTGATGAAAACAAATGTTCTATAAAGGCTAAAAATAATAATTATAATATAATATTAAGAGTTGTAGATAAAGATAATGAAAACCTATTTATAGATAAAGAAATTTCATTAATTACATTATTTTAATTAGGTGGTGATTGGAATCATAGGAGAAAATTCATATATTACTTTAGAAAGAGTTAATGAAATATGGGGAAATATAGGAAATGAAATTATTCAAAATCAAAATATATTAAAGCTTTTATATTATGATAATGAAAATGCTTTAGATTCTGATAATTTAAATATAAGCCAAATAAAAAATATGGTTGGAAAAAATAATAATAAAAAAACACAAAGAATTTTTAAGTTAGCTTTTAATAGTGATATAACTGATGAAGTGAGGTCAGAATTAAGGTTTTATGTACCTATATTTAAACCTGTACATTCGTATTTATCTGATGTAAGATTTAATTTTGAAATAATTGTACATAAATCTTTATGGGAATTAGAAAACAATAAAATAAGACCTATAATGATGATACAAGAGTTATTAAAACTTTTTAATGGTAAGAACATAGGTGGGGTAGGAAGATTGGTATTAAATGATTCTATACATTATACTATATACGGTAAAGAATACGCAGGGTATACATTGAAATTTCATGTAAAGTCGGTGTAGAATGTCAATAACCCACCACTAAAGTGGCGGGTTTGCAAAAGCCTTTATTGACTAGACTAAGCGAAAGCTACGTTACCTATATCATAACACCTACGAATGTTTACCCTAGTTCGTAGCTCTGTTGCTTAACTTTAAACAGTTCTGATGGGTAGGAACAGTGAGTTAAGTGTAAAAAGTATAGGTAACATTGTCTAAGGGTACTAACTCCAGAAAGGAGGACATAACTTGAGAGTATATGTCATTAATCAAAGAAAAGAACCATTAATGCCAACAACGCCTTGTAAAGCAAGAAAACTTTTAAAACAAGGTAAAGCTAAAGTAGTAAAAAGAAAACCATTTACAATTCAATTATTATACGCAACAGGAGAAACAAAACAAAATATAACATTAGGTGTAGATGCAGGAAGTAAAATAATAGGTTTGTCTGCAACCACAGACAAACAAGAATTGTTTTCAGCAGAAGTAGAATTAAGGAATGACATAGTAAAATTATTAGCAACACGCAGAGAATTAAGACGTAGTAGACGCAATAGAAAAACAAGATATAGAAAGCCTAGATTCAATAATCGTAAAAAGGAAGAAGGTTGGTTAGCACCTTCTATTGAAAATAAAATACAAACACATTTAAAAATAATAGAAAAAGTTCATAAGATATTACCTATAACTAAAATAATTATAGAAGTAGCTTCTTTCGATATACAGAAAATTAAAAATCCCGATATAGAAGGTGAACAATACCAACAAGGAGAGCAATTGGGAT
>CAYXLG010000101.1:0-3243 GCA_964465805.1 uncultured Muribaculaceae bacterium
AATACTCAGCATCAAATAAACCAAAACAATTAAATTTAGCACCTAATAAATTAAGCCCCATTATACTGTATAAAAATTCCGGACAATTAGACATAATCATAGGTACCTCATCACCGTGTTTAATTCCTTTTTTAGCAAATACTGCAGCGTATTTTTCAGCATTTTCAAATAACTCTTTATACGTTATCTTACTACCACGATAAAAAATAGAAACATTATCTAAATTTCCTTCTAACTTATTTTTTTTATATAAATCTTTTACCCAACACATATCATGATTGTTTTCTACATCATCTAGTCCTATTTGGGCGGTTTTTGATAATTTTTCCAAATCAATATCAAACATGTTTTTCAAAATTTCTTTGGTATTTTTTTTGTTTTGTTCTTGTGACATAAACCTTCCCCCTTTAATGGCTATTATTATACATATTTTTTACTAATTGTCAACTTTTTCCACTAAAAAATATGATTAACTTGTGATAATGTCTTAAGTATTAACTTGCAATAATGTCCCAATTTAATTTATAATATGTCACTGAGGTGACATTATGAGAAAGGTAAAATTAAGAATGAATGAAAATGAAAAATATGAAAAGATTAAGTATCTAGTAGATCATAATGGTAACAAGACAAGAGCAGCTATTGAACTTAAAATTTCTACTAGACAAATTAACCGTTTAATTAACATTTATAAAGAGAAAGGTAAATCTGGATTTATTCATGGCAATCGCTCAAGAAAACCTGTTAATTCCATTGATAAATCTTTCTCTGATGAAATTATACTACTTTATACTACTAAATATCAAGACTTTAACTTTAACCATTTTAAAGACTATCTTGAAGAAGAAGAAAATATTAAAGTTTCCTATACTTTTATTTATCATACTTTATCTACTAACGGTATTCTATCCCCTAAGGCTAGAAAAGCAACTAAAAGAGCTGTTGCTAAGAAAAAATTAGAAAAATTATTGGTTAATAAAAGTGAAGAAGAAATTGAAATGATTGTTAATCGTGAAGTTGCTTTAGAGGATTCACATCCTAGACAGGAACGTCCTAAATACTTTGGGGAAAATATCGAAATGGATGGTTCAATACATTTATGGTTCGGTAGTTATAAGACTTGTTTACATCTAGCTGTTGATAAATGTACTGGTAATGTTGTTGGTGGCTTTTTTACTAAAGAAGAGACCTTATTTGGCTATTATAATGTGTTCAAACAAATTCTTGAAAAGTATGGAATACCTTACAAATTCACCACTGATAATAGAACTGTATTTAACTATCAATTACTTAATAAGGCGAAAAGAACCTCTGATAAAGATGTTTTAACACAGTTTGGATATGCTTGCCAGACACTAGGAACAGATTTGATTACTACAAGTGTCGCTCAAGGTAAACCTTTAATCGAAAGAACAAATGGCACCTTTCAAGGTAGGCTTATTAATGAATTAAGACTTAATGGTATTAATACCTTAGAAAAAGCAAATATTTATTTAATTAATACTTTTATACCTAAATTTAATAAAAAGTTTGGTCTTGATGAAAATAAATTCAAGTCTGTGTTTGAAACATCGCCAGGAAAGGATAAAATCAATTATACGCTTTCTATATTAACAACAAGAATATTCGATAATGGTAATTCTATTAAGTATAAAGGTAATTATTATCAACCTTATCAAGACAATAAATTAATATGTATTAGACCTAAAACTGAATGTTTAGTCATTAAGGCTTTTGATAATAGTTTGTTTGTAACCGTTGATGATAAAATATATGAATTAAGAAAAGTGGAAAAACATATGGAATTTTCGCCAGACTTTGATGAAATAATAGAAAAAACAGAAACAAAAAAATACATACCACCTATGTCACATCCTTGGAAAGCAAAATCTTTTAAAAAGCAGATGGAAAAAGCACATACAAGACATGTATATGCTTAAGAAAGTGAAATAAATAATTTCACTTATGTTTAGTTTTTTTCAGGACATTATCGCAAGTTATTGACACTTTTTCCACTAAAAAAGTTAAAAAATCGTAATTAAGAAGAAATATTACATAAAAACTTAGAAAATTAATTCTAAGTTACAAATTATTGCAAGATCAAATATTAATTATTTTAAGCTAAACAAATTATAATTTGCATTACATTCTATCCCTCAAAAAATCTATTGAAAATAATATAATTGTAATTAATATGCTTAGTATTGTAGGAATATTATTAACTAATTTCCCACCAAAAATTACTAGCATTTTTGTTATTTTTTGACATATATAAAACTCCAAACTTTTATACAAATTACTATTTATTTAAATAATAAAGGCCTAAATTATATCAGCAATTCTAAGCTTCTTTCTTCAAATGTTTTTTAAGTAAAAGGTTTAATTCATCAACATCAATTGGCTTAGATAAATAATCATCAAATCCTTCACTCAAATATTTTTCCTTAACACCAACAATAGCATCAGCTGTTAGCACAACTACTGGTATGTTAAAATCTTTAATATTTTTTAAATTCTTTAAAGTTTCTATTCCATCCATTACCGGCATCATTTGATCTAATAGTATCAAATCAAACCTTTCACCACTTTTTATTACATCAATACATTGCTTCCCACTTTCAACACTTTTAATATCAACTTTATATTGTTTTAACAACTTCTCTGCAACTTTTATATTCATTTTATTATCATCAACAATAAGTACTGATTTACCGCTAGCATCAAAAGCAAATGTTTTCTTTCTAGGTTGGCGATACTGCTCTAAATCACCAATTTGTTTATCATCAATAATCTTTTGTTCAACAATAACTGTAAAAATACTTCCTTCATTAGGTACACTTTCTACAATTATTTGCCCATTTAATAAATCAATAATTCTTTTAGAAATAAAAAGCCCCATTCCCTCGGAAACAATTTTATCATTACTGGAGTGATCTTTAAATAAATTAGCAAGTTTTTCCTTTTCAATACCAATACCAGTATCCTCAACCTTAATTGTTAATTCCGTATTATGATTTTTTTTCTTACTAGTTGCTGATATTGTAATTGTACCCTTTTCAGTATATTGAACAGCATTATTTACAATATTTAATAACACTTGACGAATTTTACTAACATCACCAAACAATTTTGATGGAATATCATTTGATATATTTAATTCTAATTTTAACCCTTTAGGTTGAACTCGTTCTTTAGTTATATTAATTATATCTAAAAATAACTTTGAAGTATCATATTCTTTTT
>CAYXLG010000102.1:0-3235 GCA_964465805.1 uncultured Muribaculaceae bacterium
TATTAATACACTGTTTTGTTAATAGTCACCAATTCATCTCCCGCTTTCGCTACGCTTAGAAGTGGGAGTGTTCTTGGTGATTACCATAAATTCTAACTTACTCTTATGATTAAATACAATCCGGTCATAATATCTTGATATCATTCCAGTATTTCTTTCATAACTTAAAAATCCAAACTCCCCCATATTATACATATTCATAGCCCTTATATATAATTCTTTCTCATCACTTACACTATCTCTCCAATAATCTACATAGTAAGCCAATCCTGCAACTCCCATTCTAACACAATCTTCAAAATCAAAAACATCCCATTCTTCTAATCCTGCTAATTGAGCATACCAATACTCATATCTATTATTTATTTGACTTATACCTCTATCTTTTGATAAAAGTATTCCATTATTGTTTTTATTATAAGAAACTAAATCAGTTTTAAAGTTACTCTCTAGCTGTAACATACCTAAAAAAACTTTATAATTAACATTAAACTCCTTACAAGTTTCAAATATATAAAGTTGTTGCTGTCTTGTAAGTGGAATATCATAAAAAATAGATTCTTCATCTTTTAATTCTAAATTCACAACATTTCTGAGAATCGTGTTGTTCTTTTCTAATTTATTATTTTTAATTTCTAATTTTTGATTTTGATATTTAAGATTGTTATTTTGATATGTAATTTCTTGATTTTGTATTTTAATGTTTTCTAATTGAGATTTTATATTTTTATTATATATAATTAAACTCATAATAGTAAATATTATAACAAATAAAAATATTATTCTTCTTTGTTTTTTGCTCATTTTTTAAATCTCCTTATCTTTTTTTTTGATAATCTTATAAATTGTATTTTACATTCTGAATTTTTACAGAATGTAATTCTACATCCATTAATCCACATTTCATCATACTCACCTACTATTTTTCTTTTACAATATTTACATTTCATTTAAACACCTCATTTTCTATAATGGTATCAATTAAATAATTTAACTCCTGGATTACTTACTTGTATTTCAAAAATAGTTTTGTCTTTTGATAATTCATTTTTATATTTCAAGTATGTTATACATGTTGCTGTTTTAGTGCAGCATATACAATTAGAATATGTGAACTACCGACACTTACGCTATGCTTAGAAGTGTCAGCTTCTTGGTCAATATATCTAACGATACAAGTTTACCCAAGCTATAAAGGTTGTTCCAACCTCTCTACACAATGTATCTTTTATTACATTGCTAGTTTTAATAGATTTTTACTTGCATTTATATCTCTATCCATAACCATTCCACATACAGGACAAATATAAGTTCTGCAACCTAAATCTTTAGTTTGGTTTGATTTGTATTAACAACTATTGCAGGATAATTTAAATGATTAATTATTATAGGTTCTGATTTATTGGAATCAATTATTTCTATATATCCTTCTTTCCCCTCTTCTTCACAAATTATTAAACAGCCTTTATGAGATTTATTATCATTGTATACAAACCACACTGTTCTAACCTTCTGAAAATCTTCTTTTGCTACTATATTAACTTTTTCAAATATTTTCTCATGTACATTATATGGGTCAAAAAATCCTGGCATAACATTATCCTCCATTTTCATTAATTCAACACTTCCAACAAATCTTTATGCCACGCCCAATCAATATATTGTAGTGTGTAATAATCTCCACCAACATTATCGTCTATAATTGCTTCTTGATTTTGATATTTATACATTTCTGGAACAATATCATAATCTTCAATATGTTTAATTTCTTTTAAATTATCTTTAATCTTTACACGTAAACCACTTTTTAAATTTTCCATAATATTATCTCCTTTTAAATTTTATTTACTACATTAATAATAACACAAACATAATTAAAAATCAAGTGTTATTTTATATTTTAATTATGTTTTATAAGTTATAATTCTGATCCACAATAAAGACAAAAGTTCCATCCATCTGTATCATCATGCTCCACTTCTCCAGCTTTTTCATATAAACCTAATGAGTGTCCGCATTTAGAACACATATATCCATAACGTTCAAATTCACTCCTAATTTCAATGTGTGTTGTTTTAATCATAATTTTTTCCTTTCTATAATTTAATTATATAAATTTTATAACTCATCTATTATTTTCAGCTAAACCAAACTGCTTACAAAGCTCCAATCTAAAACTTTCCCATTATTCAAAATTTAATATTGTTGTATCTTTTGCCTTTATACTTTGTGTTTTTATAAAATTATCTTTGACATCAAAATATTTAGTCCAAAAAATATTTTCATTATCACAATGTAAAGTTTTCATTAATTGTTTAAAATCCATACTATAACCATATTTATTATCTTTAATTATTAAAATTTATCTTAATCCTCTTTCTTGCAGTTTTTTATTATTCATATTTTCCTCCTAATCTACTTCTATTTCATCACTAATAAACGCATGATATTGATTTAAATATTCTTCTTGAGATTGATTAAGCTCAATTAATTTTACATTTTGACCAACTGCATACTTTCTATCACATTTTGGACATTTATAACAATAAAAAAAATCTGCATCGATATGACCGAAATGTCCACACTTACAATGAATATCCATACATACATCAGTTCCTTTCCATTGTATCCATCCATGAGATTCAGATTTAAAATCTTGTGAATATATTGAAGAAAAAATATCTTTATTGTCAATTATTGGTGTAATTTCTTCACAATGATGTGTTCCATATCTACTACCTAAGTCACAAACATAATCCTCATTTTTATACAGAGCCCAACATCCACCATCTTGATTATACCATCCAACAGTTAAAATATCTCCTACTTTAGCAGAAACTCCTTCTGATGTTTGTGGTATTTGTTTTATTACTTTATACTTCATAAAATCAATTTTAAACATTCTATTATCTCCTTATATTTTTATTTTAAAATAAAATGCTAATTTTATTTTAATGTTTTTATAATGTTTACTTAGAAAGATTTTTATAAGTATTTCACTAACACACTTAAAATTTAATTGCCACCTTTGCAACTTCAATTATTGCTTTTGCGATTTTAACTTCCTCCTCAGTCCAGTAATTCATAACGGACTGAAACTTTTCAAGTGTATAAATCTCCCAATTGTAGGAAATTTTAATTGAATTATTTTTTGTTTTAAAAAATGTCAAAGATACTCTATATTTACCTAAAGGTGTAATAGTTAATGTGTCATCAGAGGAAGAAATAAAAGCAT
>CAYXLG010000103.1:0-3157 GCA_964465805.1 uncultured Muribaculaceae bacterium
ATTAAAAATCCCGATATAGAAGGTGAACAATACCAACAAGGAGAGCAATTGGGATTTTGGAATGTAAGAGAATATGTCCTTTGGAGAGATGGATATAAATGTCAAGGCAAAAAGGGTTGCAAAAATAAAATATTAAATGTACATCATATAGAATCAAGGAAAACTGGTGGAAATTCTCCAAGCAACCTTATTACTTTGTGTGAAGGTTGCCATAAAGATTATCATGCTGGTAAATTAAAATTAAATTTAAAACGTGGTCAATCGTTTAGAGATGCAGCTTTTATGGGGATTATGAGGTGGACATTTTATAATAGACTTAAAGAAATATATTCTAATGTAAAAATAACTTATGGATATATAACTAAAAATATAAGAATACAAAATAATTTGCCTAAAGAACATAGAATAGATGCTTTATGTATTACTGGCAATCCACAAGTTAAAAGGTTGGATTATTGGTATTATATTAAGCAAGTAAGAAGGCACAATAGACAAATTCATAAAGCCAATATATTAAAAGGCGGCAAAAAGAAATTAAATCAAGCACCATATTTAGTAAAAGGATTCAGATTGTTTGACAAGGTAAAATACAAAGGAGAAGAATGTTTTATATTTGGTAGACGCAGTTCTGGTTATTTTGATTTAAGAAAACTTGATGGTACAGTTATTCATAGGAGTGCCAATTGTAAAGATTTAAAACTTATAAGCAAGGCAAAAACATTATTATGGGAAAGGAGGACAGATGTGGCTGTTTCCTCACATGACTAAAGTCACGTGTCCCCACAGCAACAATTTTATGAATTTAGATTATATATATGGTGAGCCAATTATTTATAAGGGTATAAAAATATATCCTTATAAAATGAAAGATTATGAATATTTTGACAGGTCAACAGAAATATTATTATTTGACAAAAATCAAATTTCAAATATAGAAATTATACAAATGAGTTATTTAAAATTTTTATTAACCGTTGTACCTTTTAATGAAAAATATTCAGATGTAAATGAAAGATTATCAGAGTTATTTAAATTTACATTTAAAGATAACCATGTTTATCTAAGTGAAGAAGATGGTAAAATTATAATAAATTTTACAGAAAAAATAGAAGTAAAATTAGAGAAAATCAAAGAAAAAGCAAAGACTTATAAGCATAGTGATATGTTATTAAAATTAATTGATTCGTTGAAGGAATGTGATTTAAAATGTACAAGAACATTTTATAACATTCTGACGTCTGCTATGTTAGATAATCTAAGATTATGGGATAGTAATAGCACAGAATATAAAGAATTATGTGATTTTATGGATATGGCTACTGTTATATTTAATGACAAAACAGTAAAATTAAGAGAAAGAGATTTTGATGATATAAAAGATATAATATTAAAACAAAATGCTATAGAAATAGATAATGATGATATGCACCCTGATTTAAAGAAAAAAGTCCATGAAGCTATGAAGTTGCTAGCTAGAAGAAGTGGAATACAAGAGGGGACAATAGAAGAACAGATAATATCTTATAAAGTTATGATGAAATTCAAGTCATATGAGCCTATAAAAAATATGACAATTTATCAATTTAGAAAAGAATTACAAAGATTAGATTTGGCGATAGATTATAAAATTTATAAAACTGCTGAAATGAGTGGAATGGTAGAGTTTAAAAAACCTATTCCTCATTGGCGTTCACATATTGACAGTAAAATTGACTATTCATCAGTATTGATGGATAGAAAGCAATTCGATTCAATTTCAAACAATATGTTTGGTAAAAGTTAATTTATTAAAGGAGGAATATAATTATGTCTAACAAAACAGCTATAAGTAATGATTTTGTAGTAACGGTTGCAGATTGTTTTTTACGTGATACAGAAAAGGATATAATTGTACAAAAAAGTAAAACATTATTAAATTCTAATGTGGAATTTAATGTTGACGAAACAGAAATTCGTGGAGGTAAACTCCATAAACTACTTTATACATATAATCACTCTAAAACAGGAGAGGCAACACTAGAAGATGCTACGTGGAAAATAGAAGCACTAGCTATAAATAGTGGCACAGAATTTCAAGAACAACTTACTGATGTTTATGTATTTGAGGAACTTGTAAAATTAGACTCTAATGGAAAAGGTCAAGTTGTTAAACAAGTACCTGTAAATGGTTCATCTGCATATGTTCAAGTAAGTAATAAAAGTGTTGTAACAAAAACATTTTCAGGTAGTGAATTTGATATGGGTGTGGCATATGCTAACAAACAAGTATATGTTACTTATAAATACAATGATACTATTGATGTGCTTACTATTGAAGGAGAGAAATTCCCTAAAGCATATGAATTGGTAATGGATTTTGAGGTATATAATGGTCGTACAGGTGCTATAAAAGAAAAAATATTAATTACATTTCCTGCATTTAAGCCATCTGGGAATTTTGAAATTGCATTTAGTTCTGATACACCTTCTACAACAACTTTGACAGGTAAGTTTTTAGATGATGATGGTGTATATGGTTATGTAAAAGTTATTCCAATAGCTGGTGAAACTCAATCTTATTCTGGAATAGCAGCTGATGTGGGAGATTTAGAATTGGATGTTGGTGAAGATTATGTATTAACTACATATGCTTTAAGAGGTGGAGTATTTGCCCCTGTAAAACTAAATACATCTAAATTAACATTTGTAAGCAGTGATACAGATGTTGCAACTGTAAGTAATACAGGGTTAATTGAGTATGTAGGAAGTGGAACATCTATTATAACAGTTGAATATGAAGATTTTAAAGATGTGGTTCAGGTAACTTGTAATTAATATATTTATTTTAATAACCAAGAATTCTCCTACTTCTAAGTGAAACGTAAGGTGGAGAGGTTCAATGACGATGGTAATTTGGAACAAGTAATTGATTTTAAATTAATTTAACAAATGTTTACACCTATTAATGCACAATGGCAAGATATTATAAAAGAAAATAAAAAAGAAGTGAAAAAAGAAATTGAAATAAATTTAGGCGAAGAGGGCTAGCCTCTTCCCTATTTTATTGTTTTTAGAAAAAGTTTTATATTAATATATCGTAATATTTAAATATATTAATATAAAACCCATATTTTATTCACATTCAAAAATAAAGGAGGAATATTATGAGGTATGAATT
>CAYXLG010000104.1:0-3150 GCA_964465805.1 uncultured Muribaculaceae bacterium
AAAGTCACGAGTGTGCGTGGCACATTCAAATCAAATTTTGATTTTATTAAAAATTAGTATGAAATAAAAGAACCGCCATTTTTATTAATTCTATATGGTATCCACTTTTGCTTTTCATACATAATTTTAGATTTTTTATAGGTGTTTATTCCACAGAATACATTTGCTTTATATTTATCTTTAAATAAACCTCTTAATTTGGCAAGCAAATACAATATAATAAATTTCATAGTGTTATCTCTTTGTTTTATATTAATATTTTACAAATTATTTATTACCTACTCATGGTATCCCTGTAATATTCTACATGCTTTAAAGTTCTCTCCATCTGCCAAAGCCTCAATTGCTCTTTGATGTCTACCTAATAATGCTTTATATTCAAGAATTAAACGATATAACCCTTTTACACCTAATGATTCAGCTTCCATATCTAATCTCATTTCTTTTGTTATTCGCTGATTTTCCCATTCTTTTTCACATTCTTCTTGAAAATTTTTTAATTCATCTCTATATTCTTCAAAACCTTCTGTTTCATATAAATCCCAACAGGGATCATTTTTCCAATTTGCTTTCAATTTTTCAACTTCCTGAATAGTTTTAGCCATATTACACCCTTCTTTCTTTGATGTTTATTACAATTATAATATATCACAGTACACTTTATTTGTCAATAATATTATATTTATATTTTGTCAAGCATTTTCAAATATCTTTATCATCTTTTTGAAATAATAATATCCCATGTACAATTACAATTAAGACATCTATATTGTGGCAATGTACCAATTATCTGACCTTTTTCATTTTTAATAGTTTCTTTAAATTTAGTATAAAATATTTTTGTACCACTGCATTTAGGACATACCATAAATAATCACCCTTCTTATTTTTTTATCATTTCTTCTATTAGTTTTCTTGACAGGAAAACATCTGCACCAAAATAAGCATGTTTTAATGCTTTTTTAAGACAATTTATGCTACATACATGTTTAATAATTTCTTCTTCTCTTTCACCATGCCACCACTAAGTACCATATATTTAACTGTACTCAAATCTAATCTTGGAAAATTAACACATATTTCTTCGCCACATATATCACATTTATACCCTATTGTTTCTTCTACTTCTTTAACAATCTTCTTTTTTTTATTTCCATAGAACGTAACCCCTTTTAAATCAAACCGTCATTATATTTACATAATCCTTGGATTTTGAATTATTTTTCCGTATACCATCGTCTCTAGAAACTTTTGACCAATCTACTCTTGACATTTTATCCTCCACATTATGAATTATCATATTTGTGTTAATTTAATCATTGTTATTTTCTATTTATTTTGATATACTTTGTGGCACACATTCCTATACATTGTGGCACACCATATTTTACAATATTATCTTGATCACCAAACCTTTTTGAACAAACATATCTTGTATCCTCCCAACCAATTCTTTCATCATTATATGGATCACCTAGTATTACAATGTCTTCAATAGAAAAATATCCATCATATTGTTTAACAATATATTCTTTCATTTCTTGTTCACTATTAAACTCTTTAGCTTCTGCCATAGCATCAGCCAAATTCCCTCTATGTGGTCTGTAAATAATCATAATATTCGTTACTGTCTCCTTTCTTATATATACTTCGTGAAATCTCAATTTTATCTAATCTTCACTTCTTCATAATTTATGTTCTTAACTTTACAAAACTCTGCAAAATCTTCAGGTGAAGTTTTAATATTCCATGCCATTTCGTATTTCTGTTTAATTACCCCATTTTCATCATAATATATGTTAGTTAATTCATATTTAGCCTTACCTTTATCTTTTAACCATTGTAAATATTCTTCTTGTAATTCCTTTGATAGCATATTATATTTCCTTTCTTTTGATTACATTCTCTACAAGATAAACAAAGATTATCAACTCTATTTGTTCCACCCCTTGATTTTGGTATTATATGTTCTATTTCTAATGGAATATTTTCTTTGCTACAATAACAACATTTTCTACCAAACTTTTCAAGTAAATATTCTCTAATTTCATACCCTTGAAGTGTACCTTGTTGATACTCAATGCCACTTATTTCAGGATTTTGCATTAATTGAGTATCAAACTTAACATTTTCATAAGATATGTGAGTTAATGGAATTAATTTTTGTAACCTATTAACCCATGTTTTTATATTATTAACTCTGCTTTCAAGTGAAGGTGGCATCCAACATTCTTTTCTTTTTCTGTTTAAAAATCTTGGTTTTCTATATCTTGTTCTTCTATTTCTTCTGTTGCGTCTAAACATACGTCTATCATCAAGTTTCTTTTTAATATCTGTTCTATGGTCTGTTTGTCCTAACCATATTACATTGTTATTTTGTAGTATAGCTAATCCTGTATGCTTACTACCATAATCAATTTTTAGTCTATATTCTTGTTTATTGTCAGTATTATCTACAGATTTATTAAGTATTATTGTAAATGGATACCTTTTAAATATTGCAGCCTTACCTTGTTTAAGCAATTTTCTTGCAACTGCTTCATGGCAAGGTGATAATGGTTTTCTATTAATATCTAATACAAATACCATAGGATTTTCTCCTTTCCTCTGCTTACGCAGGTAACATCTCCCTCGGCAAAGTTATCTATGTTTGTATGTACAACACACTGGCTTAACCCACTACACCTGTTTAATGCTATACGACAGAGCCTAGAACTAGGAGGGCATCCTAGGGTGTCATGACATAGATAACGTAGGTTCTATTTCAAACCTTAGCCTGGTCAACATAGGACTATCAAGTCCACGACTTTAGTCGTTGGGTAGTTAACAATATAATTCTCTTTCGTGTTTTTTGGCTTTTTCCAATATGTCATATAATTCATTTATACAGTCTTGAATTTCCCTTGCTAATTCTGTTTCAGCTATTGTATCGTCTGACCAATCATAATACTCAACTTCGTCAAGAAAATTAATAGCATGTTCTATTTTTGATATATTTTCTTTATTGTAATACATATACTTATCACCTACCTATTATATTATATGTTCACACAGTTGCTTGTTTCATGCGTCATATTATTCATCGTCTACATTCCTTGTAAACGTAGTCCTGTAACTTTGTTTATAATGATGTTTAGACTTAAATTTAGG
>CAYXLG010000105.1:0-3069 GCA_964465805.1 uncultured Muribaculaceae bacterium
AAAGAAACCAAATATAGCAATATATGAAAATGTAAAAAATTTAGTTGGGAAAAAGCACAGATACTTCTTTGACTTATTTATTCAAGAGTTGCATGAGTATGGATATAATACATACTGGAAAGTTTTAAATGCTAAGAATTATGGGGTGCCACAAAATAGAGAAAGAGTTTATCTTGTAATTATTAAACAAGAATTAGATAATGGTAAATTTGAATTTCCAGAAGGATTTGATAGTGGTATTAGATTAAAGGATATATTAGAAAAAGAAGTAGATGAAAAATATTATATAAGTCAAGATAAAGTTGATAAACTAATAAAACAATTAAAAGATAAAGAATATAGTAATACTGTTAGATCAAGTGGTCATAGTAGCACAGATAGACATATGTGGGATTTGGTTGCTGTACAACAAAACCATAGTGAAGTTAAAATTAAAGAAGACGATATTTGCAGCTGTATAGACGCTAACTATTATAAGGGTTTAGATAATCACGCTTCAAGAACCGGCATTATGCAAATTGGCAATATTGTAGATACGGGAAATTGGGACAATCCACAAAGAGGAAGGATATATTCAAAAGAAGGTATTTGTCCTGCATTAAATACGGTAGGTGGTGGAGGGTTAGAGCCGAAAATATTAGAAGATTTTTATTCCAACAGAGAAGTTAGAGAGTATGAAGAATATTCACCTACTTTAAGAGCAGACAGGCAAGGTTTAAAGGTATTAGAAGGAACTAATAAAATTGATGAAGAATCTCCATCGCCAGAATTAGTAGGCGGTATAGGCGAGATAAATTTTGGCAAACAATATAGACAAGGTAATAGAGTGTATAATGCAGATAAGACAGCTATGTGTTTATTGTCTCAACCAGTAGGCAATACAGGAGGAAACAGTTATTTATATCAAATAGAGTGTAGAGTTCGCAAACTTATACCCCTTGAATGTTTTCGCTTAATGGGATTTGCAGACCATGACTTTCACATATTGAAAGAAAATAAAATATCAGACACCCAATGCTATAAAATGGCTGGCAATTCCATAGTAGTTGATGTTTTGTATTACATATATTTAGAATTATATAGAGCAATGCCTTATTTATTTGAAGATATAAAATTGGGGTCATTCTTTAGTGGAATAGGTGCATTTGAAAAAGCTATTAAGAGATTGCAAGAAACTATACATAATCAAATTAATAAAGGAATATAAATTATTAATATAAAATTATATATACTATATGTAGTGTATAAACAATAAAATTACACTACATATAGACTCAATATTTGAACAAACTGACAATTTTATTGAAATATAAATATAATATTGGAGGTTGATATATTGCTTGAAATAAACAAAATATATAATATGGATTGTTTAGAAGGAATGAGATTGATTGATGATAAGAGTATAGATTTAATAGTAACTGACCCACCTTATAAAGTTACAGCAAGAGGAAATGCGGGTAATAGTGGTGGGATGATGCGAAAGAAACTATCTATGAAAGGAAAAATATTTGAGTATAATGATATTAAACCTATTGATTATATACCTGAATTTTATAGAGTGCTAAAAGATGGTTCACACTGTTATATAATGACTAACCATGTGAATTTGCAAGAAATATTAAATACTGCAACAAATTGCGGGTTTAAATTTATTAAATCATTAATATGGAATAAAGGAAATAAAATAATGGGGCAGTATTATATGAGCCAATTTGAATACATTTTATTTTTTAGAAAGGGAAAAGGTAAAAAAATAAACAATTGTGGAACTTCTGATATTTTAGATATCCCTAATAAAAAATTAAAAGATGAAAAAGGCAATAATTTACATGATACTGAAAAACCTGTTGAACTTATGAAGATTTTGGTAGAAAATTCATCACAAGAGAAAGAGATTGTATTAGAC
This sequence comes from uncultured Muribaculaceae bacterium, assembly GCA_964465805.1. Classification (GTDB taxonomy): domain Bacteria; phylum Bacillota_I; class Bacilli_A; order RF39; family UBA660; genus DUPI01. Next base: position 1,910 of record CAYXLG010000105.1, read on the forward strand.
CCTTTTATAGGCATAGGTGCAACTGCAATAGCTTGTATCAACACAAATCGTAATTACATAGGCTTTGAAATAGATGAAAGATATTATAAAATTGCAGAAAAAAGAATAAATGACTCTTTATTTTGTGTTGACAAAATATAAATATAATATTATAATAAATTTAGATAAAAGGAGGTAATTTTTTATGGATTTAGACACAATGAGTCAAGTGTTAGAGAACATTGAAGAAAATATAGAAAATGGTAGTATGTTAAATTTGTTTCAAATAGGCGTTACATTAAATGTTCTTGAGAATATTTTGTGGAATATAGATACTACATTAGCTCAAAGATGTAATGATTTGCAACATAAAATTTTAAATTGAAGATGAATTATGAAAACGGTTTGGGATAGTAAAAATACAATAAAGTTTGGTTTTGATATAAATGTGCCACGCACACTCGTGACTTTAGCCATGAGTAAGTGGCACGATAATAATTGACAAAATAATAATATAATAGTATAATAAAATTAGATGAGTTAAATATAAATGAGTACCGTAAGGGACTACGGGATTTCAAGCCTGTGGAGATGGAGGTTACGAAGTCTAAGAAGCAGGAAATTTTAATCGTGAGGTTAGAAGCCTACGACTTTAGTCGTGGGAGGTTCACATAGTAAATCAATTTAATGAACTTGAAAAAGAACGTGTAGAATATCCAAAATGGTTAGATGTGGAAGATATAAAGAAATATTTTGACAAGGAAGGATGAGTATGTTAAAGGCTGAATTAATAGATAAAACTGGTACGGTAAAAATAAAAGAAAGGAATAAGAGTATGAATTTAATATTTCATAATGGAGAAAAATTGTATCAAAAAGAAAGTAAGATATTAAATGATTGTTCAGACTTTTTGCAAAAACTTACAGGCATTAAATTATATCCCTACCAAGAGATTATATTAAATCAAATGTTTAAACAGAATCAAAGCGATTTTAGTATTTATGGTGACGATTTTAAGATTGAAATTATTCCTACTAATGTTATTGGACATTGTGTCCTAATTATAAAGGACTATGATGAAAAACAAAAGTTTGAAAGTGAGATAACCATTGACTTTACAAAAGATGAGTTAGACCAGTTTATTAATTTGCTTCAAATAGCAAAAAACAAAATGAAATAAA
>CAYXLG010000106.1:0-3033 GCA_964465805.1 uncultured Muribaculaceae bacterium
ATCGCAAGGCTCCATACTTTCATGCCTTGCCTGTGGTAAATATTTTGTACGGCATTCAAGCCGCCAACTATATTGTAATAGTTGGGATTGCCAAGCCGAGCGGAATCGGAGAAACAGGCGAGCCAGCTATGCTCGAAAGAAGGTGGCGGAAGTTGAAAATAAAAAATAAAAGACTTTGCTATTATACAAAATATGTGTACAGTATCAAGGCTGTTTTACGATGCTAGATAATTGTGAAAATTGCATCTTCATGTTGTGATTATCACTTTTGCGTGATATAATTTCCTTAAGTTTACATTGGGGGATATGATCATGGCTGTAAGTTACAAGAAACTCTTTCACTTAATGATAGAGAAAAATATGACAGCTCCACAGCTACAAAAACAAGCCGGCTTCAGCGGTAATATTCTTACGCGGCTTAGACGCAACAGCTATGTATCTTTGGAGAGTATAGAAACCATCTGCAGAGTCTTAGACTGCAAGGTGGATGATATTTTAGAATTTTTACCTGATGAGGTGTAGATAGATTAGAAACTAGCATTTAAAAGAAAAATAGCAATTCATTCATAATGAAAATAAAAAGTTGAAAACATCTTAAAAATTAAAATGCAAAAAGGAATGTCTGGTACGAACTTGGAAGGAGTGATATATAATTGCTTAGTAAATTAATTCAAGATTTAAATTCAGAGTACATAGCAGAAGCGAGAAATTCGCCAAACCTTCTTGAAGATATGGCTGCAATGGAAAAATATATGGCTGAGAGTTATAGTGGTCGTATTTTTGTTGAATTGCTGCAAAATGCAGATGATTGCGAGTCTTCTAAGATTCTCTTGGAAGAATATGAAGGAAATATAATTTTTGCTAATAACGGTAGACCTTTTGATGCTAATGACATAATTTCAATAAGCCGCTCTGGTGCAAGCAGAAAAGAGCGAGGTTCTAAGATTGGATACCGTGGAGTTGGTTTCAAAAGCACAGCATACTTAACAAGTGAGATTATAATTTATTCAAGCAATACTTATTTTACTTTTTCGAAGTCAAAATGTGCTAAAGTGCTAAATAAACCTTCAGATAAACTTCCGACAATTAGGATTCCGTTTCTTGTTGATGATATTGAATTGCATTTAAAAAATCACATTAATGATCTGGTAGCTCAAGGCTATACAACCATTTTTATTTTTTTAAATGCGAAACTTGAGCAGTTTAAAGAAGAAATTAAAAGCTTAGACAATGGATATTTTCTTTTTTTATATAATGTACAAAATTGTATAATAAAAATGAATGAAATCAATTTTTATTTTAAAAGAGTTTCGAAATCATTTAATAGCTATAATACTGTATTATTTGAAGGACATAAAAAAGAGGAATGGCTGATAATTCGTAAGAACGAAGTTGCTATTGCGATGAAATTTATTGACAATAGAGTCGTTCCATGTAATTCGGAAGAAGCCGTATATCATTGCTTTTTACCTACATTAGACAAAACACCTTTTGCACTAAAATTAAATGCAGATTTTACAACTGACCCATCAAGGAAGCATATTACTCAAGACGTATTAACAGATAAAGCATTTGATAAACTTGCATTACTGATTTTTGAAACAATACAAGCAGCATTGAGAGATAGAAATACTATATTTGTAGAGTTAGCGTTAGAAGAACCTAGTGATATTAATTATTCTATATTTAGCTTAAATGAAAGTATGATCTCCATGCTAAATTCATTTAGTATAATGAATCAGAAATTAATTAATAAATTGAATACTATAATACAAAAATCCCTTCGTGTTGAGTTGAGAAATAACTCTACACAGCTTATTAGCAAGTGCAAACTAATTCCTAACATTTTCGAAAACAGCGAAAAAAGCATTTTGCGTAAGTCTCAATATATTGGAATGCAATCTATAAAAGATAACTATTACTTTAGCTTTCCACTGATTGATAATTTTATTGAAAGATATTCAAAAGAGTTTTTCTCCGCAGAAGAGATCTCTCGCACTCTTGCGGAAAAGAGTTTTGTAGAACAGTTAAATCCGCAAACATACGCAAAAATTCTGTCATGTGTCACAAATGCCATTAAAGCCGCTAGTATAGCAAATAAGGATTCTTTATCTATTCAAGATATATTAATTCCTTGCGAGTCTGGTGTTGTTGGTTTGGAGCAAATCGGAACTAAAAAGCCTTCTGATGCTCTAAAACGTGCAATTTCTGAAATTATGAGCCCATATGATATAAAACTTTTAAGTTCAAAAATAGGTATTGATAGTGAAAGAATTTGTATACAGACAAGTAAACAAATCGAAACGTATTACATAAATACAGAGATGAAAAATGCGTCGATACCTACTAATAAACCTGTTATCTCAAAATGGAGATCTGCTGAGCAACAGTGCATTGAATTAGAAAAGTATTTTGGAAATGATGCAATTGATGTTAGTCGTCAAAACATTGGATATGATGTAAAGAGTACTACGCCTGATGGCGAAAATCGATTTATCGAGGTTAAGCTTTTAAATAGTTCAACAGCATCATTTACAATTACAAATAATGAGTATACGGCTGCTCATCAATATGGCGAAAACTATATTATTTGCTTACTAATACAGAGTGAAAACAACTCAAAAGTAATTTATATAAAAGATCCATTAAAAAGCTTACATTTTGAAAAAAGAGTAAGGCAATGGGAATGGTACTGTGAACAGTATTCCGGCGAGGAGTATGAAATTATAATAAAATGAAAATCCATTAGAAAGGGTGGTATTTATGGCAATGGGTTCTGAAATTAAGCAGCAAATATTATATGAAAGCTTTGATATGTTTAAGGATGATTGGGATAACAATGTTGATACACTTAAGTCTACAATTGCAAAAATGGCAACCATAGACTTAAGTGCAGCAATTCAAATGTGGGTTTATCTTCTTAATAAACATTCACGTAAAATTAAAACTGATTCCGAAATTACAAGTGGAATTTTAAATCAATTGCCTGAAGAATCATATGAGGAAATTGTCGATACTAATTTTATAATTGAA
>CAYXLG010000107.1:0-3026 GCA_964465805.1 uncultured Muribaculaceae bacterium
GCCCCATTAAATGAAAACAAACTCCTGAAACTCAATATTTTGATGAGTTTTAGGAGTTTTTTCTATTGCGAGGAATTACTACAAAATATTTCAATATATAATCTTTTTTACACAATATGTGATAAAATAAAAATAGAATAATATGATTGTAAAATGTTTTTAATATTCAAAAAAAGGAAATGATGACTTAATGTTGTACAATATATATATAAGGGTGACATTATTGAGGAGGTATAACCATGAAAATAATTTCTTTATTTAGCGGAGCTGGAGGATTAGATTTAGGCTTTAAAAAAGCAGGGTTTGAAACAGTTTGGGCTAATGAATATGATGCGAAAATTTGGGAAACATTTGAATATAACTTTCCTAATACAATTTTAGATAAAAGAAATATTATGCAAATAGATGCCAGCGAAATACCGGATGCTGATGGAATGATTGGTGGACCACCTTGTCAAAGTTGGTCAGAGGCAGGTGCTGGTAGAGGTATTAATGACGAAAGAGGGAAATTGTTTTTAGATTATATAAGAATATTAAAAACAAAACAACCAAAGTTTTTTCTTGTAGAAAATGTTTCTGGATTATTAAGCTCCAAACATAAAAATTCTTTCGATGGATTTATAAAAGAATTTGAGAATTTAGGATATGATGTCAAGTATAAATTACTAAATGCAAATGATTATGATGTACCGCAAGACCGAAAAAGAGTTATCATTGTTGGTTATAGAAAAGATCTGAAAAAAAGTTTTGTTTTTCCTAAAGCACGCACACCAAAACTTACCTTAAAGGATGCTATATCTGATTTAGATGAAGCAATTCCAGCATTAGATAAAAACAAATCAAATGGTGATTTAAAAATTCCTAATAACGAATATTTTATTGGTGGTTATTCGCCAATTTATATGTCTCGAAATAGAGTAAGAAGCTGGGATGAACCATCTTTTACTATACAAGCTGGAGCAAGACATGCTCCTATTCATCCAAAAGCTCCTAAAATGCAGTTTATTTCACAAAACGAAAGGATTTTCGAGCCAGGAAAAGAAAAATTATATAGAAGATTAAGTGTTAGAGAGTGTGCTAGAATCCAAACTTTTCCAGATGATTTTATATTTAAATATAAAGATTTAGCAGATGCTTATAAAATGATTGGAAATGCAGTTCCTGTAAATTTAGCTTATTATATTGCTGAAAAAATAAAGGAGGATTTATGTCAAGACAAATAACAAACAAGTCCTCAATACATGGAAAAGCATACGAATATGCCTGTGTACTTGCTATAGAAAAATTAGTTTCAAATAATAGAAAAATTGTAATAATAGAGAATTCTAGTATGCAGATAGCAAAACAAAGATATTTTAGTTTATCTACTGCAGAACAACAAGTAATGTTAACATCTGCTGCTTCAGGAATTCGTGCTATATTAACTATGGAACCTAGAATTATTGAAGACGGAGCAGATGAATTAAGTATTTCATTGCAACCTGACCAAGCTGGTAAAACAGGAGATGTTAGAGATGTTCTTATGATAAGAAAATCAATTGATTGGGAAATAGGAATATCAGTCAAACATAATCACTATGCATTAAAACACTCAAGACTTTCTTTAGATATTGATTTTGGAGAAAAATGGTTTGGAATTAAATGTTCTAAAAATTATTTTGATGAAATTGCTCCGTATTTTAACGAATTAAAAAAACTTAAAAGTGAAAATATAATGTGGAGAGATATAGAAAACAAAGATGAAAAATACTATGTTCCTATACTAAATGCATTTATGAAAGAATTGAAATCACAGTTTGATATTCATGGGGATATAATAACTAAAAAATTGATTGGTTATTTAATTGGCACTAATGACTTTTATAAATTAATAAGCATTAGTTCACAAAAAATTACTAGAATAATACCATTTAATATGTATGGATCCTTAAATCAATCTGCAACAGATATATCTCCATGTCGAGAAATAAGTATTTTAGAACTACCTACTCGTGTTGTAGAATTAAATTTTAAAAAAAATTCGAAAACCACTTTAGAATTAATTATGGATAATGGATGGCAAATATCTTTTAGAATACATAGTGCAAGTAGTAAAGTTGAACCAAGTTTAAAATTTGATATTCAATTAGTAGGACAACCAATAGCTTTATTTATTATAGATATGCCGTGGTATAATTTTTAACAAAGTTAAAAATTATATGAAAGCATATTATTGTATATTTCATATATGAGGTAGGCTGAAAGAGACCAATAATACATTTTATGAAATAGGAGAAAAATCTTCTTAGATGTAAATAAATGGAGAACTGCTTTAAAAAATTTTTACGAAAAAGTTAAGGAGGAATAATATGTTTAAAACAGAAAAAGATATGGTAATTGCACTTGTATCTTTGTTGGAAAACAATAGTTTAAAACTAAATGATTTAAGAGACTGTATTCTTAAACAAGAAGTTGAAGGATTAATTGGAGACCTGACTTACTTCTAAAAAATCAAAACAGTAAAAAAATTATCACTATTGAATTAAAATTGAAAAACTAGAAAAGGGCTTTGGCACAAGCATTTAAATATAAAAGTTTTTCAGATAAAGCATATGTCTGTATGGATCAAAATAACATTTATCCTGCTTTAAAAACTTTAGAAATGTTTAAAAAATATAATATAGCTTTAATCTCAATTGATAATAATTACAAAATCAAAGTATATTATAAACCCAAATTAAGAAAAGCTTATTCAAAAAAATTATATGAAAATGTTCAGAATATATTTAATGAACCACGAACAATATAATTATTATATTTTAAATTATAAAATTATTTAAAACTGTGCCATTAAGACTTTTATTAAAGAAATCCTAAAGATATAAAATAAATCTTAGGATTTTTATATTAATGTTAAGTTAGTTCAATTAATAAGTTTTTTATATCGAACGAATGGAATAGTAATTCTATATCATATGAGATTGTTAATTTATATTTCAAATAATCTAATTTTTATGATATATTTATACTAGGAGTAAATAATAGTG
>CAYXLG010000108.1:0-2976 GCA_964465805.1 uncultured Muribaculaceae bacterium
AAAAAAGGATTAGTAGTTAATAAAAAATATGAAAAGTATTTAAAGTTAAGTGCTAATTTTGATGTTAATCAAATAAGTAGTAAAAAGCAAGAAGAAGTTATTGAACTTATAAAAAGTCAAGGTCGTTCTTTAAGAAAAACTTGTATAAATATTTCGGCTTCGGCTGTAAAAACTTTATTGGATAAAGGATTAATAGTTGAAGAATTGGAAGAAATATACCGTTTAAATAATAGTAGCATAAAGAAAAATAATAAAGTAAAATTAAATAAGGAACAAGTATATGCTGTTGATAAGGTTAAAAGTCATATTAATGAGTTTAAACCATTTTTATTACATGGAATTACTGGAAGTGGTAAAACGGAAGTCTATATGAATGTTATTGAATATGTTTTAAAACTTAAAAAGGAAGCTATTGTTTTGGTACCTGAAATTAGTTTGACGCCACAAATGGTTGAAAATTTTAAAAATCGTTTTGGTAGTAAAATTGCAATTCTCCATAGTCGATTAAGTATGGGGGAAAAATATGATGAGTGGCGTAAGATTGAGAAAAGAGAAGTATCAATTGTGATAGGTGCTAGAAGTGCTATTTTCGCGCCTTTTACTAATCTAGGAATAATTATTATTGATGAAGAACATTCGACAACTTATAAGCAAGAAAACACTCCTAAGTACAATACTGTTGATGTTGCAATAAAACGTGCTAGGACTCATAAATGTCCATTAGTACTAGGAAGTGCCACTCCAACTATTGAAAGTTATACAAGGGCTAAAATGGGAACATATGAATTGTTGGAATTGACAAAAAGGGTAAATGATAATCCGCCTATTGTAAAATTAGTAGATATGAGTGAAGAAATAAAAAGAGGTAATAAAATTTTATCCAAACCTTTAGTTGAGGCGATTAATCAAACCTTAGAGAATGGAAAACAAGTTATTATCTTATTAAATAGACGAGGTTATACCACCGTTATGACTTGTCATAATTGTGGATATACAATGAAATGTCCAAATTGTGATATACCACTTATCTATCATAAAACGACTAATAATATGCGATGTCATTATTGTAACTATATGGTAAGAAAAATAGAAGTCTGTCCAGAATGTTATAGTAAAGATATTAATCAGTTTGGTTTAGGAACTCAAAAACTTGAAGAAGAAGTAAAGAAGATGTTTCCAAGTTCTAAAGTTGTTAGGATGGATGTAGATACTACTACAAGAAAAGGAAGTCATGAAAAAATTATTGATGACTTTAAACAGGAAAAGTATAATATTTTAATTGGTACACAGATGATTGCCAAAGGATTAGATTTTGAAAAAGTTACTTTAGTTGGAGTTTTAAACGGTGATGCATCTTTAAATATTCCTGATTTTAGAAGTGCTGAAAGAACATTCCAATTATTAAATCAAGTATCCGGGCGAGCTGGTAGGGGTAATTATTCAGGTAAAGTTATTATTCAAACTTTTAATCAAGAGCATTATAGTATTATTTGTGCCATAAACAATAATTATTTAGGGTTTTATCAACAAGAAATGAGCATACGAAGGAAATTAGGTTACCCACCGTTTTATAATTTAACTTTAATTAAAATATCGGGAAGAAGTTATGATTCAGCTCAAAAAGAAGCACAGAAAATAGTGAATTATTTAGAACGTCATGTTGATAAAAATGTTTCTTTATTAGGACCTAGTTCAGCTAGTATGCCAAAAATTAATAATATTTATTACTTACAAATTGTTATTAAATATAAAAATACGAATAAATTAATGCCTTTATTAATTGAATTAAACAATCGTTATAAAAGTAATAATAAAGTGTTTGTTGACATTGACATCAATCCTATAAAATTATAGTTATTTTTATGAATGTATGATAAAATAAAGATAGGTGATAAATGGTATGGATTATAGTAATATTGAAATTAATCGAAAATTAAAAATTGTTTTCATGGGTACACCTGAATTTAGTGTTCCAGTATTACAAGGTTTAATTAATAATTATAAAATCAGGGCGGTGGTTACTCAACCGGATCGCGAAAGTAAAAACAAAAAAACAATAGTACCTCCAGTTAAACAACTTGCCAATGAAAACACTATTTTAGTTCTTCAACCAGAAAAAATAGTTGAAGATTTAGATTCTATATTGTCCTTAGAACCTGATCTGATTATTACTTGTGCATATGGACAAAAATTACCAAGTGCTCTTTTAGAGGCGCCACGTTTGGGGTGTATTAATGTTCACGCTTCTTTGTTACCAAAACTTCGAGGTGGGGCTCCAATTCATCGTGCAATTATTAATGGTTATAAAAAAACAGGAATTACTATTATGTATATGAATGAAGGATTAGATGAAGGCGATATTATTAGTCAAGAAGAAATAGAAATTACTAATAATGAAACCGCTTCATCATTACATGATAAGTTAAGTTTTTTAGGTCGTGATTTATTATTAAAAACTTTACCTAGCATTATTGATGGTACATCACCTAGAACACCTCAAAATAATAATGATGCTACATATGCTTTAGTGCTTAAAAGAAGTGATGAAAAGATTAACTTTAGTAAAACAAAAAAACAAATTTATAATCAAATTAGGGGATTAAATTCTTGGCCAGGAGCTTTTTGTTATTTTGGTGGTAAGATTTTAAAGGTTTGGGAATCATATCCAACAGATCGTTATTTTTCTAATATATTTGATGGCCAAATAACTAATATTTATGATGATGGATTTGGTGTAAAAGTAAGTAATGGAGAAATAGTTTTCACGGTGGTTCAACCAGAAGGAAAAACTAAAATGTCAGCAATAGATTTTCTAAATGGATTACAAGATAAAGATTCAATTGTAGGAAAAATATTAGATTAGGTGGTAGATAATATGAAAAAAATTATTGTAGAATTTATTAATAATATTAAAACTAATAAAAGGTATCGTGCTATATTTATATTAGGTTTATATTTTATATTTTTTTCAGTTGT
>CAYXLG010000109.1:0-2891 GCA_964465805.1 uncultured Muribaculaceae bacterium
ATCTAATGGAGTTTTATCAGTCAAACTAATTTTAATTATACATTCTTTATTTGTATATTGTTTTTTACAAAGACGAATAAAATTGTTGGCAATTTTCAAACTAACATTATCAATGTCTTTTAATAAATTTGGATTAATTAATTTTTGAGCAATAAATTCATGGTGATCAGCATTTAAAGTAATTACTATATTATGAGTTGTTGAATATATAAGCACATTATTAATGAAATCAAATTCATCTTTAATTCTATCCGCTATAAGATTATCCATTTTAAATATCCCTTTTCTATATTATATGTTTATTATAATTTGTATTTATTAGGTGGTGGCAAAGGTGGTCTATTAGAATTTTTTTGTGCATTTATTTGGCGCCACCACCGCCTTTTAAATAATGATAATCATCAAATGAATCATTTGAAAGCCCCTCCATTAAATTATTTAATTCAAGTAAGTTTGGCCTCTTTTCAAACCTATCTTTAGAGCCATAAAAGTGCTTCATTAAAGCATCTTTTCTTTCCAATGGAGTTAATGGTTTATCTTTTTCAAGCATCTTGCATAATTCTTTTGATTTATTTTCTATAAAATCAATAGTCTCATTTGCCTCGTCATCCCAATTCCAATTTGTTCTATTTATTCTTTCAATAAACTCTTCTAAAATTTGCAACATCTCTGTCATTATCTTTGGTCCACCTATACTAAATAATTAGTATTAATATGATTAAGTTTAATACCATAGATTTTGCAAGTTTTCACTAAATAAAATTAATCCTTCTGAAATTAATTTATTTTCACCTTCTGTTCGTTGATTTGTATTAATTTGCTTTATCATTGTTTCAAACGCAAGAATCATTTTATCCAAAGCAGCTTCCCACTCTTTTGCATCCTTAAAATTATTGGGATACCCTATTTGCCTTTGTTTAAACATTTTTAATCTAGGGCAAATATATGATGCTAGAGAATAATTTAGATTCCATAATTCAGATTCTTTAATGTTTGTTGAGTAATCTAGGTTTGACATTTTCTTTACCTCTCTTTTAATAAAGCTGTATAAATATACTTTAATTAGGCTCAATATACAGCATTTAATGTAAATTTATACATTAATTTTGAATAAGTAGTTTAATTAATCTTAAATATAAATTTTAATAAATTTACATTATCAGAAACCTCACAATTGCCTTTATATAGAGAAAATAGCAAACATTGTGATTTAATCCAATCAATAGCGTTTTCAGCATCTTGCTTTGAATTGAAAAAAATAAATGTATGCTTTTTATATCCAGTTTTTTCTTTTTGATTTCCATTGAATTTTGTTTTCAGCGTCTTTGTGTATAGCTCATAATCAATGTTGAAAGTATTAGCAATGTAAATATCAGCTATGGGTGAAGAATCACCTTCTATCGTTAGGTAATAAGATTCATTTTTATGACTAAAATATGCTTTTAATTGTGATCTTAATTGTTCAATATCCATATACTAATCTAACCTCCCTCACTGTTAGCATTAACAATAACTATGTTTTAGATAAAACAGACAATAAGTATTGTGATTTGATCCAATCCGCAGCATTCTGTGCATCATGTTTATTATTAAACTTAGTTGTATCAATCATGCTCGCATTATCACTATGAATACACACATTACCATTAAATTTTGTTTTCAATATATCCCTATAATTATCTAGGTTGATTTTAAGCATTATTGCTATAGTATGATCAAAATAAAAGTGCGGAGAAAGGTCACCATTTGGGCACATAGCAACATAAAATGATTCACTAATATGATCATAATTTACCTTTATTTTAAGTTGCATTATATATCACCTTTCACATAGATATAATTCAACAAGCAATTGTTAATTCTATATTAAGCTAAATATCTTTATACAGTCTGCTTTTAAATGAAGATAGTTTTAATAATAGAAATTGTGAATTAATCCAATCAGCTGCACTTTGAGCATCTATTTTACTCATAAAAACTATTGAATTATCAAACATAGTATCATCACTATGGGGAGCAGTTTCACTATCAAGTTCTGGCTTTAATATATTAAATCCCTTATGTCAATTTTTAATCTCAACGCTATGCTAGTATCAGGATATAAAAAAAGATATTTGATTCAATTACGATTAAAATCGATTAATTTTTGGACTATACTTTACTTTAGCTAATAATATATGCTTGCTCTTTTTTTAAAAATTAATTAATAATTAATACTTTCGTTGTTAATTATAGTAAACACTTATTATTAATTAAGTTTATTTAATAGCTTTATTGAATTTATCCAATCCAAAGCAGCTTGAGCTTCATCTTTATTTGCAAAAGCCATTACATATGGGCAGCCATGGTAATGTTGTTTGCTAATATCATTAATTTTTTTAACTTTTCCCTTAAATCTAAAACAAAGCGTGCTCATACAACTAAAAAATTCACTCATATTAAACTCAAATTTAAACATTATATCTATATTTTTAACGTATGTACCATCTTCCCTAAAAAAACAAAATTCACTAAGCTCCCTACTATACTTAACAACCATAAGCGCACCTCTTTATGTTCTTTAGCAGCAAACTTGTTATCAATAGCATTGGATTTATCCAATTCAGAGTATTGTTTTCTTTTATCAAAAATAATTATCATAGATATGCAACTACATATAGAGTCTTTATTACCATAAAACTTTTTCCATTAAGTTTTTTTATAAGTGTATTTTTATATTCTTATTCAGAACATACTAAAGTTAGGACTAAATAAAAGTTATGCATAAAATGTGAAATAAAAAATACCGATAGAATCATTATACTATGCTATGATCAAATTTATTAATTTTTTAAATTTTTAACTTTCTTTGGCAAGAAGTCCCTCATCCTCTATAGGTGGGGGATGAATTG
>CAYXLG010000110.1:0-2852 GCA_964465805.1 uncultured Muribaculaceae bacterium
TCAATAGAGATATTGACCAAGAAGCCATCTGCCTCTATAGGCGGTGGTAGTTCACTTTGTATTTCATTGATCCCCGCTGCATTACCAATTGGGTGGATCGGATTTATGCGATTTGCAAATCAGAATTCTTTTGACGATTATGTTAAAACAGGTATTTACGTAAGTTGTACAACTGATGAAATAAGGATGCTGCAAAAATTCTATTATAATGGAGATTTGTATGTAGAAATTGGTGATGAGTTTGGAGGAAACAAATTTGAACTCGGTCAGGCAGTAGCAAATGCAAAAGATAGTGACAATCTTATAAATATTGTGTTGGCTAAAATATTAAATTATAATGACGAAGCTACTATTTATTCAGTGAAAAACGATAGTGGATATACAATTTTGAAATATGGATGGTATAAATATTGCAGAGAAATTGATAAAGATAAAATCAAAAACTATTACCAATCATTAGATGAATTTAAATACAGTTATTATGAGTTTGGTTCAGGTGGAGAAGATATTGATATGGATTTCAAAAAGGAAGTTTTCGAAATGCTACTTAACAAATATAATAGTGGTGAAGCTATAGTGACTATTACGGATGACGATGCTGTTGAATATTCAATTGACCAAACTTCGCCTGATGGCATTTATTCTCGCAGCGTGAATGTATTGCTGGCAAATGATTCTGCTTATGTCGTTTCGAAAAGCGGTTTACCGGAAAATGAGATTCTATCAGCGTTTGAAAGAATGAAGCTGGACAAGGAAGCACCATTAAATCAGCAATTGGAATGGCTTAGGCAAATCGGATTTCAGGATGTCAGCTGCATCTATAAGTATTATTCTTTTGCGGTTATGTTCGGTAGGAAGAAATCCTGATTATGAAGATGAAAATAAATAATTATAAATCTCAAATAAAATTTGATAAAATATCATTGGACGGTAGTATACTGAAAAGGAGTGCTAATATGGAAAGTGTTAAGATGAAATTTGCACATATCTATGTGTTTGTTGTAATTTTGGCTATTGTTTTTTCCGGATGTAAAAGCGGTTCACCGGAAATTCCCGCTATTGAAACACCTGCATCAATTAGTAAGGATGGGAATTTACAAGAAGAAGTAATAGTAAAAGCTTTATATGAAAAACCATTGTCATTAGAAAATAAAAATACTATTCTTCTTGAAGGATTGATAGAGGGAGAAGAATATATTGAAATAGTCGTAAGAGGAGAGATTTTTGATTTTGAGCAAGTTGAATTAATATGGGACGAAGAGGAAAATGATTTAAAAGAAAAAGAAACCGTAAAAAGAATTGAAAAACTTAAAGACCAAACTATTGTAATTAAGACATATCAGCCTGAAGGGATACCAACGGAAAAGATTAAATGGAAGAGCAGATCCGGCAAGACTTATGAATATATAATTTGTGAAAGGTCTTTAGGTGATATCGATAATAGTGTCTCAAAGTTTGAAATGAAGTAGAGTATCTATAGTATCCTTTCAACTGCTTTTTTTGAATTGGACATACAGATGCATTAAGACCAGGATATTGTAGTGCTGAGATCTTATCTTTTATAGATTGTAGGGAAATTACAAAAACAGATAGACAATTACTGTCGAATTAGATAATATGTTTATTAAAGAAAAATTATTCTTATTATAGCATAATCTATAAAAATTCAACATAATGGGAGATTAAGGATATGAAGAAAAACATAGTTTGTTTGGTTTTACTTATTATTTTTAGTTTATCGGGATGTAATTTATTTGTAGAAAAAGAGAGAAATGGAGAAATAGATGTGAAGGCCACTGTAGAAGAAACTCCTTCTATTGGTACCTCGAATGGCACTGACAACACCCCGGGGAAAGATTTTCCGGATAAAGAATTATCGTATTCTGAACTTACTCAGATTGAGAAGGAACGCTATGATGAAATAAAGCAATCATTAGAAACAAATAGAGAATGGGGATTTAGCTTTTCCAGAGAAAAGAGTGAAAAAGGAGAAATAAAATATGATTTTGATCAAGATGGATTAATTGAGACGATTTCGTATAAAACCAATGTTCAAACAAACCGGGACGGCATTGATCTTGTAGAAAGTGTATCCTTGAATTATTGTAATAATTCCTTTGATTTTGAGTTTGGAAACTTTGAACAACACTTTTATTCCTCAATCCCCAGTAATGCTGCCATAGTCTTTTATGATGTTGATACAGATGATGATTTTCTGGAATTTAATCTGGTTAATAGTAACGAATTGCCTGATAGGGTTATGAACACAATATTCAGAATTAATGGAGAGCAAATAGAAAAAATTATTAGTTTTTATAGTGAGATTACATCTGTTCCGGGTGATGGAAATATATATTATTGGAGCGGAAATATATTTGGGGTAAACAATTTGGACTATACCGTTGTTTATTATAATATAAATGATCAAAAGTTTGTCGTAAATGATGAACTTATTGGTAAAACATTAACAGCGGAATATATATTTACTGTATTTCTGACAAAAGAAGCGGTTATATATGGACTGCCGGCGGATCCTGAGTATCGTTCTAGGAAGGCAAAAGAAAATTATATTATAGAACCAGGAGAAAAATTTACTGTAACAAGTTTAGATGGAGTTATTGATACATGGGAGGGAGAGGGCGGTATAAATTATATTTCTTATAGTGACAGTGGACTTAAGATTAGAACAGAAAGCGGTGTGGAAGGGTGGATTGGTGGTTTCCATATGGTTTACGACTAAATGTTTGGCACAGGTTTAAAGTTTCTTATGGATTATTATGCAGATACGATATTTCTAAAATATAACTGTTTATAGGGGGAGATTTTATGAAGAAACTTGCTAAAGTAATTTT
>CAYXLG010000111.1:0-2725 GCA_964465805.1 uncultured Muribaculaceae bacterium
TTTTTGTTGGTTTACATTGTTTTTTTAAAAAATAATTATTTGCTTGTAATGTAATTGTTGATTTGTTATAATTTTATCTTGTGTGCAAAAATGGTTAATATAAAATAAGGAAAAAAATTATTGTAAAATTAACAATGGAGGGAATAATATGAATTATATAAAAACATTATTTCAAAGTAAATTTGCTAATTTAAATAATACATTTTTAATGATCGGTTTATTAATGGTTGTTTATCTTTTATTTTTAACAATTATTGATAATAGAGAATAGAAATAAAAAACATAGTTATTTTAACTGGAATATGATACAATAATAACAATAGATTTTGAATGATTTAGAAAAATTAAATCATTTTGTTTGAAACTAAGGGAGGTCAAAAAATGTTTGTAGATGAAGTAATTGTTGAAGTTAAAGCTGGAGATGGTGGTAATGGATGTATGGCCTTTCGTCGTGAAAAATTTGTTGATATGGGTGGACCATTTGGTGGTAATGGCGGCCGTGGTTCAGATATTATTTTTAAAGTAGATGAAGGATTAAATACATTAATAGATTTAAGATATCAAAGACTAATTAAAGGTAAGCACGGAGCAAATGGTGAAGGTAAAGGCAAACACGGAAAATCAGCAGATGATATTATTATTAAAGTGCCACCTGGGACTGTAGTAACTGATGTTGATACTGGTTTAGTACTTGCTGATTTAACTAATAAAGATGACGAAGCTATAGTTGCGCATGGTGGACGTGGTGGTCGGGGAAACATGGCATTTGCAACGCGTGTTAATCCTGCACCAGAAATTGCAGAAAATGGTGAACCTGGTGAAGTTCGTAAAATAAAAGTTGAATTAAAACTATTAGCCGATGTTGGGCTGGTTGGAATGCCTAGTGTTGGTAAATCAACAATTATTTCTAAAATATCAGCAGTTAAACCTAAAATAGCAGCATATCATTTTACAACCTTATCACCTAATTTGGGTGTTGTTAAAACTATTGATAATCGTTCATTTGTTGTAGCTGATTTACCAGGATTAATTGAAGGTGCATCACTTGGTGAAGGACTTGGAGATCAATTCTTAAAACATATTGAAAGAACAAGGATAATTGCACATATTATTGATATGAGTGGTGTTGAAATGCGTGATCCGTATGAAGATTATGTAATCATTAATAAAGAACTTGAAAACTTTAATCCTGCAATTTTAAAAAAACCACAAATTATTATTGCTAATAAAATGGATATTCCAGGATCTAAAGATAACTTAAAAAAATTCAAAGAAAAAGTTGATGCTCCAATTTATACAATATCAGCTATTAATGGTGAAGGATTAGATAAAGTATTAATTGAAATGGCAAATATGCTAGATGAAATCGAAAAGCAACCATTATACGAAGATGAAAAATTTGAAAGTCATGTGTTATATAAATTTGAAAAAGAAGAACCGTTTATTATTATTGAGGAAACTGATGCTTGGGTAATTAAAGGTGAAAAAGTTGAAAAATTGGTACTTATGACTAGATTTAATAGTGATGAGGCAGTGTTGAGATTTTCACATAAACTTCGTAAAATGGGAATAGATGATAAGTTAAGAGAATTAGGTGCCGAAGAAGGAGACACTATTAAAATACTTGATTTTGAATTTGAATATAAACTATAAAGTAAAAGGTACCATTATATTGGTGCTTTTTTATATGTGCAAAGTCTACAATAATATCACTAATATCAAATTAAAATATCATAAAAACTAACGAAAATTTAACAGGTAATTTGCGACTATGAAAAATTTAATAATAATATATTAGGAAATAATATTACTTTACATTTTGTGTGAATTTAATTGACGCATAATTCGTTTTGTGATATTATTAGTTTATAATGAGCTTAATTGGAGGTATGATGTGTTTAAAACAGAAAAATTAGGTTTTACATTAATTGAATTATTAGCAGTAATAGTGGTATTAACAATAATAGCTGTTGTTGCAACCCCAATTGTTGTAAAAACAATTGATGATGCTAAAAAGGGCGCATTTAAAAATTCGGCATATGGTCTAATAAAAGCTGCAGAACTTGATTATTCTAAAAATCTTTTGAAAGATTCAAAACCAAAGAAAATAACTTATACTTATGAAAATAATATTGAAACATCGGATCAAAGTGGTTATAAATTGGATTATAAAGGCTTAAGACCCCAAAATGGCAAAATTATTATAAATGAAAAAGGGGAGATAGCATTAGCTATTCATAATGGTAAATGGTGTGCTATAAAAGGCTATAAAGATAAGGAAATAGAGGTATCTGTTAAAAAACTAGAAGATTGTGAAATAAAAGTACCAACATTAATGGCTGCTAGTTATGGCGGATCAACCAGTGGTTATCTAAACGGACCACTATTAAAAAATCAAATAGAGAGTATTGAGTTTAAAACAACAAATAAGGTACCAAGTGATGCTATAGGTTCATGGGATGTATCATTTAAAAAAACGGGGCAGTAATGGCTTGGTATCATGATAAAGATAATAATGAATTATATGAATTAACAATAGGGGGGGACGGGGATAATGTATATTCAAACCAAACTTCTTCGAACTTGTTTGAAAATTTAAGTAATTTAACTAATTTAAATATGAGTAATTTAGATACATCTAATGCAACTGATATGTCTTATATGTTTCATGGAGCGAGTAGTTTAACCAGTTTAGATTTAAGTGGTTTCGACACATCTAATGTAA
>CAYXLG010000112.1:0-2624 GCA_964465805.1 uncultured Muribaculaceae bacterium
TCTTAGTATTCTTACTAGTAATTTTCTTTATTAGTTTATTATTGTATGTCCGAAATTCTTGCTTTGCAAATCTGATAGATGTGATTATTAAACTATAAATAAAGTATATAATTTCATGCATATATAAATTCAAAAATTATGAAATTAATAATTGGTCTTTTTTATTATATTGCAATCTCGAACAATTGCATTGATAATCTTCATTATCATTACTCTTTTTTATAAAGGAGTTACAAATGCTACAATATACTATCTCATAAAACCGTATAACATTATTTGTGAATTGTTTTATTTCATCCTTGGATACTCCTTGAGCCCATTCATTATAATGACACCCACTTATATTTCTAATAAACTTAGAAACATTGATGGAATCTAATACCTTTGAATTTAACCTATAAAATTCCTTATTCTTCTTTAATTTAGAGTATAAGTTATCCCAAATATCCACAATGGTATATTTATCTTGATATTTTGCAGGGATTGATACTTCCAAAGAGTACCTTAATTTGCATAAAACTAGTTCCAGAAAAGTACCAGTAGCAGAAGCAAGAATATTTTTATCTGTATGAGGATTAGTTAAATGTTCCCTTAACTTCACAATTTCTGACTTAGTATCATCTAATATAGGTCCCCTATCTTTTGTCCATTCACATATCTCAATATTTCTATACTTGTTATTTCCTCCATATAATTTTTCTAACTCAAGGATTTCCTTATATAATACAATATCATGAGTTGTAATAATTAATTGGTGTTCTTTAAATTCAGAAAAAATAAGGTTTATTATATTGATTCTATGTGCCGCATCAACAGATGTAAGCACATCATCTAATATTAATAATCTTAAATCTTTATTTTTTGAACATTCTCGCTTATATAATGCTAGAAAAATTGCCAATCCTAAAGTATCAAGATGTGATTCACTATAATATGCTCTCGGGTCCTCACCACTCTTTTCATAGAAACTTGCTTCTATTATGACACTTCCCTTGCTTGAAGAATCTTTTATTTTTAAATCAATATCACCTATATCCTCTTCAAAATGCATACTACTATAGTAACTATTAATATCATTTTTAATTTCATCATAAATTTCTTGTACGGAATTTTTACGTTGGCGAACCAATTCCTCATAAAATTGCTTAGCAATTTTATATTTTTTATTTAAAAGAGTATTTTCTTTAGTTTTCTTATTTATATGTACAATGTTGTCATATACAATTTTTAAATCATTTTTAAATTTAATTGCTTCGTTAAGTAATAACACGGCATCCTTTGGAAGTACTTTGTTACTATACTCATTTTTTAGATGAATAGCATTTTTATAAATAGATTCATTCCAATTTGGCAAATTCTTTACAATAATGATTTCTTGTATGCTATTAGGAACTAATTTCTTGAAATTCTCGATATCATCTTCAATTGTTTTACATAAATTTTCAATATTTTCATCATTAATTTTTTTGTTTATATTTCTAATCTTGTCTAGATTGTCTTCCCACCATTTAAGTTCTGACTGCAATATACTATAATCTCTTTGAAACTCCTTTTTAAGTGTTGAATACTCCGAATTCTCATTTATTCTCTTCTTTACTCTTTCTATAACACTTGGTACATCTATCGGACTTTCACAAAATGGACATAGTGATTTGTTTTCTTCCTGTAACCATTGAATACCTGTAGTGAGAAATTCCTCGTAAAAAACAACTTTCTTTTTCTGAACCAAATCAAGTTTTGTGTTAATATTATCATAAATCGCTTTTGCAAACAGTTCAGGTGATTTTTTATCAATTAGTTCATTAAGCAAATTCAAAAAATTCCTAATAATTACATCTCGATTTATATTTCCCATACACTCAATATAATTATCAACTTTTTTTATGTATTCCGGTATTTCCTTAAAGTCTTTTATATCTTCTATGTTAAACTGTTTACCTCTATTTACAAGTATCGAGAAGATATTATCAGAAGTAACAGAACCTAAATCCTTTATGTCAAGAGCAGCCTGAATGTTCCTCATATGATTTTCAATTTCTGTTTTAAGATTATTTACTTCCCCTTGAAACTTATCAACTACTCCTTTTAAAGCATTCTCAAATTTTGTTATTTCAGCAAGTGGCAGAAATTGCTTTAACAAATCATATCTTTCTTTTGGTTGGGCAGAAATAGCATCTAACAGTTGAGAGCGTCTTAAAATATTTATGTTTCCTAATTTACTATTTCTTATTCTATATGCCAATGTGCCTTTCTCAGGCTCTTTATAATTAGATAATACGCTTCCATCACTAAATTCCACTTCAACTTTTATCTCTTGAAAATCTGCGTATATATGAGGGGCGTGTTTTTTTAATGATACTTCTCTACATGTTGAAGAAATATGCTTAATATCCCCAGTAATTGCATATTCAATTCCATCAACAATTGAACTTTTTCCTTTTCCATTCTCCCCAAAAATAATTAAAGATTTTTTATTTAAATCAATGTTCGTATTAAATCTAATTCCTCTTAGATTTTCAATATTAATACTTTTTAACATAGTTTTCTACCACCTGCCCAATAGCCCTGGATATTTCCTCTTGACTATCATACTTTTCTTGTTCAAATAAATCTTTGAAAGTTCT
>CAYXLG010000113.1:0-2596 GCA_964465805.1 uncultured Muribaculaceae bacterium
ATTTAATTTAAAGAAATGCAATTTTATCTATTGCATAACTAATCAATTTAGTGTATATTATTAATATACTTATTCTTGGATTTGAGAATCTCCAACTCTGGTCTCGGTTTAAGTGAATTATAAGGAAGGAGAGATATTAATGGCTTTATCAAAAGGCATTAAAGAAGAAATTGTTAAGAAGTATGCTAGAACAGAAAATGATACAGGTTCACCTGAAGTACAAATAGCTATTTTAACAGAAGAAATTAAAGTGTTAACTGAACATTTAAAAGAACACAAACAAGATTTTCATTCTAGAAGAGGACTACTTAAAAAGGTTGGTCAACGTCGTAGTTTATTAAATTATTTATTAAATAAAGATGTTACTAGATACCGCGATATTGTTCGAAGTCTAGGATTAAGGAAATAATTATTATTAAATAAATGATAGGCACTCCTTTTTTGAGTGTCTTTAATTTGCAATAGGAGGAAGTTTATGAAAAAAATATTTGAACTGGATTTTAGAGGCAGAAAAGTAATTGTTGAAACTGGTGAATTAGCAAAACAAAGTAATGGATCAGTTTTAGTTAGATACGGAGATACAGCAGTTTTAACAGCAGCTGTCATGAGTAAGAAAACTATTAATGTTGATTTTTTTCCTTTAACAGTTCTATACGTTGAAAGATTATATTCAGTCGGTAAAATTCCTGGTGGTTTTATTAAACGTGAAGGGCGCCCAACTGAAAACGCTACTTTAGCTGCTAGATTAATTGATCGACCAATTAGACCTTTATTTGAAGATGGTTTTAGAAATGAAGTTCAAGTTATTAACCAAGTGTTAAGTGTAGATCAAGATAATGCTCCAGAAATGACAGCGTTATTAGGTAGTTCGCTAGCACTATCAATAAGTGATATTCCATTTTCAGAACCAGTAGCAGGTGTTGTTGTTGGACGTGTTGATAATGAATTTATTATTAATCCTACGACTGAACAAATTGAACAAAGTGATATTAACTTAGTTGTGTCAGGAACCAAAGATGCGATTAATATGGTTGAAGCTAGTAGTAGTGAAGTCCTAGAAAGTGATATGGTTGAAGCAATCATGTTTGGGCATGAGGCTATTAAAGAATTAATTGACTTTCAAAATAAAATAATAAAAGAAGTTGGTAAAGAAAAAGTCGAAGTTGAATTATTAACAATAAATAAAGAATTAGAAGAAGAAGTTACTAATTTCGCTAGTGATAAAATGTTAGCAGCTATTCAAGTTAAAGAAAAATTAGAAAGATATGCTGCTATCGATAAAGTAAAAGAAGATACTATTAATCATTTTTCAGAAATTTATCAAGGATCTGAAAATTTTGAAGATATTATTAAACAAGTTAATAAAGTTGTAGATAATATTGAAGCAGAATTAGTTAGAGAATTAATCACTGAACATAAAGTAAGACCTGATGGTCGTGATATGACCGAAATTAGACCATTATCAGCATCGATTGATATACTTGCTAGAACTCATGGTTCGGCATTATTTACAAGAGGTCAAACACAAGCTTTAGCAGTAACTACATTAGGGGCTTTAGGCGAGCATCAAATGCTTGATGGTTTAGGGATAGAAGATACTAAGAGATTTATGCTTCATTATAATTTCCCACAATTCAGTGTTGGTGAAACCGGTAGATATGGTTCTCCTGGACGTCGTGAAGTAGGTCACGGAGCATTAGGGGAAAAAGCATTACTACAAGTAATGCCTAGTGAGGAAGAATTTCCATATACTGTTAGAGTAGTATCAGAAATTTTAGAAAGTAATGGTTCATCAAGTCAAGCAAGCATTTGTGCAGGCTGTTTATCATTAATGGCAGCTGGTGTTCCAATTAAAGCACCTGTTGCAGGAATTGCGATGGGACTTATTACTAAAGGTGATGAATATACCATCTTAACTGATATTCAAGGTTTAGAAGACCATATGGGGGATATGGATTTTAAAGTAGCAGGTACTAAAAAAGGTATATGTGCAATGCAAATGGATATTAAGATCAAAGGTATTACTAAACAAATATTAACTGAAGCTTTAGATCAAGCAAAAGTTGCACGTTTACAAATATTAGAAACAATGACTAATGTAATTAATGAACCTCGTAAAGAGCTAAGTAAATATGCTCCAAAGATTGAAATGTTTAATATTAACCCTGATAAGATTAAAGATGTTATTGGTAGGGGCGGAGAAGTTATTACTAAAATTATTCAAGATTCAAGTAACGTTATTAGTGTTAATGATAAAGATGCAGTAAAAATTGATATTGAAGATGATGGACGTGTAATCATTTATCATAGCGATCAAGAAGTTATTAATAAAGCTGCAAATCTTATTAAGGACATTGTAAGAGAAGTTGAAGACGGGAAAATATATACTGGTAAAGTTGTTAATGTTGAAAAATTTGGATGTTTTGTAGAACTTTGGCCAGGATGTGAGGGACTTGTTCACGTATCTCATTTAGACAAAGAACGTGTTGAAAAACCAAGTGATATTGTTAAAGTAGGAGACGAAATTGTTGTTAAATCACTAGGTTATGATAAACGTGGAAGATTAAATTTATCAAGAAAAGAAGCATTAAAATAA
>CAYXLG010000114.1:0-2505 GCA_964465805.1 uncultured Muribaculaceae bacterium
GCATTATAAGCACATGCTTCATTACCATCAATTGTTACTTTCTTTTTCATACGTTCCCTCATTTCTATTATATACTCAATATATTATACTATATATTAACTTAGAATAAAAGTATTTTGAAATTTCTTATAATGATGAAGAAGGTAGTATTTTAAAAAAGGGCCTAGCAAAGAACACAAACCATCTCCTATTATTAGTATGGGATTACTTATGGACAGTAACGATATACCTTTATCTTATACGTTGTTCCCTGGTAATGAGAGCGAAAAGACAACCATAAGACCCATATTAAAAAGAACTAAATCTTCTTTTGCTTTAGATAGAGTTATTACTGTTGCTGACCGTGGTTTAAACACCTCTTATAACACCATTTTTATAGCAGTCAAATATGATTTCCGACTCTAATAAAGATGGTTATATCTTTGGTCAATCGGTATTTGGTTGTGACAAAGAATTTAAAGATTACGTTTTAAAACAAGATGATTATATTATCGATCAAATAAAAGATAAAAATGGTAACGAAATTATTTTTAAACACAAATCAATAATATTTACAAAAAATGTCACTATAATGAGGGATGGCATCAAAAATAACAAAACCAATGTTTACCAAAAAAAAGTTTATTATTCTGATAAATATGCTAGGAAACAAAAAAGGAAAGAGAACTAGTATTAGCTAAAGCTGAGGATTTAATCAAAAGTCCAGGCAAATATACTGAAGCAACATCTTATGGAGCAACTAAATTTATTAATAATCTTAAATTTAATAAAGAAACTGGTGAAATACCTAATGATTTGGAATTATCTTTAAATGAAGATAAAAATAGAAGAAGAAGAAAAGTTCGATGGTTATTATTCAATCGTTACAAGTGAACTTGAAATGAGCGACATTGATTTAAGAAATAAATATAAGGGTTTATGGAAGATTGAATAAACCTTTAAAATTACCAAAACCAATTTACAAACAAGACCTGTATATGTATGGACAAAAGAACATATCGAAGCACACTTTTTAACTTGTTTTGTATCATTAGTTATTATTAGATTGTTAGAACAGAAAATTAATCACAAATATTCCATCAATATAATTATCGATTCATTGAGGAAGTTAAACTGTTGTGATATTGACAAAAACTACTATATGATCACATATAGAAACCACATAATAGAGCATCTAGAAGAAATATTTAATATTAGTTTTAATAATAATTTTTATTTGAATAAGAATATTAAAAACCAAATAATTCACAACAAACTAAAGATATTAACTTAGAATAAAAGTGTTTTGAAATTTTAAAAAGATCAACTATTGTTGATCTTTATTAGTAATTGTTGATGATGATTGTTAAGTATATATATCACATAACCCGTTGTAACTATTCTTAATTAAAAAATGAGTCTTCACTACTGAACTAAAATTTAAAACTTTATATTTTTTATAATAAATTACCAAAAGCGATTAGATTTTTTAATTTTTGGGTTTAAAAATAACAGCTAAGATAAAAGAAAAGAAAATAGCTGATATAATACCTGCTGATGTTAAATCAAACATCCCCATTACTAATCCCATTGCTCCTAAATTGCTTGCTTTAGCTAAAGCACCATGAATTAATAAATGACCAAAACTAGTGATTGGTACTAATGCACCACCACCAACCCTTAAAATTATCTTGTCATAAAAATTAAATAAATCTAAAAATGTTCCAAAAACAACAAATATAGTTGTCACGTGACCGGGTGTTAATTTAGTATTGTCTAAAATTATTTGACCTAACAAACATACTGTTCCACAAAAAAGAAACGAATTAATAAAAAGCATTATATCACCTCCAAACTAACAGCATGTGAAATAGATGGGATACCTAGTTTTTGCTGCGCCAGCGTTTGTGATAACAAGGCACCTGTAGCCACTAGTAATACCTTTTTTATTTCTTTTTTCTTCATTAATTTAAAAATATGACCATAAACAACAAGCGTAGCACAAGATGCTCCACTACCTCCTGCATAAACAGGTTGATTATCTATATTATAAAGTAACATTCCTGCATCTTTATGATTTTTTAACTCAACACCATAATTTGTTTTCATATAATCAATCAATATTTTAGAACCATATTTACCCAAATCACCAGTTATAATTAAATCGTAATAACTAGGATCACGTTTTAAATCAGTTAAATGTTTATTAATAGTGTCACCAGCAGAAGGCGCCATGACCGCACCCATATGATAAGGATCATTAATTCCCATGTCAGTAACGGTACCAACTGTACCACTTTCAACTTTTATTCCTTTTTTACTACTACTCAAATAAGAACTTGTCCCTCCAGTCGCAGTAAATGTTGCAGTTTTAGGTTTTGGCCCACCATACTCAATTGGATACCTAAATTGTTTTTCAGCCGCATTATTATGTGATGACACACTACAAATGCAATTTTTGATCTGATTTGCTTCAATCATATTTGCACCAATAATCAATGCTTCAACACTTGTTGCACATGCACT
>CAYXLG010000115.1:0-2408 GCA_964465805.1 uncultured Muribaculaceae bacterium
TATAAAGAAGATATTTTAGATATTATTTTTAATATATTAACTATAATTATAAATTAAATATGGGTTATCATTATTATTACCACTTTATCAAGTCCTACAGATATTTTAAAATATTTAAAAAATAATGGATCAAGAGCATTTATACATTTTATTTTCAATTTATATGTATTATAATGGGATAAAATACCTAAGTACGAATTAATTTTCTCTCTTATTTTAACAATATCTTCATATACAACCTTATTATCCATAAAATAATTATTAATATTATTGATTACTAAATAAAAGTTGTTTTTTATTCTAGGTGTTATATATTTTCTCCAAGGTTTTAAATAAACACCCAAAAATTCTACACCACGGTTGATGTTTTGTAAATATATTTTTTTAGGATGTAGGTCTAATTTTAGATTTTCCTTTAAATATACTTTTATTTTAGGAATTATATTAATTAATTCTTCTTTATCTTTTGATATTAATACAAAATCATCAACATATCTTCCATAATATTTTATTTTTAACGTACTTTTAACAAAATGATCAAATTGATTTAAATAAAAATTAGAAAAAATTTGACTTGTATAATTACCAATAGCTAGACCACAATTTTCTTTTGAATAAAAAAGACTTTTTGATTTTGGCAAATCGGCCCACTTGTTAAAAGATGAATTAAAAACACAGTTTTTAGTTACATCATTGTTTATTACTAAACCACATAAATATATTAGTTTTTTAATATCATTTTCCCTATATTTTTCACAAATAAAATTATGTAGTTTATTTAACAGAACATTCCGATTAATACTCATAAAATAGCCCTTAATATCTAATTTTAAAACATAACATTCTTTTTTATAATTATCACTACAACTTCTAATAAATTTATTTATTCGATTTATTCCAAAATGGGTACCCCGTCCTTTTCGGCAACTATAAGAATCATAAATAAATTCTTTTTCAAATAAGGGTTCTAATTTCATTACAATTAGATGATGAACTATTCTATCTCTAAATTTTGCAGCACATATTTCTCTTTTTACAGGTTTATCAACTATAAAAATAGAGGAAGGACTTATCTTATAGTCTCCCCTCTTTATTTCTTCCCACAACCGAATTAAATTTTGTTCATAATCAATATCAAACTCTAAACAATCTATTTTGTTTTTCTTGTTTTTTCTGCATTGATAATATGCCAAAAAAACATCTTTTAAAGTGATATCTCCTATTTCTTCTTTTAATATTAAATCCATAAATTTCCTCCATATCAAGTCCCGAACGCAACGAACCGAGAAGCCGTTAGCCTGCGAATTAGTGTTGCGGTTAACAGTATCATTACTCGAATTCACGTTGCGTCTCCAAGCATTAGTCCCAGAAGGCGACGACGACCACCAGTTGACGTTAGACCCTACATTGTTGAGAGTACCATCAGTGTTACGGTTACCAGCCAGCAGGCCATCTACAAACAGAACTATGCATACCAAGGGGCTAAAAGTGACTACTACATAAGAACATAAATTCTTATACTCATCTTATATTCGCATGAATACAGACATTTTAATCCCATAACATCATTATGGGGAGCCACCGGACTTAATGGGCACCCTTCTATACAGCAATACCATATAGAACTCCGGCCAGGTTATTTTCTCAAAAACTTTTCCCATCCATTAAGTTGACGTCTTACGTTTTCTATTTTACGACTTACTTTTACATGATCATCAATGCTAATTTCATGAAGATCTTTTAGCAAGCGAAAAAATAATCTAATAACTTCAATATTTTCTATAGCTGCTTCAATCTTCTTTAACTTCATAGAATCACTACGCACTTTGTTCGCCCTGTAAACATTCATAAGTAAATCGGTAAGTTCATTTTTTAATTTTTCACCTATTGTATACTTATATTCACGTGCTATTTCTTTTATCAAACTAAAACTATCCAACAATAATTCATAACTAACCTTATAAACAGGCAATTCAATTTCAGCAGTTTTACTCATTATCTATTAACATTTCCTTATATTCTTTTATTTTATTATAGGCTTCTTCATCAGTTATATTAGAAATATTTTTAATATCTCCAATTATGTAGTCAACAGCATTTAGAACAATCTCATAATCGTAGTTCAACAATTCAATAAATTTTTTATAAGTATCAAGCCTATTTACTGGAAAACCACATTTATCAGACATTGATGAAAACTTTGTTAGTTTTAAATTTAATTCTTCAGCCATTTTTTTTGCATCATCACCTAAAAAGATATAAAAATTACCAGATTTAAACAATAATAATTTATTCGGATTTTTAGACTTCTTCTTTAAATATTTTTCATATAATTTACTCATAATAATCCCTCCCTTAAACCCTTTTTTGAATTGTCGGCATCAACAGTGATGACGACAATTCCATTA
>CAYXLG010000116.1:0-2363 GCA_964465805.1 uncultured Muribaculaceae bacterium
TAGAAAAAGAAGAATCATCTTCTGCAGGAGTTAGAAGAATAAGAGCAACACTAAATTAAATATTTAGTGTTTTTCATTGTAAAACACCTATAATTTTTTAGTTTGAGCAATTGTATTCTTGGTAAAAAAGTTTCTTTGTGGTATTATTTAAGTAAGGGAAGTATAGAAGATGAGAAAAAATAATATAATAGATGAAAAAATAATAAATACAGTTTTAACAGGAGATTCAATAGAGGAATTAAAAAAAATACCAGATAATTCAATTGATTTAATTTTTGCAGATCCCCCATATTTTATGCAAACTGAAGGAACATTAATGAGAAATGATGGAACTAAGTTTAACGGAGTAGAAGATCACTGGGATAAATTTAATGGTTATAACGATTATGATAGTTTTAGCTATAATTGGTTAAAAGAATGTAAAAGAGTTTTAAAAGAAGATGGTTCAATTTGGGTAATTGGTTCTTTTCAAAATATTTATCGAATTGGTTATATAATGCAAAATTTAGGCTTCTGGATTTTAAACGATGTTATTTGGTCTAAACCGAATGCTGCTCCTAATTTTGCTGGTACTAGACTTAGAAATTCTCATGAAACACTTTTATGGTGCACTAAGTCTAAAGAAGCTAAATATACATTTAATTATAAAACTATGAAATATTTAAATGATAATAAACAAGAAAAGAGTGTATGGGATATTGGTATTTGCATAGGTAATGAAAGATTAAAAAATGGTGATGGTAAAAAGCTTCATTCAACTCAAAAACCTGAAAAATTACTTTATAAGGTTTTACTTTCTAGTACTAAACCTGGTGATATAGTACTAGATCCATTTTTTGGAACCGGAACAACTGGAGCTGTAGCAAAGATGTTAGGTAGAAGATGGATAGGAATAGAGCGAGAAACGAACTATGCTAAAGCAGCTATTATAAGAATAGATAAAGTAAAAGTAATGCTTGATGAAATAGCAAATTTATCACATGAAGTAAAACCACCTAAAGTACCTATGAATAAATTAATAGAATCTGGTTTATTAAAAATAAATGAAAAGTTATATAACAAGGATAATAAAGAAATTTGTACTGTACTTGAAAACGGTCATGTGTTTGATGGAAAAGAAAAACTGTCAATTCATAAAATGTCAGCAAAACATTTAAAAAAAGTAAGTAATAATGGATGGAACTACTTTTATATAAAAAGAAAAAACAAATATATTTTAATAGATGATTTAAGATATATTTATATGGAAAGGAGGTATAATAATGACAACAATAATTGAATACTCTGTCTTTGAAGAAATAGTATCTGAAAGTATCTATAAAAATTATAAATCAAAATTGCTAAATAAAATAGCAAATAATCCTAGTAGATATACGGGGCTTTTTAGACCGACAGCTCCAGAAATGAAATTAATTCAAAACATTACCCAATCTCATGAAATTAAGTTTGGTGATTTTGTTGAAGAAATCATGACAACATATCTAGGAATGTTTTATAAAAATTTAGAGAAAAAAGCTGTATATCAAAATGAAAAAATAGTTTTTGACCAATTGTTTGAATACGGCGATGAAATATATATGATTGAGCAAAAAATGAGAGATGACCACGATTCTACTAAAAAGCGTGGACAGTTAAATAATTTTTTCAGCAAAATAAATTATTTAAAAGAAACATATCCAAATAAAAAAATAGTTGCTGGTATGTGGTTTGTAGATCCTACACTATCTAAAAATAAAAATTATTATCAAACTGAAATGAATGAAAACAAAATAGAAAACGTTTCAATGCATTTATTTTATGGTGATGAATTTACTAATATGCTTGGTAAGATATCAATCTGGGATGAAATGACAAATCACCTACTTAAATGGAAAAATTCTGAAGAAAATGAACTTATTTTAAATTTTGAATTAGAATGGGAAGAAACTAAAGAAGAGTTAAAAAAATATGTTTCAAAAAGTAATTGGAAAAAATTAATAAAAAGTGAAGATATAGTTAATAATATATTTCCAATATTATTTCCAACTAAAAAGTATTTAGAGATATTAGAAGAATTAGATATTTAATTTAAAGTATAGGGAGTGATAAACTTCATGAAAGATTTTTTTAAAGGTGTTACCTATGTTTTATTGTTTTTTGCAAGCTTAATATCAGCACTAGCAAAACTAGGTAGGAAATAAAAGGCTATTTAAGCCTTTTATTTTGAAGCAAATTATCATTAATAAAAATGATTATGTGAAAATAATTAAATTATTCGTTGAAATTATGTGAAAATAATGAGGTTATTCGTTAGAAAAATTGCCATAATGGTTGTTTTATAATGATTAATATTTTATTATTGGTGTAGGTGAGGTTTATGAAAA
>CAYXLG010000117.1:0-2354 GCA_964465805.1 uncultured Muribaculaceae bacterium
CATAATTTTCTCCTTTACTAATAAATTATATCACAGAGATTTAACATTTTTTAAACGAATTGCGTTTAAAAGAACTGAAACAGAACTTAGGCTCATCGCACCGGCTGCTATCATAGGATTCAAAAGCGGTCCTCCAAAAATATATAATAGTCCCATAGCTACAGGAATACCTAAAACATTGTATAAAAACGCCCAAAATAAATTTTCCTTTATCGTTTTAATTGTTTTTTTACTTAAACTTAAAACTGCAGGTACATTGGATAAATCATTTCTCATAAGGACTATATCTGCAGATTCAATTGCTATATCAGTTCCTGTTCCAATGGCAATTCCTACATTAGCCTCAGCGAGAGCTGGAGCATCATTAATTCCATCTCCTACCATTGCTACTAATAAATTATTTTGTTTTAAATCTTTAACAATACTAGCTTTATCTTCTGGTAGAACTTCAGCATAAACATCACTGATCTTTACTTTTTTTGCAATAGCTTTAGCTGTTTTTTTATTATCACCAGTTAACATTATTGTTTTTATTCCTAAGTTATGTAAATGTCGCATAACTTCAACACTATTTTCTTTTAATGAATCAGACACAGCTATAATTCCTGATAACTTATTATTTATAGCTATAAATATAGGGGTTTTTCCATCACTTGCCAATTTATTTGCTATATCTTCAGTTTTATTTATAGAAATATCAAATTCTTTCATTAGTTTTTTATTACCAACAGCAATGCTATTTTTATCTACTATTGCCTTAAGTCCTTCTCCTGGTATTGCTTCAAATGATGATACTGTTCTTAATTTTATGTTTTTTTCTTCGGCATACAATATAATTGCATCTCCAAGTGGATGTTCTGAAGCCTTTTCAGCTGATGCTACTAATTGAATTAAATTATTCTCTCTCACTTTATCGAAACAAATCACATCAGTAACTTCGGGTTTACCTTCAGTAATTGTACCAGTTTTATCAAATACAATGGTGTTAACTTTATGAGCAAGCTCTAAAGCTTCTCCACTTTTAATAAGTATGCCTTGTTTAGCTCCAAGACCAGTTCCTACAATAATAGCTGTTGGTGTTGCCAGACCAAGAGCACATGGACAAGCAATCACTAATACAGTTATAAATATTTTAAGAGAAAAACTCAAACTTTCTCCGCCTATATAATACCATGCAAGAAAGCTTAGTATTGCTAAGACAATTACAACTGGAACAAAGACCCCAGATATTTGATCAGCTATTTTAGCAATAGGTGATTTAGAAATCTGAGCATTTTCAACCAACTGTATTATTTGGGCTATAACTGTATCTTTACCAACTTTAGTAGCTTCATATTTAATAAATCCATTTTTATTTATACTAGCTCCAATAACATTATCACCTGTTTTTTTAGAAATTGGCATACTTTCTCCAGTTAAGAGTGATTCATCTACTGAGGTCGTTCCATCAATCACTTTACCATCTACAGGTATTTTTTCACCGGGTTTAACAATTATAATGTCTCCTACTTTCACATCTTCGACATTAACTTTAATTTCCTTTTTATCTTTTATTATAATAGCAATTTTCGGTGTTAGATTAATTAATTGTTTAATTGCTTCTGATGTTCTTCCAATTGATGAGGCTTCTAAATATTTTCCTAAAGTAATCAAGGTAAGAATTACTGCTGCAGATTCAAAATATAACTCATCTGCATAATAATAACTTCCGGTTAATATTTTTATTAAAGCATATATTCCATACAAAAACGCCGCACTAGTTCCTATTGCTATTAATGAATCCATATTAGGATTTCTCTTAAATAAAGTTCTAAATCCATTTAAATAATAACTTTTATTAATTATTAATACTGGTGATGTTAATAAAAATTGTGCTAATGCATAATTAGTTGGATTAATATCCGGATTTAATAATTCAAAAATCGGAAGTCCTATCATTGGACCCATTGCTATATATACAAGTGGAATTGTAAATATTAAAGATAATATAAATCTTTTCCAAATGTTGCTATTTTTACTTTCTTTATTATCAAGATTTTCTGTTACTTCATAACCCAATTTCTCAATAATATTTTTTATATCATTAAATTCGATTCTTTTAGAATCATAATTAACAAATACTTTTTCTGTAGCTAAATTCACACTGACATCTCTTATACCAGAAGTTTCTTTAAGTGCTTTTTCTACTGTCATAGCACATGAAGAACAAGTCATTCCTTCAACTACAAATATTTCATTCATAAATCTTCCTCCATTTAAATTATACCATATAAAAAAATAATAACTCTCTGGTTATTACTTATTAATTTCTTGTTTTAACAAACTTTTCATTTACTGTTTTTATATAATGGTAT
>CAYXLG010000118.1:0-2315 GCA_964465805.1 uncultured Muribaculaceae bacterium
TAATATAATTTATAAGTAATATTAATTTAATCAAAAATTACACATTAAAAATATAAAAAACTTATATAGACTATTATAAACCACCTTTTAAGATATATTTTGATTTTGAAAGGTGGTTTTAATCATGAATAGTGAATACTACACATCGAAAGAAGTTTTAGAATTATTAAAAATACATCAACAAACTTTGTATCGTTGGAGAAAGAAAGGTAAAATTGATTTTATAAAATTAGGTAGGAAAACATTTCTTTATAGAAAGACGGATATAGAAAAACTATTACAAATTCCTCAAACCGAGGACAATAATAGAAAAAATGTAATCTATTGTAGAGTTTCAAATACAAAACAAAAAAATGATCTTCAAAGCCAAAAACAATTACTTATTGATTATTGTAATTCAAATGGATTTATTCCTGATCTAATATTATCAGAAGTCGCTAGCGGAATGAATGAAAACAGAACTGAATTTAACAAATTAATAGACTTGGTTATTAATAATGAAGTTGATAAAATATTTATATCATATAAAGATAGGTTAACAAGATTTGGTTTTGATTATTTTAAGAATTTATTTAGTAAATTTGGAACAGAGATAATAATTTTAAATAACCAAATTGATGTAGAGAATTTTGAAAAAGAATTAACTGAAGATCTAGTTTCAATTATTCATCATTTTAGTATGAAAATGTATAGTAATAGAAGGAAAAAACTGAAAGATTTAAAAAAACAGCTAGAAATATAGTTTTTGTTATAAAGCGAGGTGACAATGTGAAGTCTTATTCTTTTTATTCTCATAAACTCAATCAAGATAAATTTAATTTAATCAAAAATTACGCTATAAAAATTAGAGATAACAAAAATGTTTTATCTAATTATCTTTATGACAATTATAAATTAGATTTATACTACAATTCATTAACTAAATATGATTTTGTGAATAAGACGAAGTTTTTAAGAAATGATATAGGCGCCACAACTTATCAACAAGTTCAAATGGAAGTTTATACAAGATATAAAACTCAAATTGATAAACTTAATTACAAAGCAAATAATACTAGCTTAGGCATTACAATTAAATATTTGGTTAAAGCCTATAAAGGAGATAAGTTAAAATTAGTTAATTATTTATCTAATTCAAAAAAATTATATCACAAAGAAATACTAAATCATATTAATAAATTTAATGATAGGTTGTTCGGTTTAGTAAAAAGTATTCAAAATAGATTACTTAAAAAATTAAAATTAATTGAATTTAAATCATTAACTTTCAGTGATATTAATCAATTAAGTGATGGAATTGATATGATAGAGTTATCTAAATTAAAATTAAGTAATGCTATTATCAATTTAAATATACCTAATGTTAGTAAGATAGTAATACCTACAAAATATAGTAAAAAGTATCATGGAGATTTGAATGATTATAAGTTTAGTATTAACAAGAAAACAAAACAAAAAAGATATACCTATAAAATGAAGATTGAAAAAAATAGAGTAAGAATTATATTTTCAAAAAACAATGAGAATCTAAGATCAAGCTTAAAAATAGATAATGAAAATATAATAGGCATTGATGTGAATGTAAAGAATAATTTATTTAGTTTGTCTGATAATGAATTTATAAAATATGATGAATGGATATTGAAAAAATATTATAGATATCAAAAGTATATAAGTAGGATTCAGAGTAATAAAGATAAGAGAAATTTAGATAAAAGATATGGTAAAAAAGCGATAAAAAGAATACAAAAAATGAATAGGATAAGTAAATATTATAATGATTTGAAATCGAATGAATTGGTAAAGTATTGTCAGGATAATGGAATAAAGCATATAGTGATGGAAGATTTGAATTTAAGAAATAGTAAAACTAGACTTAAGAAAGATGGAATAAATTATAATGATATAATTAAAGTTTTACATTTGAATGATTATAAGAATGTTATAAAGAGAATAGCGAATAGAGAAGATATAATGGTATCATTAGTAGATCCAAGTTATACATCACAAACATGTAGTAAATGTGGGTGTATAGATAGAAACAATAGAAAAAACCAAGAAACGTTTTCTTGTATAGAGTGTGGATATAAAATTAATGCTGATACTAATGCTAGTATAAATATAAAAAATAGGATTAGTATTGATTATTTAAGAGATAATCTGATGAAATATGATGAAGAGTATAATGGTTATAGAGCGATAAGAAAATTTTATAAACCTGAATATATTGAATTATACTCAAATTTAAATCTATAAAAATCTATAATTAAGATTCTAATTATAGTAAGTATAGTATGGATACTTTAGGATTAGAT
>CAYXLG010000119.1:0-2279 GCA_964465805.1 uncultured Muribaculaceae bacterium
GTTGTTGTTGATACACCAAAATGTTCAGCCAGTTCTTTTACTCTCCATTTTTTATGTCTTGATGACAATAAAATAATCATCTCTAACAACCTATACATTCTGCTCTTTGTCTCCACTCCATCCACTCTCCTGCAAATTTAGTGTATTTTTATATATAATTCTGGAATATTTCAAATTTTCCTGCCGATAAATTAATTATCTTCTATATTTTAGTAAAAAGTAGTTTATAAGCTAATATTTTAATAACAACCTATATAAAATTTTCTTCTCCACCCTTTTCAAGCCCAATTATTTCTCTTTTAGTGTAGGATGTAGTACGCAATATGTAAAAAATAACTGAATCCTCTTCTTCATTTATCAGATCCTTTAATTCATTCTTTAGTTTCACAAATTTAGCCTGTGTAATCTCTCCTTCAAAAACCGAATTTTGCACCCAGTGGAGATATTTCCTTGAAATTTTCAAAGCTTTAGCCACCCTTTTTACATTAACATCATAAACCATAATTACAAACATCTGTCATTACCACCTGGCTTTAAAGGGTTCATAGATTTCTTCCCCCATAAAATGTTTCTGTAGTTTATAACATTCTAATCTGATTAAGCGCCTATAAGAAACATTTCGACCTAGTTTTGGATGTCTTATTGTTGAATTCATCTTATCCTCAAATTCTTTTATAAAAGCTTTTCTCCCCTTTTCTGATAGTAATATTCCGCCCATATTTTTATCAAAATCATCAGCAGTAATCATATTAGTATTTACCAATTTAAATATAGTTCTATCAACTATTATGGGTTTAAAAATCTCGGATAAATCAAGATTTAACGTAAAGCTTCTATTATTAGTCGTGTGAAGATAACCAATACGGGGATCAAGGTGTGTCTTATAAATCTCGCTAAGTATAGCAACATATAATAGGGAATTCCCAAAGCTAATCATAGCATTCAAATAATTTTTAGGTGGTTGTTTTGTTCTTTGCTGAAATTTAAAATCATCATTATCTATTATTTTCTCAAAACTCTGATAATAGTAATTCCGCATATTACCTTCAATAGCCATAAGTTCTTCAATACTTTCACTGGTTTGTATTTTTTCTGCCAGATTATCAATTCTTAATATATATTCCTCTACATGCCTTCCTCTATTGTTATAATATGTAAGTACTTTGCTCATATTTATATAACTTCCATTTACAAAACTCCGGGCCAGATTTAATCTCTTCTCTTTATCAAAATAATATTTACTCTGATTAAGAATCATATAACCTGAATTATAATGTTCCCGAGGATAAAATGAGCCAGAATAATAACCGTAATAATTAAAAAAATGAAGAACAATCTCTTTTTGACTCATCAATTCTAAAAATTTTTTTGTAACGGAAACCTCACCAAATATATATATGTCATTTATATTCTCAATTGGAAGGTAATTTTTCTTACCGTCTTCTTTTTCAATAAAAAAAGTGTTATCTTTTCGCTTCAACTCCCCATTAGAAAAAATATATATACTTTTTTTCATTAAATATACACCTCCACCCCTTACGCCCAACAAAATTCCTGATATGCACATTTCCTACAGTATTTATTTTTTTCAACAGCTGGTGGTCTTTCCGATTTGATTATATTTTCTATGTCCTCCATAGCCTCGTATAACTCTTCTCTAGTTTCATTATCCAACTCTATTTTTATTTTTTTCTTTTCTTTAGGAAAATGTAAATATCCAACAGCATCTATACCCCTATTTTCTAATTCCAATAAATAAAAGGCTAGCTGCATAGAAGAACTTTCAACAAAACGAGAAGTCTTTTTTACCTCACCTATAACCACTTTATCTCCTTCTTTACTAATTAAATCAACTTTTATATTTCCAAGATCTAATTCTTTAGTTTTTCTCCGATAACTATATTCCTGTATGATTCTCCCTATCTCAAGGTATTCATTATCCTGGTTTGCTTCAAGTCCATGTGCTAGTAGCCAGACCTCTCTTTTACAAATGTAATAATACCAAATTAATGTACCAGTAATATTTATTTCCCTTTGTATAACTGATAACATAATAATTCACTCCTAATTCATTTAATTTAAATATTCTATAAATTTCTACTATTTCCTTCTTTTTCTTATATTTTTTTACTAAATATAACTATTGTTTGCAACTTGGATAATATCTAATATAATCACTCTCTATTTCAGAAAAGATACTGGACCCCGAGCCAGACCAGGAAACAAAATAATTTTTATTTTCCCATTAAAAAAGCAAAAAAAGTTCTTGACTTCCCCTT
>CAYXLG010000120.1:0-2248 GCA_964465805.1 uncultured Muribaculaceae bacterium
CCAGACCCAAACGACCCAGACCCAGACCCAAACGACCCAGACCCAGACCCTTTAGAACCCGTTGAACCTTGTCCATATTGTCCGCCTAATCCTTATCCTAGTCCTAACGGTGAGCCTTGTCCTAATCCTTATTGTCCTAATCAGCCTAATCCTATAGTTCCGCCGACCCCTGACCCTTTAAATCCTTTAGAACCCGTTGAACCTTGTCCATATTGTCCGCCTAATCCTTATCCTAGTCCTAACGGTGAGCCTTGTCCTAATCCTTATTGTCCTAATCAGCCTAATCCTATAGTTCCGCCGACCCCTAATATACCTACTCCCCCGAGTGAGAATAAAATAGATTTCGAGCCGTTAAAGTTAGGTTTAGGAGAATTAACAAATAAATTCCCTTTTAGCCTTCCTTGGGATTTAAAAAGAGCCTTTGAAAATTTATACGGCGGTCATTGGGATGCTAAGATACCGCTAAAATTTTCTTATAACGTCCTAAATGTGAATTGGACTGTTGACGAAGAAATAGATTTAAGTCCTTATGAAAATATAGTAATAATATTTAAAACGTTTATAGTTTTAATCTTTGATGTCGGTTTAATATTTGCGACTAGGCGATTGATGGGCGGTGATGTGTAATGGTAGCAACTATAAATTATATAATTGAATTATTAGGAAATGCTTTAGTTATATTATTTAAATTACTTCCTGATAGTCCTTTTACTTACATTGCAGAAATAGATAGCACTTTATTAGACGCTATCAACTGGATATTCCCCGTTGAAATGATGATATCTCATTTATCTTTGTTTGTTGTTGCAGTCGCTATTTATTATGTAATAAGAATACCTTTAAGGTGGATAAAGGCAGCAGGAGGTTAATTATTATATGATTAGTTTATATTCAGGCACACCAGGCAGCGGTAAAAGTTTAAACTGTATAAAGCAAATATTAATAGCTTTAAAACGGGGTAAATTAGTTATAGCAAATTTTCCTATAAAATTTACTAAAAAAGAAGTTAAAAAAGGCTATGATAAAAGATTTTTTTATATGACGAACGAACAGATTACAATTGAAAGTTTGATATTATTTGCTTTAGAGAATAATATGATAGAAAAAAGTAAGGAATCACAATGCCTTGTTGTAATTGATGAAGCAGGAGGAAGATTTAACAGTAGAGATTTTAAAAAATCCGACCGTAGGGAATGGATAGATTTCTTTAGTCAACATAGGAAAATAGGGTTTGATTTTATACTTGTTGCACAAAACGACCGAATGTTAGATAGGCAAATAAGGGGTTATATAGAAACAGAGTACAAGCATAGGAAAGTTAATAATTTTAGTTTTTTTATATTCTTGCCTATAACAACTTTTGTTACGGTTGAATATTGGTATACAGCAAAACAAAGGGTAGGTAATGAATTTTTTATATATAGAAAAAAATTGGGTAACAGATATGATACTATGAAAATGTTTTCAGGTTTTACTATATCACCTGAATTATTAGAACGTATAGAGCGGAAAAGAAAAGGTGAAGATATAGCGATAAAAGATAATATAACAGATAGTATTAATTGTATCTATGAAGAAGATTTAGAAAATATATAAAAGAGGCTCAGGCAAGGGGGGAGCCTTGGAGGGGGGTTCCCTTGCCTGAGTATTTTATTATATATTAGTATTTTTGTAAGTATATATATTTATAACCTTCCATATTGTTCTTTATAATTTCTTTACAGTGTTCTGCTGCTAGTATGTATTGCTTATTTCCGAATACAAATTTATCAAAGACTTCATTTTCTTCTAGCATATCTCTTTTAATCATTTCTTTGCAGATTTCAATTTGAGTATCAATTCTTTTTAATATGCTTATTTCAATGTTTTGCAATGCTCTTTCTACTGTTGCATCAAGCAGTAAGCTAGAATTTCTCCCGTATCCGCAGTAAGGGCAGCATACTGGAAAAAACCTTTTGTCAACGTCATAAAATTCACCACATACAGAACATTTAAAACTCTCTCTGCCTTCTATATAGTTATGTAGTCCTCTAATATTCATTTTAAAATCCTCCTTTAATTCATTTAATCTTTTTTCCATTTTTCTAATCTCCTTTCGTTTTTTATTTTTCTACAACTTACATTCTCCATATCATGTCAAGGGTTTGCTTTTTTAATTTATAAAAAATATAATTAAATAATTAGATATTACTTTAAATTAAAAAAGATAAGTTTTTTTTGAGATACTGATAAAACTCTTACCTGTTAC
>CAYXLG010000121.1:0-2210 GCA_964465805.1 uncultured Muribaculaceae bacterium
GTGAATTGGTGGACTCGTATTGGATACCGACGGACTCGATGGTGCGAAATAATCACATACCTATTAAGGTCCTTTTTAAGCTCCTTAACCTCACTCTTTTGCAAATCAATATTTTCAAGCTGACCCTTCTTTACCATATCCTTAAGTTTTCTTGAATTAGTTTTCCTTTTTTCACTAAGATAATCTGCAAGAGGCTGACTTTTTTCAGCAGCATCTTCTATGATCTTTTTCATAGCTTTTAAAATAGCCTTTGCTGAATACTGTGCAACTTTAATCTCAATATTTATAGCCTTATTATTGACTTCATCATTTACCATCTAACTGGCCTCCTTTCTAGGGGAAATAAAAAAAGCGGCCTAGATTTTTAGGTCTGAACCGCTAAGATTTATAATTATTGTTTTGTTTAAAAATAATATCTATTTCTTATGTTTTTTTCAATATTTTCAGTAATCAATATTATCTTTCTTGTGTGCCACAAATATATCATTACTCAAATAATATCCATAAAGACTTTCCTTACTTTTAAGTGTTTCTCTAGAAAGATTGGTAATAATCATATCTTTATTAGCATCACGATACACTATATGTCCAAATAATGCCCATAGTGGGTTCAAATATATTAAATTCAATCTTAGATAGATATATCCAATCAAAATAAATAATAAAATATTCACTATATAAACTTCTGTCGAACTATCATCATTTGCAATTAATGGAATAACATATGTCATTATATAACTTAATACTGTATCGTCTGGTCTTTCAAGATTAACTATATCTTTCTTTCTTCTGCCACTCCCGGATTTTAGTAAAATTAAAGTACTAATTGAAATTAAAATTAGCAAAACTAACAAAATAGCAAAAATAATCCATGAGATATTTCTCTCATATATCTCCTTCTTTATTTTCTTTGAATACAAAATAATTAACATTATATAAAGAGGAAAATATGAAGAAATAAACATCATTATCTTAATAATTATATTTATAATCCTATCTTTAGTCCTCATGATTTATCCTCCTATCTTATTTATCATCTATCCCGATCTGTTCGTTTATAAGACTTTTATAATAGGAATCACGTAAAATTCTCAGAATATCCATTATTTGATTCTTCTCTTCATATATGATTGAAAACTTAGGATTTTCACTATAATTTATATCTAAATTAAACATATCAATAGTCTTTACAATATTCTCTTGATTTTTATATGTTTTAGCCACATTTATGTTTTCGTTGGTCATTTTTGTAAGAGTCTTACGGTACCTTCCATCATTAAGACAATCTTCATAAAAACTTTCAAAGTTTGTTATTCCATCACATAACCCTTCTTGATTCAAAAAATCCGATGCTGTGTCTCTAAATTGTTCGTCTAAATTAAAAATACGTTCTAACGAATAATGTGACAAAATAAGTATTTTATCAGCAATTACAAGTAAATCAACCTCCCCATCTATTCCTATTAACTTACTTTCAATTTTATTCAGTGTATTCCCATTAAATCTTGCAATAATACCTTTTGAATGAAGCTTTTTAAATTTAGTAACCCTTCTAAATAATTTTATTTCTGGAAAAGTTTCATCTTTTTTTGTAATTTTAAAAGTATAGAAATTATAATTATCTGGGTCTATTTCGGTTTCAACATTATTAGCTTTTTCGAAACTCTCAATTACCTTTTCATAATCATTCAAATATGAGGTTGTACAAGTTTCAATTGTTCCATCTTTGTATCCTGTCGGATCATACTCAATTACTTCATTATCCTTAAATTTCCCCAAATAAGCTATAATAAGACTTAACAAGTCATCAAATATTTGAGCATCAATGTTTGGAGAAAAAGTAACATAATTTCCATTCCTTAATTTACGAGTAAAAAACAAGTCGAAATTAACATCATCATCTTGTAAGTTATTTATTATATCTTTTATTTCCATAGTATCTCCCCTCTATAAAGTCAATATTTCCAACTACATATAAAAAATGAAAATTAGCTTTCCATTTCATGTTTTTGGAAAAATCCGTTAAAGGATTTCTCTTGTATTCGTTCGATTTATCATTTTCATGATTATAAATTCCCTTATATATGACTAACAAAGATTTTGATATAATCGTAATTTGCAAACAACTTAATCCTTTTCCACATCATGCACTGCTTACAATAATTATACCTAATTACTCTAAGCAATGCACGAAATATAATTATTTAAAG
>CAYXLG010000122.1:0-2201 GCA_964465805.1 uncultured Muribaculaceae bacterium
ATAAGAATGTATTATGCTAGATGTAATCTTCTAGGACAGAAACGTAAAAATTGGCAATCAGCAACCAAGCACCTTTAAAATGGTGAAGGCTCAACGACTATCGAAAACAAATAATAAATTTAACTCTTGACAAAGAGAATAAGATATGGTATAATTACTGTAGACGAAGTGAGTAGAGTACACATTAACGCTAGATGTGGAAGTGGTTGGATATGTGAAAGCATATAAGATATAGTCTAGTCTCATATGAAAGTATGAGGATATTATTGAATAAAGAGGTAAAAAAATGAGTGATTTAAAAGAAGAATTTGTTAAAAATTATGTGGAACAAAGAGGATATATTTTCATAAGTTTATATAAAAATAATGATTTTAGAGAAGTTTCTTTTTGTGATAAATACGGATATAAATATAAAACACAATGGGAAAATTTTAAAAGTAGTAAAAATTTTAAACAAATAACTTATAGTAATCCTTTTTCTGTATATAATGCAAAAAAATATCTATTAGATAACAATATGAATGTAGAATTATTATCTAATGAGATAAATTCTGTTACGGAAAAACTACAATTTAAGTGTAATAATTGTGGAAAAATATTTTTATGTAGTTGGCAAAAAATAAAAGAAAGAAAATATTATTTTTGTGATGACTGTCTAAAAAATCTGATGTTTGTCATAAAGAAAAATTAACACAAGAAGAAATATTTGAAACATTTAAAAAAAGAAATTTTTTTCTACTAAATATTTCTCAATACAAAGGTAATAATTCTTATATGGATTTTGAAGATGGTGTTGGATATAAGTATAGATATAAATATTCTAATATTCAAGCAAATAAAAATCCAAAACCTTTTTCCAAAACAAACATTTATACAATAGATAATATAAAAACATATTTGAAAAATAATAAAATCAACACAGAAATAATTAGTGATATTTACGAAAGTGGTAGAAGTTTACTAAAATTCAAATGTGGAAAATGCGGAAAGGAATTTTATAGAAATTGGGAAAATTTTCAGCAACAAATGTACCCATATTGTGATAACTGT
Source organism: uncultured Muribaculaceae bacterium (assembly GCA_964465805.1). Taxonomy (GTDB): domain Bacteria; phylum Bacillota_I; class Bacilli_A; order RF39; family UBA660; genus DUPI01. Next base: position 1,051 of record CAYXLG010000122.1, read on the forward strand.
TCTATGGTTGAAAGAGGTAAAACCAGAAGATTAACAATTGAGCAAGTGGATAAAAAGTTTTCTGAACTTAATTTAAAATTATTAGATTATGAATATAATGGAAATTCAAAAAAATTATTATGTGAAGATGAGTTTGGATATAGAGGATATGTTCCATATAATCATTTAGAAAGAATAAAAGAAAGTTCTAGAAACGGATTTGATTATTTTTCTATAAAACATAATAAAGATAATTTAATTCCCAATACTAATAATTATTGTAAGTTAAATAATATTGGAACAATTGCTATAAAAGTTTTAGAAAAAGATAAATCTTATTCAAAAGAATCTATATTATTTAAGTGTGAATGTGGAAAAGAATTTATAACAACAATAAATTCATTCAAATCTGGAAAACAAAGATGTGATAATTGTAGTAATAGATTGTCGAAGTATGAATTTAAAACAATCAAATATTTAGATGAATTAAACATAGAATATAAAAGGCAAAAAAGATTTAAAGATTGTAGAAATATTTTACCACTTCCTTTTGATTTTTATATAAAAGAATTAAACCTTTTAATAGAAATAGATGGAGAAGGTCATTACGAAATTTGTTATTTTAATAATTGTTCTAAAGAAGATGCTGAAAAATCATTTGAACTAACAAAAATAAACGATGAAATAAAAAATAAATATTGTAGAAATAACAATATAAAATTATTAAGAATACCATATTGGGAATTTAATAATGATACATATAAAGAAACATTATTCAATAATATCATTAATGTTTAGCGAACATTAATAAATATAAACGTAGTTTCTGCTGGCACGGAAATCTTCCAAGGGAAGAGTCAGCAAGTAGCAAGAGGATTAAACACTGTTGCTGGTCGTATTACAAACAATATAGATTTACTAGATAAATATAATATAGCTGTATATGATGAAAATGAACAAATAAGGTCTACTTATGACATACTAGAAGATTTATCTAAAATATATGGTAATTTAAGTGATTCAGAAAAAATTGCAATTGGAGATGCATTAGCTGGAACTAATCAAAGAAAGATTTTTGCCGCTGTTATGACAAATTTTCAAACAGCTATAGATGCTACTGCAAAAGCATATGATTCATTAGGTTCGGCAGAAGAAGAAAATGCAAAACAAGC
>CAYXLG010000123.1:0-2112 GCA_964465805.1 uncultured Muribaculaceae bacterium
AATCAATTACATTTTTTATTACAAAAAGAATAAAAGTTGAATAAATATATAAATTGGAAAAAACATTATCTTTTATAAAAATCGGAATAAAAAATGATAAAGCAAAACCAATTAAACATATAATGATACCTATTTTTTTAAATATTTCCTTAGTGCCGGAAAAGATTGAATTTATACTTTCATAATCATTCTCAGCTAATAATTTATATAATCGATATGTGAAAGCAATTCCAACACCGGCCTCAGCAATAGATAAATATGAAAAAACATTTATATATAATTGGTTTAAAGCAAATAACGATTGTCCTAAACTAGAAATAAATACTTTTACTTTTACAAAGCCAAGAACAGCTATGATAAAATAAAATATATATCCTGTAATAAAATTTAATATACCGTTTCTAGTCCTCATGTAATCACCATTCTCACTTTTTCATATTTATTTATAATATAAATTTACTTAATCTATTATATTATAACAAATAAAAATGTTTTTTGGTATAAATACATTAAATATTTTAAATATTATGTAAATAAAAGAGTAGTTTTTCATTTTACTACTCTTACTTTTTTTTATTATTCATATCCTTTATTTTAAGCCAATCTTTATAATTTGCACAATAAACTTCTACACTTTCATCTATATTATAAAATAATTTATATCTTTTATTTAAATCAAAGTATGGTGAAGGTGTTGACATCCAAACATAATCTTGATATGGCAAAATCGGAATAATTAAAACTTCTTGAGTTTTACTCATTTTTCTTATATAATTAATTCTTTTATTGTCAATCATAAAGATATAAGAATATATACTTAATAAATAAACACCAAATACAACAGAAGAAATTATAGATATTTTGCCCATATATTGTAATACCTCATCACTTATTAAATAATCAATTAATTCAAGTATATATACTATAAACATAACATATGTACTAAAAAAACATCTACTACCTATTGGTGTTACAAATAATAATGGTGCTATCATCATTATAATAGATAATAAATAAAACATTAATTTTGTTTTTCTATTTTTATCTAATACAGTAATAAAAGTTATAGTAACAATACTTAAAAAATATAAAGATGTTATGATTCCTTCAAAATACATTGTATATTTCAATAAGATACTCCAGGTCGAATTAATTGCTATTAGTAATGTATATAAAACATATGAAATATTAATTATAAGTGATATTAAAACGATATTTTTAATTTTTTTATTGGTGTTTTTATTTAAAAATTTATAAGTTAACAATACTAAAAGAGATGTTATAATGATATTAAGAAATAAATTGTTAAAAATCATTTCTAAATGAATAACTTCAAAATAATTTTTTAACATTCTTAATATTCTATCATGCATCCCGTTAGGGACAGTTCGATATGTATCTATATTATTAGCAATATTGTGATAAGCACCGTTCGAAAACATTATTATTGCCCCGGTAACTGCACCTATTAAATACGAAATGTTAAAGTTAGCTACTTTTTTATATTTTAGATAAGAATATATTATAATAGCTAGTCCTAATACTATATTATAAATTGTTAGATTTTCAATAAATAACGCACTTGTAATTCCTAATGAAAATATTAATAAACAATATATTATTGATTTATTTGATTTATGGTCAGTCATTAAATCTTTATTAAGATAAATATAAATTAGCGTTAAAGCAATTGATATAGCATAATTAGTAAAACCTGATGTCCATACTATAGCTTGTCTAAAAACAAGTCTAGGAATAGCTAAAAATAACATAAAACCAATATAATATAATTGTGGTTTTTCTTTATTTACAATTTTCATACATAAATAAAGAATACCTAATATTGTTACCGTCATAATTATTGTTCTTAATATTCTTGATCTAGTTAAAAGTATAACAATAACATTTCCCAAATACCTTCCATTATAATTTTTAAACCAATCACTAAGCCTCTCAAATCCGACTTTACTTCCCCAGGCCCAATCATCACCTGTATACGGAAATAAATAAGTTAAAAATAATGTAAAAATAATAATAAAAGAAATAATAATAAAATTTGTTTTGTTTTTTTTGGTTTCTTGTTTCATTCTTAAACCCCTACTTCTATACTAA
>CAYXLG010000124.1:0-2101 GCA_964465805.1 uncultured Muribaculaceae bacterium
GTGTAAAATCATCACTTGCAAAAGACAAAACCTTTCTTTTTTTACGAAAAAAAAGAAAACAAAAAAACGACCATCGCCAACTAAGTAAAATGAATTTGTTGGCAATAATCGTTTATAAAAGTAAAGGGACAGGTAGTATTTTTTAAGAAAATCACTTAAAAAATCTCCACCTTAAACCCTTGACTTTTAGATTTTGTCCATTAGTTTTTAATTACCAAAAGCCAACTCAATAAAAATAAGCATATCTTTGTCTTTTGGTTTTTCTAATTATAATGGACAAAATCTTTTATTGATAATTATTTTTTTATTTTTGTTGTTTTGTCAGATATTAATTGTATCTTTATATTAACCCCCTGGTTTTTAATGTTTCTTATGCATGTTTCTAATGCTTTCATTTCTAAAATAGTAAATATCTCTTTTGTTTTTTTCCCTTTTTGATTCGTTATAATTCCTAGTATTATACTTATTTGTTCCCTTTTTAACTCTAAAGGTATCAATTGAGATCCTACTTTATTATTTATATGTTGTATTGCTTTTGGTCCTTCTTCTTTATCAAGTAATATATCTAAAGAGATATTTGCTTGAGTAACTAAATGACTTATTCCTGGTGCTCCACCATATCTTTTATTATGAATTAGATATATTTCATTAGATTCATCATCATATTTTAAAACATCACATAATTCTACTTGACTTAACCTTTTATACTTTCTGGTATTAAAATGTTGTGAAATATGATAATTCTTTTTATCCATATCATAAATATTGTTTCTTTGTGCTAATCTCTGGTTATATACTCCTTCTGATAAGAATCCTCTAGAATCTTTATCTTTGTCTTCAAAAGCGATGAAGTTAATTCCACAATAGTTAAAATTTGTATTAAGGTTTTTATCTAACCATTTTTCTAACTCTGCATAATAATCTCGACTTACATAATACCACTTCCCAGAAACTAACAAAGCATTAAAACTATCTTTATGCTTGTCTTTAGGATAATCTATTCGTAATTCTGCAATTATAGAATTATATATACTTATACTTTTATTGACATCATCCCTATATTTCATTATTATCTTATTACTTTTTATTTTGTTAAAGATATAATCCAAATCCTTATATTTATTATTTTCTATTAAGTATAAGGACAACCTTTCGAAGTAATTATCTTTATCAATATTTGGAACAACTCTTGTTAAAGGATACCCCACGCCTTCAATTATATACCCCTCGAAGTTATCCATTGATTCAATATCTAAGTTAAATTTAATATTCGATATTAATCCTGGACTAAGATTTTTACCCTCTTTTAGTTTCCAAGCTATGTTTGATATTTGTTCTGATAGCTTAAAATCTAAATGCCTTATTAGGCTTTTATCATTTATCCTAAACATATCAGATTCTATTAACTGTTCACCTTTTTTTTGAAATTGTATGTATTCATTAGATAATTTTATCAAGAAATCTATCAATTCATCAGATATATCCCCTTTAAATATTATACTTAATCCATATTTCCCTTCCAATTGATTTGAGTTGGAATCCCTTCCAGATAGAGATTCTATTGATCTAAAATAGTTATTATCTTTAAAATTAACTTCATGTAATGAGATTTTATTACTACTATAATTCTTACTATTTATTATATTCTCACCTATATTGATACTATCATATCCTAATAGATAACTTGAATTTAATAGATTTTGAGCCATTATATATCCGAAATCTCTGTCGATATATTTTTCTTGTATTAAAGAAATTCCATTATTAAAACTTATCGCCATATATCTTCTGTTTATTTGCAAGACCATAACTAATCTGTATTCATATCTATTAATATCTGGTAAGGGGGATCTAAAAAGAGGGGATATTTCATCCAACCACCTATGATTACTTTTAAGTTTTGTATAAAAGATTACTCCTTTCCTATAGTTTCTTATTTCTTGTTTATTAAAATATTTTTTTTCTATATCATAAATTGTATCAGTTCTGGCAAACTTAGATATAGCACTAATATCTTTATCCGTTTTATTTAACATATAAATAGAAAGACGCATTTTACTCTCCCCCTTTGTAGTAACTTAATTGAAAAATAGCCATTATT
>CAYXLG010000125.1:0-2090 GCA_964465805.1 uncultured Muribaculaceae bacterium
ATATATAATGTAGCTTATTATGAAAAACTTTGACCAAACATATTAATTAAAACTTCTATTACTTCATCTGTATCTTTGCATAAATGGCTAATCCCACTCATTATATGAGGTGACCAATGCTTTTTTCCAAATGCTATTATAGGTATTCTTTTAACTTGAGATGCATAAACACATTCCCATTGAGTTCCTGGACTATAATCTATATAATTCATATCTAATATAAGAATATCTGATTTATCTAAATACCATTTATTTTGATGAACAGCTATAATAGGATTATATGTATGATTTCTTTCTATTGAATATGTTTTAGCGGGATTAAAAGTTTCAATATTATTATCTGAAGCAAATTTATCTAACTTATCTCTCCAGTTTAAAGCTAAATTAAATGTGTTATTTTTATAATGATATGTTAAAGCCCCTGCTTCATATAAAAATAATTTACTCACCATTGCACCCACTTTCTATATCTATAATGTATTTAACAATTTTTACAGCTTTATTTAAATCATAATTCATAACAGAATAAAATTCTTCATTTTTTCTAAACTCTTGAAACTGTTTATATTCAGATATAAATCTATCTTCTATTTTTTGTCTTTCCTTTTCATTGAAATTAATTCTTTTTAATGCTCTATTATATCTTTCTTGTTCCTTAACATTGATAAATATAGGTATAATTTTTATATTTTGTATTTTATTTTTTAAGTATTTATATCCTTTAGGGTCTATTATGTATATGTCAGAATTTAATAATTGATCTTTTGTTGAAAAGTATTCATACTCACCTATTTTAGTATAAGCTATCATTTGATTTTTATATTGTTCTACTTCATCTGGCTTGATAAAAATATGTGTGTTTCCTTCCCCTGGTCTTTGAGGTCTAGTAGCATATGATTTTAATATTTTATATCCTTGCTCTTCTAGTTTGTTTGCTATAGTATCTTTACCTGCCCCTGATTCAGCTATTAAAAGTATTATTGATTTATTCAAGATTAATCTCCTTTCTTATTTACTCCACATTATAATTCCCATAATATTTAATATTGTATATACAATATTTTGGATAGTTAAAGCATACTCTTTTTTCTTAAATGTATATACAACCCAACCACAACTTCCGGCAAGCCATAACCACATCCCTATTACTGACTTAAAATTTACAAATATATTACCACTTACACTAAGTATCATTAATATATATGAAATAATTTTAGTTTGTTGTTTAGTCAATATAATTCAGTCCTCCATTTATAAAAACTTAGCAGAAAACCACTACCCTTTAGGGTAGCTGGTTAGTTGACATGATTTAATTTTTCTAATAGTTGTTTTTTAGTAGGCTTTTTACCACAACATTTGTTTTTTTCAGGACACCATAATAAATATTCACATTGAGGAACTAATCTATCTTCAAGTGCTGGCAATACTTTTAAAACTTCATTTCTTATTTTTTTTGCTAATATTTGATGAAGTTTTTGACTTCTAGTACATAATCTTTTATGCATATAATGTATTAATGCTTCTAATGTAAATGCAATACACAGTGATACATTAGATGCTCTAGGTAATAGGTAATTTGAATCTTCTACTGCTTGTTTTTTATCAACACCATTTTGAATAAGAATATTTTTTATATTTATTCTTTTAGTGTTTATATATTCTATGCAATCAACAAATTCTTTCAATGCATCTTCTATATCTTGAATATTTTTAGGAGTACTATATTCAAAATTATCCATATCAACATATCTAAATGATTTCATATTTTTAACTATATTATTAGGATTTTCATCATATGTGTTTTCATCAAAAGGTTGTTGTCTTACTCCTATCTCATGTCTCATAGCTTGTTCTGCAATTCCTCTATCTACACCTTCAATTTTAAACTTTATATATTCTGTTCTACTACCACTAAAATGCTCATCTTCATAACAACTATTGCCTACTTTTTCGGCATATTTGTCAGGAGTATTATAACATTCACATGCAAATGTTCCCCATTCTTTAAATATATTTTTAACTTGTTCTGGATTTAATAATGTAACTTTAATGCTATGATTCATATGTCCTCCTTTGATTTTATATTTTAA
>CAYXLG010000126.1:0-2036 GCA_964465805.1 uncultured Muribaculaceae bacterium
ATCTGTTACCTTTTATTTCATCATCTATATCTTTTTTACTATCAAAAATTTTAGCTACTGTAATATCTCTATCAGATACTTCAGGGGTAAGTTCATCTTCAAGGCCATATATTTCTATAAATATACGGTTTAATTCTTCTTCATTTTCTTTAAGTTTTTCAAATCTTTCATTTACTTTAAATTTATATGATTCATAAGCTGATTTTATTTTACCATCAATTTTATTAGCAATTAACGGTGATTTCACAAATTCCCACGAAGTTTCGTACATATTCCAATCTTGCTTTGCAATTTCAATGCACTCCTTTGTTATATTATTTATTTTCGATACTTTTTTTTCATCATAAACGAAAGGTAAATTCGATATATCACTTATGTATGTGTTTAATGTTGGATTAAATATTTCAATAAATTTTTGTGGGATATTAGTATTTAAAAATCCTAAAGTATAATAAAATTTATCTTTATTAGAATTTAAAATTGTTGGTGTTCCAGTCCCACAAGCACAATTTTTTAAGTAGCTAAAATCTTTTTTATTTCCTCCACCACTATATGACCATCCAATACAAGGCTTAAAATAAGCTTCTTTATCTCCTCGTCGTACCGATTTAGTAACTTTATCTTCTGTCCATAAATCAGCCATTTTTATTACATATGTAATATTCCCATACCACTTCGTAAAAGAGCCACCTTTTGAAAATAAAGTGTACTTATTATTCACATCAATCGGTTCAAAATTAATTTCTTTATTATTTACTTCAAACCAGTCTCTCAAAAAATATTTATCTTTTCCTGTTACAATTCCTGCTTTTGAGGAAAACTCATCTCCTATTTTTTTTTCATTTATACATAATTTTTTTATAACATCACTAATCGAATATGCAAATGCAGTATTAGGAAGGTTATTAAATAAGTTACAATTAATTTCATAAGGTTTTTCAATAAAGAAATATTTTTCTTTATCCTCAAATTCAACCAAACGTATGAATTTCGAATTCATATTTACTAGTTTTTTATTAAATATGGCTACTATCGTCTGAACCACTTCACCTGAAATATCTTCAAATGCTCTCGCCCCCAAATGAATAGCATTTATAATATTTAAATTTAATAATAATTCTTTTCTGAAGTCTTCAAAACTTAATGCATAAAGATATGAGTTCTGCGTAATAATAGCTAAATATCCACTTAATTTTAACCAATAATTACATTTTTTCATAAATACTGCATACATATCATAAAATTCATTAGGATAATAAGTTTTAACATATTTTTTAACTTTCATATTCATATTATCGCTCCCCATATAAGGGGGATTGGTAATAACCACATCATATTTACTCGCAAGAACTTCTGCTTGCTCTACAAGTGGCAACAATTGTTCTAATACTAATACACTATCTAGATTCATAGTAAATTCTTTTTTAATTTCTTCAAATCGATTATATAACGCTTCAAAATTCACTGGATTCACATTTATAATAGAGCCATATTCCTTTGCATCTATCATATCTTCTATAATGGTGTCTATATCTCTCTTTAAATCATTATTTCCATTTGCAAAATATTCAATAATATTTTTCCCATTCTCTGTTTTAAAAAAGTTACTTTCTTCTATTGCATATATTCTAGGTTGTGGAATATTTCTTCTACTTAAAAATCTTCTGTCATACTGTCTTGCCTTCATCATTAAAGAGAAATATGCCAGCTGTCTTGCCCTTTCATCTATATCAAGACCATAAATATTTTTTTCTAATATAAATCTTACTGCATCTCTCCTCTTGTAACCACATGATTCATAAATTTGTATCAAAACATCAAAAAGATAAGCTCCAATATGACCTGAACCTATAGCTGGATCAATACATTTAATGTCCTCTGGGTTCATATCGGCAGATTCTTTCTTTATTGCCTCTAATTTTTCTTGAACCTCTTTTTCTTGCTCTGCTTCTTCTGTATAATATTTCCAATTCTCCTTCAGTTCATCATCAGGATGTCCTTCAATCCATAGTCTTCCTAGTGAGTTTTCAACCATA
>CAYXLG010000127.1:0-1993 GCA_964465805.1 uncultured Muribaculaceae bacterium
TTTTGTTGATATTCTAATTTGCTGTTTAACACGATATTAAAGTGCTGTTCTACACATGGGATACTCATATCCGAATTGCTCCGGAATCAGTCCGACAAATTCAAGACTCTTTTTCATATTCTTATATGAAATATGCCCTCTTTCGTAGTTACTCTTTACATATTCTATATATTCTATAGGTGCATATGTTTCTTTTGTTGGAATTATCAGTTCAATGCTATACCCTTCCCTTTGGGTTAAAGATTGGAGTTGTTCCATGTTTTCTAACGAACAGATATCTACAAGCTCCTCATATTTGTTAATACAGGATAAATCAAGTTGAATAAGCCTTTTTAGCATAGCCTTATAACTTACTTTAAAATAATTGTGCATTCTAACGACATGCCTTGGTAAAATACTATCTTTATTAACATTAATAATTTTATAAAATACTTCTTTTACATAATCTTCAGGCATTAAGAGTTCAGAAGCAAACACATCTGCTTTCATATCTTCTGCCTGATGCTTTTCATCATCTAAAAGAATCTTTTCTTTTTTTAAAATGTCGGAATTATAAATAATATGGTATAGTTCATGGGCACTGGTATAGCGTTCATGCCCCAAAGTAAAATTACTATTTAAATAAACAATAAACTGTCCTTCAAAGTAAGTGCTAAATCCTGACAATTCACTTGTCTCCAATGGTTTCCTTATTAAAAATGCAGTTTCTGATAGAATATCAAATATATCGGAAAGTCCTTTTCTCGCAAATTTTATTCTCACATCTTCTGCTAAATCTTTAATTTGCAGTCTGAAGGATTCTTCCGGGAGATTCAAATTATTCTTTTTCATTTTTTACACTCCTCCCATAGAGGCTTTCTCTTTTCTGTCTTAAACTCTCCATTGTATATTTTCTTTTGGTAGATGAACATCTTTATCATGTCTTGGAGTTTCTCGACTTCTTCAACGGTTTTTTCAGAGTAATTTTTCTTTCTGAATAATGTAACTAAATCATCATCTTTCTCTTCAAAAAGATTATTTATATCTATATTCAGAACTTTACACAAGGCATTTAACTCAATAGCAGATACTGTCCTGTTGCCATTCTCTATTTTGCTTAATGTTTCTCTGCTCATATTGATATCTTGTTTGGCAAGTCTCTCTACGACTTCTATTTGGCTTAATCCCCGTTCTTCTCTAATAGCTTTAATTTTTAATCCGATAGAAATATCCTTTGACATCTGCAACTCCTCCTTGTAATATTATATTACATCCAAATCGGTTTTGTGTCAATATTTAATACCAATGTATAATATTTTATTACTCTATACATATAGTTATGCTTAATTCGTTAAATAAAATTCAGTATTGATTTTTTGACCTTGTACCATTTTCTCCCCAAATGCAAAACAGGGTAGCACTGTTGCTACTATGTTTTGCATTATTAAATATTGATAAGCATCTCCAAGTACATCAGTATTATCAAGGTTTTCGTCGGAAAGATTTATTGAATCAAATAAGATCAGTAATTGCGACAATTTCTTGTCCGGAACCCGCTCTTTATCGTTGTAATTCGCTGTGCTTAAAACTCCAATCAATTCCGAATTCTTCGGTTCATCTTCTATCGCTTTAAATGCCTTGTCCAACTCAGGACCAATATTTAAGTTCAAGTTCTTCAATTTATCCCATCTCGCACTCTTGGGAACAAAGAAGGTTTCATATATAGTTGCATCTTCTAAAAGTTCCTCTGCTTCCTTTTCATCCATACCTTGTGCCAAAAATTCATTTCTTTTCAACTGTTTCTCACTTTCAAACTGGTCATTCATTCTTTTTAAAAACAGTAATCCAAATATATAATCTTTATATTCTGCTGCACTCAAATTACCTCTTAGAATGTCAGCCACTTTCCATAAAGTTGAATCCAATTTTTGAAGTGTCAGCTTTTCCATTTAGCCTTACTATGTAACCCAAATAAACTTCTTTCCTTTTTCAAATAAACTCCTTTCACAAATCC
>CAYXLG010000128.1:0-1977 GCA_964465805.1 uncultured Muribaculaceae bacterium
TTTAGCACCTTTCGTTAAATTAATCTTTAAATCATAATCCTTTAAACGATTTTCAATGTCTATGATAATTTTATCTAAAATAAAATAAATATGTTCTTTCTTTAATGATTTAAAAATAATTATTTCATCAATTCTATTAATAAATTCTGGTCTGAAAGTTTTTATTAATTCTTTATTAATTAAATCTTCTAGATTATCAGTGTCATCTAAAATATATTCGCCACCTAAATTAGAAGTCATAATAATAATTGTATTTTTAAAATCAACCGTTCTTCCTTGTGAATCAGTAATTCTACCATCATCAAGGATTTGTAAAAGTATATTAAAAACATCACGATGTGCTTTTTCAATTTCATCAAACAAAACAATGCTATAAGGATTACGTCTAACAGCTTCTGTTAATTGTCCACCTTCATCATAACCGACATACCCTGGAGGCGCTCCTATTAATCTTGATACTGAAAAACTTTCCATATATTCACTCATATCAATTCTAATCATATGTTTTTCATCGTCAAAAAGTTCATAAGCTAATGTTTTAGCAACTTCTGTTTTACCAACTCCAGTTGGTCCTAGAAAAATAAATGACCCAATTGGACGATTAGGATCTTTTATTCCTGTTCTGGCTCTTAAAATAGCATCAGTAACTAACTTAATAGCTTCTTCTTGTCCAATAACACGTTTTTGCATATTAGCACTTAAATTAATTAAACGTTCACGTTCACTACCAACTAATTTAGTAATAGGAATATTAGTCCATTTAGATATTATTTCAGCAATACTATTTTCATCAACTGTGTCACTTAAAATGTGTGATTCATCTTGTTTATATAAACGTTCAAGTTCTGCTTCTAATTTAGGAATGGTTCCATGTCTAAGTCTAGCTGCAGTTTCTAAATCATAACAATTTTCAGCTTGCTCTAAATTAAATTTAGTACTTTCTAATTCTTCTTTCTTTTTATTAATTTGTTCATTAATAGTTTTTTCTTTTTCCCAAGCATCTCTTAATTCTTTTTCTTCCTTTTTTAAGATGGCTATTTCATCTTTTAATTCTAAAACTCTTTTTAAACTAATCTCATCATTTTCATTTTTTATAGCTTCTCTTTCAATTTCTAGTTGCATAATTTCTCGAGTTAAATTATCTAATTCCTCTGGTACAGAATTCATTTGCACCTTTATTGTCGCACAAGCTTCATCAATTAAATCAATAGCTTTATCAGGAAGAAAACGATCAGTTATATAACGATTTGATAAAGTAGCTGCTGAAACTAGTGCTTTATCGGAAATGTTTACTCCATGATAAACTTCAAAACGTTCTTTTAAACCTCTTAAAATAGTAATTGTATCTAAAACATCAGGCTCTTTAATTAAAACTTTTTGAAATCTGCGTTCTAACGCTCCATCTTTTTCTATATATTTTCGGTACTCATTTAAAGTTGTAGCACCAATGCAATGAATTTCGCCACGAGCTAATAATGGTTTTAACATATTACCAGCATCCATTGCTCCTTCAACCGCACCAGCACCTACAATCATATGAATTTCATCAATAAACATGATAATTTCGCCATCTGATTCTTTTACCTTTTTTAATACAGCCTTTAAACGTTCTTCAAATTCACCACGATACTTAGCACCAGCTACTAATGCCCCCATATCTAATTCCCAGATTATTTTATTTTTCAAAGTGTCAGGAACATCACCTTTTACAATTCTAGCAGCTAATCCTTCAACTATTGCAGTTTTACCAACACCTGGTTCCCCTATTAAAACAGGGTTGTTTTTAGTTTTTCTTGATAAGATTCTAGTGATATTACGGATTTCTTCATCTCTTCCAATAACTGGATCAACTTTTCCATCAATAACACTTTTTACTATATCACGTCCATACTTTTCTAATACATTTTCTAAATTTTCTTGATATGGATTTTGATTATTCACACTATCCCCTCCTTTAATATATTATGAACATATTTC
>CAYXLG010000129.1:0-1951 GCA_964465805.1 uncultured Muribaculaceae bacterium
AAGAGGAACCAGTTGATATGGAAGAAGTTGCTAAAAATATTGAAGATATTAAGAAGCAAATAACAGTAGTAGAAAAACAAATGATTAAATATTTAAAAGAATTGGGGTTATAATTTAATTTTCTGATATATATTTAAAAATAGAAGGGAGTTGGTATAAGTGAGTTTAGATAATTATAATGATATTATTTTTGAAACAATAAAACATATTGATGAATTTGGTAATGAGTATTGGTTAACAAGAGAATTGCAAAAGGTTTTAGAATATGGGAAATGGGAAAATTTTAAGAAGGTAATTAATAGGGCAAGAATATCATGTAAAGGTAGTAATATCAATGTTGAAGACCATTTTCCCGAGGTCAGGAAAATGGTCGAATTAGGCTCGGGTTCAAAAAGAAAAATTGAAGATTATAAATTATCAAGATACGCATGTTATTTAATTGTTCAAAATGCTGATCCATCTAAAGAAGTAGTTGCACTTGGTCAAACATATTTTGCTATTAAAACAAGAAAACAAGAAGTATTAGAAGAAGAATTTTCTAAATTAACTGAAGATGAAAAAAGAGTTTATTCTAGAATTACTGTTATGAATAAAAATAAACTTTTTTTTAATACTGCAAAAGAATCAGATGTAAAAAAATTGGTAGATTTAACAATGCTGGATATAAAGGTCTTTATGATGGTGAAACAGCTAAAGATATAAAAATAAGAAAAGGTTTAAAAGATAAAGAAGATATATTAGACTATATGGGTAGTGAAGAATTAGGTGCTAATTTATTTAGAATTACTCAAACTGATGCCAAACTTAAAAGGGATAAAGTTAATAATGAGAATAATACATGTGATACTCACCATATGGTAGGTAAAACAGTTAGAAAAGCTATTAAAGAAATCGGTGGAACTATGCCTGAAGAATTACCAACTCCTAAGAAATCTACTAAAGAAATAATGAGAGAAGAACTTTTGAAAATAGGTAATAAAAAATAAAAAGGAGGTCTCAAATGGATGAAAATAAGTTAAAAGCAATAACTAAAATATTTAATAACGAACACATCAGAACAGTATGGGATTCTAAAAAAGAAAAATATTATATTAGTGTTGTTGATGTTGTAGGAGCCCTTTCCAAAAGTACAAACCCACAAGCATATTGGAGAAAACTAAAACAAAGGTTAAAGGAAGAAGGAAATGAAACCGTGACAACTTGTCACGCTTTGAAATTGAAAGCAAAAGATGGTAAATATCGTATGACTGATGTTGTTGATATTGAAGGTATGTTTAGAATGATTGAATCTATTCCATCTAAAAATGCAGAACCTCTAAAACAATGGTTAGCTAAACTTGGAAGTGAAAGAATTGATGAAACTTTTGATCCTTCATTAGCACTTCAAAGGGCAATAGATTTATATCGTGCTAAAGGTTATGATGAAGCATGGATTTCTAAAAGAATAAAAGCTTTGCAAGAAAGAAAACAACTGACCGATGTTTGGAAAGATGGAGGAATTAATAAGAATTTAGAGTATGCAATATTAACTAACGAAATTTATAAAACATGGTCTGGCATGACGGCTAAAGAGTATAAACAATTAAAAGGGTTAAGAAAAGAAAGTTTAAGAGATAATATGGATAACACAGAATTAATATTAACTGATTTATCAGAAGAATCAACTAAAAGAATTGCTATTGAACAAAAACCAAGGGGATTAGATGAAAATATTAATGTTGCTCGTAAAGGTGGTAATATTGCTAAATTAGCACGAGAGGCTTTAGAAAAAGAACTTGGTAAATCTGTAGTTACATCAGATAATAAATTAAATTATAAATATAAAAATGGAAAAGAACTTCTTGAAGTTAATAATAAAGAATGATAGTAAAGGTGGTATTAAAATGAATGCCGAAATAAAAGAAAGAATAGATATGATAAATAGAGGAGAAGTGCCTAAAGGATATAAGAA
>CAYXLG010000130.1:0-1944 GCA_964465805.1 uncultured Muribaculaceae bacterium
TGAAAAGTAATATAAATGTTTGTAGGTAATATTGTATAGGTTTGTAAGAAAAAAGAAAGGAACAAGATGATTAAAAGAATTTTATTAAAAGATATAGCGACATACAACGAACAAGTTGAAATTAATAACTTAAGAAAAATTAATTTTTTTTATGGAAGTAATGGAAGTGGGAAAACAGTTCTTTCTAAAGTTATTGCTAATCCGGACAATTATTCTACATGTAAAGTAGAATGGGAAAATAATAGTGAATTAAAGACAGTAGTTTTTAATGAAGATTTTATTAGAAATTATTTTTACGAATCAGAAGAATTAGATGGTATTTATACAATTGGAGAAGGAGCAGGTGATATTGAGGAAAAAATTATACTACAAAATAAAGAAAAAGAAAAATTGAATTCCAAAGTAAATCAATTTAAAGAATCTAAAGAACAAAGCGAGCAGAAGGAGCAAACAATAATTAAAGAATTTAAAGAACAATGTTGGGATAAAATTTATCGTAAATATAAGGATAATTTTAATGAAATCTTTGTTGGTTGTAAGAACAATAAACAAATTTTTGCTGAGCGTTTATTGAATGAATCTTCGAAAAATCAATCACAATTACAAACTAAAGAATATTTAACTAAACAATACAACCTTTTATATAAAGAAGAACTGAAAATTATAAATGAATTAAGCTTAATATCAAATGATATTATAACTCAATTTGAGGAATTAGAATCTAATGAATTATTAGGGAAAAATATAATTGGAAAAAAAGATGTAGATATTGCCAGTATGATTGAAAAATTACACAATCACGACTGGGTACGACAAGGAAAACAATATTATGAACAAAATTACAATGAAGAAAATAAATCTTATATATGTCCTTTCTGTCAGCAAGCAACACCCGATGATTACAAGAAAAAATTAGAAGAATATTTTGATGAAACTTATGAAAACCAAATTCAACAGTTATATAATTTAATAGCAAAATATAAAAACCTGCGAAAAGAACTAACCAAATATTTTGACGATTTATTATTAACCGAAGGCAATAAATATTTTGAAAGTAAAAAGGAAGATATAAAAAACCAAATTGATCTTATTGAAAAAACTCTAGAAAACAATGTGAATTTAATTGAAAGGAAAAAGGAAAAACCAAGTGAAGATGTAAAAATTCAATCAATATTAGAGCTGCTAAATAAATTCAATGATTTAATTGTTGGTGTAAATAACGAAATAAAAAAATACACTGATATTTTCAACAATCAAAAAAATGAAAAGGAAAAACTTAATTCTGAAATCTGGAAATATTTCTGTGATGAAATAAAAACCGAAATAGAAAAATACAAAAAAGAAAAGGCCGATATCAAAAAAGCAATAGGTAATATAAAAGAACAGATCAAGGAGAAAGGTGGTAAAATAAAAGACATTGAGGATGAAATTTCTGAATTAGAAAAGCAAATAAAAAGTGTTAAACCGACAGTTGACAGCATAAATATGCTTTTAGGGAGATTTGGATTTAGAGGATTTAAATTAGCTACAACCGACGATGAGAAACATTATCGGGTTATCAGAGAGGATGGTAAATCTGCGAAAGAAAATTTAAGTGAAGGCGAAAGAAACTTTATAGTCTTCCTCTATTTTTATCATTTAATACAAGGTGCTTTAAATCCTGATGAAAATATAACTGAATCCAAAATCGTTGTTTTTGATGATCCGGTTTCAAGTTTGGATTCTGATGTATTATTTATAGTAGCAACTTTAATAAAAGGTATTTTAAAAAATATAAGAGATAAAAATAATAATACAAATATTAAACAAGTATTTATTCTTACTCATAATGCATACTTTTTTAAAGAAATAACATTTATTTCATCTAGAGATGCAAAAAATGTAAGAACTGATACTGGTTATCATATTATTCGAAAAGTTAATAATGAAAGCAATATTATATTT
>CAYXLG010000131.1:0-1864 GCA_964465805.1 uncultured Muribaculaceae bacterium
GTTTATTATTACTGTTAAATTTCTACGTGCTCTTGAACAACCAACATAGAATAATCTATAAGCATTTAATACGCCTTCTATTTTGCTTATTTTTAAGAAGTTTCTCATGTTAGTAACTCCAGTTCCATTCTTATATTTTTTATATTCTGGCTCGTATAAATATTTAAAATATTTATTGTCTTTGTATCGGTTATAAACTTTATCAATTGTAGCTGATATTAATTTTTTATTTTCTTTATGCTCCTTTGACTTTATGTCCTTTATCTTCATACCAATACATTTTTCTAATTTGTTTATTTCATCTTTAAAAGGATAATAAAATTCCAATAAGCTTGTAAGTGAAAATTCCATTTTAGAGAACATATCAAAAAAATCATACATTTTTACATTCGGAGTGTTTCCATCATCTGCAACAAAAATTACTGTATCATGACTTTCCCCTTTTACACCATGCTGCGTTGATACATTGGGATTCTCTATGTATTCATATACATTTATTAATTCTTTTAGTTCGACTGTATGAACCTGACTGTATTCCTCAGCAATAATTACTTCTAAAAAGTCTTCATTCAAGAGATTAGACTCCTTATATTTACTAATAAACTGTCCAATTGTACCTTCTTTTTCTTTAATTTCTTCAAAAATACTAACTAGTTGTCCATTCAATATGGCTTTATTATCATGTTCTATTATAGGATTAAGTTTGTAGCTAAATATAGAGTCATATTTTTTTAGTTTTTGAATAATAACCCCTTGTTTATTTTCATAGTAGTCCTCATACATTGAATTTGTAAGGTATGCTAACTTGATTAAGGAATCTGGATTTTCTTTATAAGGCATTGTTAATACCTGCGCTGCACTATAACGATTACCATATTTGTATTTTTCCACTTTGTTAAAGGTATTATATAAATTAATAGCTTCTATTTCTTCAAATCTTGCCCAATTTGATAAATATAATATTAAGTATTCTTTATTAGATTCAATGCATACATCAATGTCTTGCCTTAAATCTTTAGAGATAATAAACCTTGGATGATAATCCTCTTTATATTTTTCTTCATTTTCTTCATAAGGTTCCTGTTCATAAAAATTATCATTATATAGATTGTTTAGTATATTAATTATTTTTTCATTTGATCTATAGTTAATAGATAGTTTTTTATCTTTATTGAATCTCTTAAACTTTTCCTCAAAACTTCCATCATAGTTATCATATATTTGTTGCATTCTATCACCAAACAAAAATAGCTTTGTATCAGAGTCTTTTAAACTATAGTACAAAATTTCTAATACTTCTGTCATAGTATCTTGATATTCATCTATAAAAACATACTGAAACTTATCCTTTATTTTTATAGAGATCTTATTAAAACTTTCAAAAACAGTCTTTGAAAAAGAGATTAAATCATCATGGGACAAACCTCCACGGTATAAAAAATTGTATTCAGACTCATTATAATAAAGTTCTTTAACATTTTGCTTTACAGTTTTAAAATCTAATTGTCCATGCTTTTCTTCAAATCTCTTATTGCTTTCTGATATAAGTCCCTTTTGCTCTGTATTTTTTATTCTGTCTTTTATTGCATCACCATAAATTTCAAAATATAAATCAATTACATTATCATTTTTAAAGAATGGCCCCATAAAATAATTAAGAAAAGAGTGTATTGTACCAACAAAGACCCTTGTGCTATCTATTTTGGATTTCAATTCATCAACAGCTCTGTTTGTAAATGTTATGCATAATATATAGACATCCTGATCCTCAATTAAAAGTTTTTTTATTTTGTTAGTAATAAAAGTTGTCTTACCACTACCTGCTGGAGCATTAATAAGATAATAATTATTATTTACTAATTTC
>CAYXLG010000132.1:0-1818 GCA_964465805.1 uncultured Muribaculaceae bacterium
CAACTCCGGGTGTTAGTGCTTCTGAACTAGCAGAATCACTTGGTTTAGAAGAAGGTCAATATGAAGTAATGATTCATATTAGTAGCGGTGATGAACATGGCAATTACATTGAAGCTCCATCAAATGGTCCATCAATGGATGATCTATGTTGGATGAAAGCTGATAGTTCAGGTGTTAAAATTGTTACACCGGCCTCTGAAATACTAAAAAGTAGTGGAAAGGGGATGACCCGATAATGGAAATAAATGTAAATGATGTAATAACTTTAAAAGATAATCGTAAATTTCTGGTGCTATCTGAAACTATATATAATGACAATAAATATTATTATCTAATTGAACTTACAGAAAATGGAGAAGAAATTGTTGATCATGTTAAAATTGTAAAAACATTAGTAAATGAAAAAGGTTCTAGATTAATAACTGTTTTAGATCCTGATGAAATTGATGATGTTAAAGAAGATTTGGTAGCAAATCTAGATAAAAATGATTTTAATTAGAATATTAGGAATATATATACAACTATATTCCTTTTTTTTATCAAAAAGTATTGATTTTATTGAATAATTTAGTATAATATTAATAGTTAAAATTAAATTTTAGATAATTTAAGAAAAATTATAAAAAGTCTTGAAAAATCTAAAAAAATATTGTATACTGTAATAGTTGTTGGTTATGGGCCTGTAGCTCAGTTGGTTAGAGCACACGCTTGATAAGCGTGGGGTCATAGGTTCAAGTCCTATCAGGCCCACCATTCGCCTTAATAGCTCAGTCGGTTAGAGCACTTGACTGTTAATCAAGGGGTCGTAGGTTCGAGTCCTACTTGAGGCGCCATTTATTGGTCCGTTGGTGAAGCGGTTTAACACACTGCCCTTTCACGGCAGCATTCATGGGTTCAAATCCCATACGGATCACCAGTTTGATATTTAAATCTTTGTATGTTTTACAAAGATTTTTTATTTGTAATATTTTTTATTAATATGACTATAATAATAATGTAAAGTCTCTTTAGCACTCTCATTTGACGAGCGCTAAAGAAAGTGGTATAATTATAATTAGGAAAGGAAGTGGGAAGATGAGTTTA
Source organism: uncultured Muribaculaceae bacterium (assembly GCA_964465805.1). Classification (GTDB taxonomy): domain Bacteria; phylum Bacillota_I; class Bacilli_A; order RF39; family UBA660; genus DUPI01. The sequence goes on from CAYXLG010000132.1 coordinate 1,084, forward strand.
ATCTCTAGAAATTTTTATTTAGATGACTTTTTTGACGATTTCATTACTTCACCTAAAGGAAATGGAATGAAATGCGATATCTATGAAAAAGATGGTGATTATCATATCGAAATGGATGTTCCTGGATTTGATAAAAAAGATATTAATATTGAGTGTAACAATGGTTATTTAACTATCACAGCTGAGAAAAAAGAAGAAATTAATGAGGAAGAAAAAAATTATATTCGTCGTGAAAGAAAAAGTGGAAAATATGAAAGGTCATTCTATTTAGGAGAAATGGATTCTGATGAAATTGAAGCTGAATTTAGAGATGGATTATTAAAAATATTAATACCTAAAAAAGTTGAAGTTGAAAATAAAAAAAGAATCGAAATTAAATAAAAGAGACACAATAAATTTTGTGTCTTTTTATATGTAGCAATATTTAACAATAAATGGTAAAACATTATCAATAGGTGTTGGTATGATGGATTTAAGGAATTTTTTTAAAGAAATAGAACCTGATACTTTTCCTATGTATATTAGAGATTATATTAATAAAAATGAAATTATTTTAGCGGTATATAAAACATATCGTGATCATGGTGTGTTTACTGATCAAAAAATAATATTGTTTGATCAACGTGGCACAGGTAATATTAAAGAAATAACATGCATACCATATAAATCTATATCAACATTATCTATTAAGTTTAAAAAAACTACTACAGATTTATCAATAAATTTAAACAGTGG
>CAYXLG010000133.1:0-1791 GCA_964465805.1 uncultured Muribaculaceae bacterium
CATCACCATATATAACATTAAAATATATTGGCATAGCTCAAGATGAAGTTGATGAAATGATAGATGATTTTGTATTATAACTGGAGCAATAGCTCCAATAATGGTATTGTTTCGCTTGCTAAAGGCAAGCTCACAAACCATTTCCGCCCTGCTAAAGCAGGACGGTTATATATTTTTTGATTTGATTATAAACCCATAATATAATATAAATATTTGACAATAAATAATATACTGGATGGATGTGATATTTGAATATAAAATACAACTAAATTAATATAATAATTACTCTCTTGACTCTTTTAAGGGAAACATACCTCAAAGCCGCATAAAAAGCCACTTTAATTTTTGTTTTGTCAAGTTGAACTTGAAAGTTTTTAAAAAACAGAGGCAAACGCCTAGTTAATGTCTCGAAAAAATCAAAATATAAAAAGGAGTAAATATGTGTAAAATTTATGTAGTAGATGCTCCATGTGGAGCAGGAAAAACATCAGGTGCTATTGATATGATGGACAATAATCACACAAATCATTATTTATTTATAACACCATTTCTTAATGAAGTAAGTAGAATAAAAGAATCTTGTGTGAGAAGAAAATTTTATGAACCGCAAGAACATGGAACAAAACTTAATGGAATGCATTGGTTATTAAGCAACAAAAAAGATATAGCTTCAACGCACTCCCTATTTCTTAACTTTAATGAATACACCCTAGAATTAATTAAACAAGGGGAATATACTTTAATTCTTGATGAAGTTGCTAGTGTTGTAGAAATTATGGATATTACTAAACAAGATTTAAATAATATTCTTAATACATATGCACATGTTGAAGATGGTTTATTAATATGGGATGATGAAGATTATGAGGGTAAATTTAGTGATATAATGAGGATGGCTAAAAATAAATGTATTGGTATATATGGCGAAACGGCTTTAGTATGGTGTTTTCCTATAGAGGTTTTTAAGGCGTTTAAAGAAGTTTATATCCTTACATATATGTTTGATGCTCAAATTCAAAAATATTATTATGATTTTTATGAGGTGAATTACAATCATCTTTATGTAAATAATAAATATAAGTTTACTAAAGAATTACAAATATATAAAGCTGATTATTATAAAGATAAAATAAATATATGCGACATAGATAAATTAAATAGTATTGGAGATTTTGACACAGCATTAAGTGTAGCTTGGTTTACCAGAGATAAACTTACTCAAGGAAAGCCATTAATAAGAAAATTAAAAAATAATATTGTTAATTATTTTAAACATGTGACAAAAACATCTTCTGAATATAATATGTGGACTACATTTAAAGAATTTAAAAAATTACTCCAAGGGGGAGGTTATACTAGAGGTTTTGTTTCCGTAAATGCAAGAGCGACTAATGAATATAAACATAAGGTAAGTTTGTCTTATTGTGCTAATATCTTTATGAATCCAATATTAAAACAATTTTTCAGACAAAAAGATGTAATAGTAAATGAAGAATTATATGCTTTATCTGAACTGATTCAATGGATATTTAGATCAGCCATTAGAGAAAATAAAAATATAAATATTTATATACCTTCGTCTAGGATGCGTAATCTTCTTATTGATTGGTTAAATTTATAGCCCATATAATTCCTGACTATATTTTTATTGACATACTTATCCATTTCATGATATACTAGATACAGATGAAAATTCGTTGTAATAAAACTATAATATAAAATAAATGTTTGACAATATGGAAAATATATGATATACTATAAGGGTAGAAAGAGGTGATGGCAAATATGGCT
>CAYXLG010000134.1:0-1789 GCA_964465805.1 uncultured Muribaculaceae bacterium
AAAATATTATCTTGTTTAGATGAAAAAATAGAATTAAATAATCAGATAAATGATAATTTGCAGGAGATTAGCAAACAGCTTTATAAAAGCTGGTTTGTTGATTTTGAATTTCCAAATGAAGAAGGTAATGCATATAAATCTTCTGGTGGAAAAATGGTGTATAATGACGAGTTAGAAATGAAAATTCCCGCGGATTGGTCTGTTGGATATATTGGTGATGGAAGATTAACAAAAATTATTAAATCAGGTATTAAGCCTTTTATAGGACAAAAAAAATATATCCCCACAGCCAATGTGACTGGGAGTATTATAAATAATTCGGAGGAAATAATTTATAATTCTAGACCCTCAAGGGCTAATATGCAACCAGTAATGAACAGTGTCTGGTTTGCTAAAATGCAAGGAAGTAAAAAGAATATATTAGTTGATAAAAATTGCAACAATTTAATAAATGATTATATTTTTTCGACTGGATTTATGGGAATTGAATGTATGTATAATTCTTTATATTATATTTGGAATTATATAAATAACGAGAAATTTAATATTTTAAAAGAAAACCTTTCTACTGGAACTTTAATGGCGGGTTTATCTAACTCTGTTATGGTTGGTTTTAAATATACAATCCCATCAAAGAAAATATTAGATAAATTTAATGATATAATATCAAATAATTATAAACTTATTAAAAACAATTCGGATATGAATAAAATTTTAAATGGGTTAAGAGATACTTTGCTTCCTAAACTAATGAATGGTGAAATAAATTTAGAAAGTATCGAACTTTAATTATATAAACTAAGGAGATAAAGGTGTATTTATGAAGAAAAATTTATTGATAGGTAACGGAATAAATCTGGCAAACAATAATTATTTTTTAAATAATGATCAAGTACAAAAAAGGTTTTTAAACGTTTTAAATCAAAAACATATGTTATTTAAGGAAGCTGTATATTTGAAAGAATTAGATTTTGATGATATTAAAAAAAGCATAATGAATGATGCTAATATTGGTATTGAGGTATTGGCCGGAAGATTGTTTGAATATATGAAAAATAAGATTGAAGAAAACGAAAAATTTTGTTGGAACCATTGTTATAGGTTGATTGAAATTATTGGAATAATTTGTATTGAATCCTTATTTCTTGTGGATGAAAAAATTAAATATCCAGAGGTTTCAAATCAGTATATAAAAGTTCTTAATATTTATGATAATATTTTAACACTTAATTATACAGAAGATTGGGATAAAAACAATAATTGTATTTATTTGCATGGAAGAATAAAAAAATATTTGAATACTTATGATGGGGAATATATAATCTCTAAAAAATTATTACATACACCAGAAATAAAAAAATTTATTCCTAAAAATATACTAAGGATTGATCTTTCTGATATAATTTTTATACCTGATAATAAATATGTTTCTAAATACACTTATGTTGGTGAAGGATTATTTACTAATAAATGTAATTTAGTTGTTTATCCATCATCAGATATTTTTCCATATGGTGGAAAAGGAGATATTTACAAAAAATTTGATAATCTAGAATATTTAGAAATATTTGGTGTATCTCCGTTTGGGGAAGAACCATTACTTAAAAAAGTATCTAAAATTAAAAATGTTATTGTTTATGTTTATAATAAAGATAATAATATAAAAGAAATTAATGAGTGGAAAAAGCATATTCCACATGCCATTTTTAAAGATTCAATTTATTTTTTAAATCAAGGAGTGTGATATAAATGTTTAATGAGCAAGAATTAGAGCTAATGACTATTGATT
>CAYXLG010000135.1:0-1788 GCA_964465805.1 uncultured Muribaculaceae bacterium
TTACCCTAATCAGATAAAAATAACTTGTTTCAGTAAAAAAATATATAATCCGTATAAATTAGAAGAAATTAAAAAAACTGAAGATGTAAAAATAATTAAGCCTAAAAATACTACAAAAAAAAGAGATAGAAAAGATAGTATAAAAAGGGCAAAAGATAGGGCGTTTGATATTTGCTTTGCAAATAAATTTGATTACTTTGTAACCTTTACATTAGATCCTAAAAAAATAGATAGATATGATAAAGAAGAAATATTAAAAAAATTAAATAATTGGCTTAGAAATAGAGTATATAGAAATAATTTAAAATATATAATATTTCCCGAATATCATAAAGACAGGGCAATACATTTCCACGGTCTTTGTTCAGGTGATATAAAATTGAAAGACTCGGGGAAAGTTACTAAAAATAATCAAAAAATATATAATTCAGATGCTTGGACTTTAGGCTATTCGACCGTCATCATTTTGGATAACCAATATGAAAGGGTAGTAAATTATATAAGTAAATACATAACTAAAGAAAATGAAAGAGTATTTAATAGATATTATTTATCGGGCGGTAAAGATTTAAAAAGAGAACTTGAAACAGAATATATAAATTTAAACTTTGAAAAATTCAACGGGAAATTTTATAAAGTGCCTAATACTAATTTAGGTGTTAAATATAAAATTTATTCGACAAATGACAAATGACATATCAAATGTTTCACGTGAAACAAATAAAAAAGAAAGGGGATATTTAAAATGTTATCAGGTCAATTAACTTATGTTGAGACAAAGGAAATTGCTAAAAAAAACGGTGAAGGCACGTTTAAGGTTATTAAATTAGCAGATGCCAAAACTTTTACAGTAGCCCAATTAATGATTTCTTGTCCTGTACCTCAAGGTCTTAAAACGGGTGATATTGTAGATGTAAAGGTAACAGTTGAAAGCGTAGGATATAGACTCTATGTAACTGTTACAGATATGAAAAAGGTGGCATAAATGGATAATTTAGAACTAATAGAACATTTAGAAGAATTACAAGAAATAAATGAAAATCTATTAATGATTCAAGACTTATTAAATATGTCAATTGGTTCTGTTTTTATCTGTATAGGTTGTATAATTGCTTTTGCTTTTTTAATTTATTTGAAAAGTAGGTTTTAAAAAAAAATGGAAATTATAACAAATAACTTAAATTTTTATATAACTTGCTTAATGTTAGGCTTAATACTAACTGTGTCCGTAGGTGCGGTGAGTTGGGCAATATTTCTATCATTAGATTTTTTTAAAAAGTTAGGAGGGTTATAAATGGAAGGTACTGAGCTAACAACACAATTAACAACAGTTTTTAGCGGACTTGCCGCTGACTTAATTCCCGCTCTAGTTGCTATTGCAGGGGTAGCTATCGGTGTTTATGCGATTATTCTAGGTTTCAGATTCGCAAAAAAGATTTTTTCTCAGGTTGCAAGATAGCTTTCTCTCTCAAAATGCTAATTCCTACGGGTTAGCATTTTTTTTAAATAAAATTATTTTAATTTTAAGGGGTCTTTAGAATGAGTAAAAAAATAATAGCTATAACTTTAATAATAATGTTACTTGTATCTAGTTATAAAATTGAAACAAGTAAGGCAGCTGCTCCATTAGCCATTCCTGCGGTAAAATATGCTTTAGCTGCAACTCTTACCGCAGGTGGTCTTTATGCTGCAAACGATGAAGCTTTACAATATATTGTTAATGATTATTGGAATAAAGCAAAAGATAATATAAAATCTCAATGGATATATACAGTATCCGCAACCGCA
>CAYXLG010000136.1:0-1768 GCA_964465805.1 uncultured Muribaculaceae bacterium
ATTTAACATATATAGATGCAGAAAGAGAATTAATGTATGTTGAACAGCTTGGTGGGGAAAAAACATCAGTTAGATTATGTGACTTGGAGGAAAGCTTTGAACTCAATATTGTTGACATTATAAAAACTTATAATACAAAAATAGGCGAAGTTGTTGAAGAACCTAGATATGAAGTGCTTTCCAATAAGTTGGGTGGAATGTTTGAAAATGTATCATATGAAGAATATAAAAAATTAATAGAAGTTAAAGAAAATTTGTACGGACTTGCTAATGATAAGGAGAAAAAGAAAAATTTTATTAATGAGTTAAAAGCTTATGTCGAAAATTCAGATTTTCCAATATCTATTGAAGATATAGAGTCTGCAGATTTTAATAAGAAGGACATGGTGGAGTATTTTAGAAAAACCGAATGGTTTGAAGAGTATATTTTTAGCAAATTATTTTCGTTAAAAAAAGAAAAAATAATTGAGGGCTTGGCAGCAAATATTACCAGAAAACCAATTGATAATGAAACCCAATTTGAAGTTGATATAGTAATGTATAAAAAATATAAAATATATGCTATCTCGATAACAACAGAAAATAATGTTGAGAGTGCTGAGGGTAAACTGTATGAAATATTCCAAAGGTCAACAGATTTGGCTGGTGATGAAACAAAAAAAGGGTATATTAATCTTTGTTGGGATGTAAGTAAACTAAAAGCAAAGTGCGTGAATTTATGGGATGATGATTTACCTAAAGATGTGTTTATTGCTGGAGTTAATGACTTGTCTAATTTAAAGATTAAAGTTAAAAACTGGATATGCGGAGGTGAAAAGGATGAGTAACAGAGTGGATTACATTGTTTCGTTAGTGGGGAAGAATCCTATGCCTTCATTTATAACAGCTCTTAATTATTTAGAATGCAATCCCAAGATTTTTTTAGTACATACAGAAAAGTCAGAAGGAAAAGAGAATATCGGAACTAAAAGAGTAGCTGAGAATATAAAAGAAGTTCTAATGAAAAAAAATAATCAACTTACAATAGAGTTAAAAGGATGTGATAAAAGCAATCTGGAGAAAATAGCCAAGGTTGTTAATTCTATTATTGACTCTGTAAAAAAGGATTTATCAGAAAACAAGAAGCATGAAGAAATCATACTGCTTTTGGACTACAGCGGTGGCACAAAAGCAATGTCAGCAGTTTTTTATGAACGAATGATAAATTTTAAGGAGAATATTATATATACTGTGACGTCATATATTGATGATAAAATAATAAAGCTATATTCTAAATCGAAAAATACAGAGAACATAAAAATAAAACAGGTTTTCAAGGAACCAAATATTTCAATTGAAGATATTACAAAGCTTCATGGATACAAGATTAAAAAATATTCAAATTTTAATAAGAAAGTAATTTGTGGAGATATTTGTTATTTTGAAGGTGTGGATGGCAGCAAAATAATTTTTGAAAATGGAAATAAAGAACAAGAGGTAACGGTTGACGGTGCAGCTTTTTTATCTTTAAAAGGCAGTATTGTGTTTTGTTTTGATTCAAAAATTGAAAATGACAAGAGACAACAAAAGTTTGAGTTATTCAAAATAAAATATTATGCAAACAAACTTGGAGGAAGCAAAAGCATATTCCTTTACAGATCTAGATTTATAAATAATAAAGGTGAAGATTACAAAGAAGATTTAAAAAATGAGATTGTCAGGTTCTTTGATTACGAAATGAGGGATAGGTGTCACCTAATAAATAAGAACATGTCTTTTGAAGAAACTA
>CAYXLG010000137.1:0-1762 GCA_964465805.1 uncultured Muribaculaceae bacterium
CCGTAACACAAACAATACATTCTATTTCCTCTCTACTTTGTAATTCTTTGACAAGAGGTGCCATTTTAATGGCCTCTGGTCTTGTTCCAAAAACAGTCATTACTTTAATCATAAAATCCTCCATTAATAATAATATTAATATAGTACTTTATAATAATATTATTATAATAACACATCATAATTGTTTTTTTAAAAAAATTTATATATCCATTATTTCACGATTTTTATTTAACATAATAACTTTATAATCAGGGAATTCCATTAATATATATTTCATATTAAAACACTCCACTTTAATTTTTAATATAAATATACTTAAAATTAATAAAACCCAATTTAATTAACTATTTTGATTATATCAAATAATATGCTAATAAACAACCTTACTCGGCATATTTCAACATAAATAAACAGGTGAAAATTATTGTTTATTATTATAATAAAAAAGATCGAAAATATATTTTCAATCTATCTTAACTATTATATATATATTAGTTCATAGTAATATTCAAAAAACATCTATTTTTTTGTGATTAAATCAATCTCTTTTTTGATTACAACATCGACTGAACATATTTTTCTAATATTTTTAGCAGTATATTTAGACATTTCTAAAAATTTTTTTTCATCAAAAATCATACTTTCAATTGCATTAACCATCTCATCTGAATTATCACATAAAAATCCGCCATTAGTATCAACAAATTCTGGAATAGCAGTATTATTTGATGTAATAGGAATTAAACCACTGCTCATTCCTTCACACATCGATACACCTTGAGCGTCCTGACGTGTTGGTGTCAACAAAAGTCCACATTCTTGATGCATTTTTACAATTTCATCATGATTTAAAAAGCGGTTATCAATTTTTACATTTTTAAAATTAACTAATGGTTTTAATGTTTTATTAAATAATCGGCCAGAACCAAAGAAATAAAAATTTAACTTATCAAAATATTCTTTTTTACTTAATTTTAAAATAACGTCTACTGAAATATCATTTGCATATTTTTTACTTGCATAAGGTCTAATGCTTAAGATGTTATACCTTAAATTCGAGTTTTTTTCTTGAAAAACAAATTTTTTATCATTAATAACATTAGGAATTATTTCATAATTATGAATCTTATTATTACATAGAGTATCTTTTTCAAGAATGTTTTTCATCCAATTTGAAACAAAAACAAAAGTTACTTGATCTTGATGTTTTTTAATTAAACTTCTCATAAATAACATTTGACGGGTATTAAATAATGTATAACCTATAAACTTATGAATTTCTTTAATTCTAAAATTAAATAACCTACGATACCAACCTAAAGCCTCAACACCATGAACCCATATTATAATCGGTGTATCAGGACTGCTTTTTAATATGGTATTCATTATTTTTTTCCAACCAAAATGGACTAAAATTTTCTCGAATGTATTCTCGTTTAACATTTTTGCTAATTTCTTATTATTACCACATGTGACATTAACATCTTCAAAAATATAATTCTCTTTTTTATTTTTATCTATAGAAAAAACATGTATATCTAACCCTGCTTTTATATATTCTTTTACTCTAGCGTGCACAAATGCATTATTATACAAATTATCATCTGAAGGATAACCAGGTGTTACTATTAATATTTTATTCATTTAAAAACCCACTCTCTTATAAATGATTATACAAATTACCATAATTAATTATAAAATCTTCATCATTATTAAATATATTAGCAACATCAAAAACTAATTTATTGTTCATTAAATTATC
>CAYXLG010000138.1:0-1725 GCA_964465805.1 uncultured Muribaculaceae bacterium
AATAAGTGTCACTTTCTGTTGTTGAACGGGCATTTACTATTTAATTCAAGGTTTTCAAATTTTTATTAGATATATTATTTAACAAAAAAAGATTGCATTTCTGCAATCTTAGTTTTAGGGTTTTTTAGATGAGTTACAACCATAACTTTTCATAAAGTATTTAAATTCCCATCCATTATTAAATCAAACCTCTACTTTGTCTGAAATTCTTTTATAAATTTCTTTATATGGGAGTCTGGTATTTTCGTTTTTCAGTAAGTTTATCAATCCTTGTTCATATAAACTTTTAGTTATTATTTTTTCTCTCAACATCTCGTCCATTATACCTAAAACACCTTTTACCACAACTCCGTTTTGTTCAGAATATTTTCTTAACTTTTGATCACCAGTAGCCAATTCATATTCCCTGTTTTTACATACTAAAAAATTAAGTAAATCATATATGCTTAATCCATTTGGTAAAAGTGAAAGATTAGAGACTGTTGCTATTTCAATAGATGTTTCATTTACTAGTTTTATCATACTATGAAAAGCAGTTGGGCATGTACTTCTATTAATTTCAGCAATTTTAACTAAACTACACATATATACATTATCAAGGGATAAAAATTTTAGAAGAATAGATTCATTAGCTATATATAAATCCGTTATTATGTTAGTATCTGCAATTAAAATCAGTTTCCCATTTTTCCTTTAATAATTCATTTGCTTTTGATTCAGATATTATATTTTCACTTTTCAATCTATAAACTAAATTTTTATATAAATTCCCTCTTTCTGGCTCGATAGGATAAGGATCTACTTTTCCATATTTTCTATTTAAGTTAATAAACCATTTTTTTGCGTAATTATCACTTATAATACCTAAATCCTTTAATCGATATATAATGGCAGCATGACTAGCCTTATACTCTTTTTTTATACTATCTAATTCAGCAAACGATATTTTTTTACGTTTACTTGAAAATTCCCTAATCATCGCGTCTTTAGATAAAAGAAAACATGATGCAAATTTATTACAATACTTTTCAATTTCTTTTTGTTCAATTTTATTATCAAATTTTAATAATAAATGTGCAAGTTCATGTGCTAAAGTAAACCTTTTTCTAGCACCATCAGAATAATCACCTCTTATAATTATAAAAGGTATGTCATTTACTATTTCAGATAATCCATCTAAATTATCAAATTGCTTTGGTAATTTTATTTCTATAATAAATATTCCAATATTTTCAAGTAAATTTATTAAATTAGTAACAGGTTGATTATTTGAAAGTTCAATTCCTTTTTTAAACGTTTCAACAAATTCTTCAACCTCAGAAAGCGATTTAATAAAATGCTTTTCAATTTTAAAAATATTATTATAATTTGCTAAATTAATTACCTCTATATAATTAGAAATTTCAATACCAAATATCTCCTTTAATAACTCTAATTTTCTTCCTGACAAAGAACTTAATTTTCTAAAACTTTTAAATTCTAAATCTGGCTTAGCGTATAGTTTTAACAAATTATCGGGTTGAACATTATAAATTTTTGAAAATTTAATAATTTTTTTAGAGTCAGGAATCAAAATATTATTTTCGTATTTACTTATAACAGTATGTGACAATCCCATCATTTCAGCAACATCTCTTAAAGAAAGGTTATTTAATAAACGATATCTTCTAAGATTACTACCTATCGACATAAAATCACCTCTGTTTACATTTTATCATTTTTATT
>CAYXLG010000139.1:0-1708 GCA_964465805.1 uncultured Muribaculaceae bacterium
AAACCTATATAGCCCTGTCCTATAACGTTAATCATTTTTATTACCTTCCTTCTCCCATTCAATTACTAAAAAATAATTATTATTCCTTGTTTATATAAAAAATTTTATTTTTAAATATAACTTTCCATAACAGATATTAATTTCTGCGTTAAAACTTTATAATCAAAATCTCTGGCTCCTTGTTTACCATTCTGCCCCATTTTTCTATAAGTTTCTTCAGGCATTTCATAAACTTTTAAAATAGTTTTAGCTAATTCCTCAGGTGTATTTCTTTCCAATGATAATCCACAATTATATTTCTCTAATAGACAATATCCCATTTTTACAGTAGAAATAATCGGTTTACCAGATGCCATATATTCAAAAAGTTTATTGGAACTATTCCCTCTTGACCAATTATATTTCTGTGAATAATTTAAAATATTTACCGACGATCTACTCAGCACATATGGAATATACTTTTTATCCACATATCCTTTAAGTTTCACATTTGTCAGTTGTTCATTAATTACACGTTGTTTTAAATCTTCTAATTGATTACCATCACCATAGATAAGAAATTGAATATCCTTATAGTCTTTCAACAAACTAGCAGCATCCAGAATATTTCCTACATTATTTATAGGTCTAATAGCTCCGGTATATACTACATTAAACTTTTTGTTATTATTCAAATCGGGATCATCTAGGATATTGTTATTCATTTGCTTATAAAATTTTTCAATATCAACTCCATTATTTATATAATGGCACTTGTCAAGATTAATTCCTCCACCCTGTGCAATATCCCACTTATTATCAGTAATATAAGTATAATCTCCCTCTTTGAGAAATATAATCGCATCAGCTTCTTTGTATATCCAGCGTTCTCCTTTAAGAAGTAATTTACCTACAATGGTCTCTTTTTTTATTATTCCGTCCATGAAGAAAACTTCTGGCCACAAATCTCTAACTTCACAAATACAAGGAATCCCCAATTTTTTAGCAATTTTAATACCTGCAACCATTGTCAATGGATGTGGAGATGAGGCAATAATCAAATCAGGTTTTTGATGATTTTCTATATACTTTTTTGTAACCGTAAAAAGACGTTTATAATATACACCCATATTAATAATTCTTTTTATATAACTATCGCCATATGATGGAGTATTTATAAAGACAAAGGGAATATCACTATCATTATTTATTATATATAACCTTTTATCATCAATTAGATTTACATTTGCTAAATGTAAAAATGATGCTGCAAAAACCGTTACATTATATCCTTTATTTATTAGATTTACACCTAAATCATAAGGTCTAGTAAATCCATTGATATTAGGAGGTGTTGCGTAATGATGAAATATCCAAATATTCCTTTTTTTAATATTACCATTCATGTTCCTGCCTCTTTTCCCTACTTTTTAATTTGACAGAATTTCTAACATCCTTATCTTCTTCCTTCTTAACAACAGCAACAACAGTCCTAAGCATTGTCTTTATATCATTTATAAGGGTAAACTCTTCTATACTTCTTAAGTTATATTCCATCTTTTCAGGTAATACTTTATTCACATATACTTCATCTACACTAATGGCATTTGTCAATAATAATTCTTCATCTTTATATTGTATGCTTGCTTCTGACGTCACTCCAGCCGGTAGCAATAAAGTTGCCATCATTTCATCTGTATACTTTTCCACATATTTAGAAACCTCAGGC
>CAYXLG010000140.1:0-1699 GCA_964465805.1 uncultured Muribaculaceae bacterium
ACAAAAATTATGGCTGCCTTAATATCTCTGTTTCCACCTAATTGGAATTCTCTTACCACTACATCATCACTAAAACCGATAATATCTTCTATTAGTTTAAGGTTTTCTTTAAGTTTTTTACTCAAGTTTCGCTCTTTAGCTTTTTGCGCCGGATTATCTACCTGATTGCTGAGAATCTCGTCTATTCTTTCTCTGATTGTTTTTTTCTTCATCCTATCACCCTTCAATATTATCCTTTATTATTATTAGTAAGACCCTTCCTTTTTATCCTATAATTAAAGCTTTTATTTAACTTTAAGGTAACTTATACTTTAAAGAATATTTCCTGATTTTATTTAAAATAATAAAGATACAGGGGGATGAATACTGGATGAAAACATTTAAAAAGAATTATCTATTTATAAATATAGTCATAATTCTAATCCTTTCCATACTTATTCTTACTGGCTGTGAAAGAGAAGAAAAAGTCAGTAAAGTACCGCCTCCAAAAACCATTGGAGTCAGTATTGCCTGTATGGAAGATGTAAATGCCCCTTTCATTAAAGAGGCCATGGAAGATTTAAAGGAACGGAATAATATAAAATTAATCTGGCTGGATTCCGGAGAAGACGAAAAAAAGGAAAAGGAGAATTTAAGAAAATTATTAGAAGAAAATGTAGATGCCATTATAATTCAACCGATAAAATCACAAAATGAGAAAATAAAAGAAATAGTAAAAGAGATTAAAGAGAAAAAAATTCCCCTGATAGCCATAGATAGAATAATTGAAGATACGGAACTCTGTGCTTATGTAACTAGTAATAATTTTCAGCTGGGTATAGAACAGGCCAGATATCTCACAGAACAAATAAAAAATGAAGGCCAAATACTGCTTTTAAAGGGAGACCAGGAGGACAATGTAGCCATCGAAATAAATGCCGGTAATATGGAGATTTTAAGGAAAACCATGAAAATTGACATAATTGCAGAGGAGTGGCATAAGGACTGGTCAGCTGAATTGGCGGAAAACACTGTTAGGAAAACACTGGAAAAATACCCAGATTTGAAGGGGATTCTGGCCAGTAACAGTGAAATGGCCATGGCTGCTGTAAAGGTTTTAAAGGAAAAAAATTTGCTAGACAAGGTTATCACTGTAGGGGCAGATGCCAGTAAAGAGGCCTGCCTGGCCATAGCCAGGGAGGAACTTGATGCCGATGTAGATAAAATGCCTTATATATTGGGAATGGTCACTTTTAAAATAGCTGCTAATCTGGCCCGGGAAGAAACCTGGGCATATGATAAAGAAATCGAAAATGGGGAACATAAGGTTCCTGTGAAAGTAACCCCTATCATGTTGATAGATAAATATAATCTGGTTACCATGCGTTACCGCTGGCCAGAATTAAATGAATATATAAAAACCGTCAAATAAAAAAATATCACAATTATTTTCTCCTCAGGATAGGAGCAGGCCTCCTGTAGAAAATAATTGTGATATTATATTTTACTCATAATAAATTAAGAGTAATTAATAGTTAATGCCTTATCAATTATCTTCAGTTCCTTCTATTTCCTCTACTTCATCTACTCCATCTATTTCCTCAATTCCTTCTATTTCATCTTCATCCTCATCTTCAGGAACAATCCTGGCCAGGGCCACTACCTGGTCCCCTTCCTCCAGGGTCATCACCTTAACCCCCTGGGTATTTCTACTGATACA
>CAYXLG010000141.1:0-1691 GCA_964465805.1 uncultured Muribaculaceae bacterium
AAAGTGAGGTAATTATATGATAATTGACATAAAAAAACTAAAAGATTTATATGAAAAGTGTATCGAAAAAAAAGAATTAAATCAAGAAAAATTTGATGAAACTTTAGATAGTGCAATTTATGCTTTAAGGGTATCTATATGTTTAGCTATTGAATTATATTCAAAAACAGAAAGCCATTCTAAAAATTTTAAAATAATTAATATCGAATCTATTTATAATAATGGTGAAGCCAATGAAAGATAAAACATATTCAATTCTTTTTCATGATAATTTTGGAAAATATATGTTTAGTGATCATAATTTATCTGAAGATTTGATTAAAGAATTTATAAAAGAAAAATATGTAATTTTTATTGATACTGATCCTTTTAAAGAATATCATATAATACATTTTGAAAAATTTGAAGATAAACTAAAAACTATATATAAAATGTATATTCTTTATGCTTGTGATATTTAATTAATATAATGGTGAGGTGATTTAATGTTTAAAGTTGGACAAGAAGTAAATTTTAGAATATTAAAATCTTTTTCAGATATGGAACAGTTAAATCTTAAAAGAATTAGTGGAAAAGTTCTTTCTGTTAGCGCCAATGCATTAGTATTGGAATTAAGCCCTGGAGATAAACTTTGGGTTCCTTATTGGGCAATTCATAAACGAGATTGTAATTATGGAACTCATATATAAGCTTGTATTTTATAAAAAATAAGGAGGAATTTTATGATTAAACATTTATTTTTATTTTATTTATTTGGTGTTTTTATTTCACTTATTTGGTCATCAATAATTTTTTATAATTATCATAAAAAATTTCCATCTTTATCATCTAATTTTTTAATACTTTTATTTTCTATTATAATTAGTGGATTAACAAGTTGGTATTGTATTTATAGGTGTATTATTGTTTATTATAAAAAACATATAAAGAATTCAGAGGTGTAATTATGGGTATGGGATATGTTGCTTGTTCAGAATGGGTAATTTCCAATGAAAAAGTAAAAGAAATTGTTTCAAACGAATATGATAAATTTATAAAAGTTCTTTTAAATAATGATATTTCAATTGAAGAATTTGCTATGGAAGCTCAATTTATTGATGAAATTATTGCTGGACTAAAAGATCTCAAAAAAGCTCTTCCAGATGATGTAGTTTGGGACGATTTTTGTTCTGAAGCCGGACTTGCTTATGAAGAACTAATTAAAGCCTTTAAAGATAAAACAGATATAAGAATTTATTTAAAATATCATGATCAAGAAGTTGATGGAGACAGATATGACGAAGTAGATGGTGCATTCTTTGTCTTAGATTGGAATGATATGTATCAATTAACTCCAGAAGCAAAAGCTTTAATAGGAAACGATGTTAGTGATGATATTATTGTTTCACATTGGGTTTATTTTAATTAGTTATAATTTTTTATTTGTAATGTGCGCCCAAAATTAAAAGAGGTGATATAAATGATTGCTGTAGAGTATGTAACTAAAAGAAAATTTAGTGAGAGTCTTTTAGGATGCAAATTAACTTTAGAGAGATTCATTCAAAGAAATAATAGATTAATTTCAACTAATGAAAAATATGATATGTTTGTTAGTAGTGTAAGTTATAATCTGCTTTATGGATACACAAATTGGAAAGGTAATTTTAATAAAAATGAATTACGACTTTCTGAAATTTACGATAAAAATGAAA
>CAYXLG010000142.1:0-1679 GCA_964465805.1 uncultured Muribaculaceae bacterium
AAAATATTGTTTTTATAATCATCTAAGAAAGAAAGTATGTTAGTATAAAAGCATAATTTTGTATTAAATTAATAAAATAATTAAGGAGGAAGTGATTATTTGTTAACCGAACAACAGCAAAAAGTATTTGATAAGATGCTTGAATGCATAGAGAAAAAAGAAAATTATTTCCTGTCATCGGAAGACAGGAACATAGGTAAGACATTTATGCTAAATGAATTAGCTTTTACTTTACAAACATTAGGATACAAAGTATTTGTACTAACTCCCTGTAGAGAGTGTGAATATTATGGAGAAAAATTTATTTCACTTGATTCGCAAAGTTACAGAGGTGTGCTTGCTAATAATGCAGTAATTATTGCAGATGAAGCAAGATTCGAGATGATGGAAGGGCTTCTTGATTATTGTAAGTATAAAAGTATTCCTGTAGTTGGGTACGTTAATTTTAAAAGAAGTAAAATATCAGAACCAATTCAATTTAAAAGGGAATATGAATGCACTTGGATTAAATAATTAAATCAAATATGCGTTTGATAATAACCGAGAAAGGAATTAAATATTATGGATGTTAAACAAGTAGAATTATATGCTTGTGGGAAGTGTGGTAAATGCTATCAGGATATTAAGTTTGCAGAAGATTGCTGTAAACCATATCACTGTGAAATATGTGGCATTGAAACAAAAAGATATATATTAAAATGCGAAACATGTGCAGAAAATGCAAGATTTGAAAAAGCTAATAAGGTTCTTCCGTCTGAGTATAAAGGATATCTTTACGATGATAGATTTGAAATGTATACAGATGATATTGATGAAATCCTAGAAAGATATTGGGACGAAGGGGAGGATTTGCCAAATTATGTTTATGGAACTACAGAGACACGCTTTCATGTAGATATTGATAGTGCAATTGAACGTGCCGGAGAAGATATGTATGAAGATTTTGATGACATAGTTGATTATAAGGAACTGATTGAATTTATGGAAAAATGGAATGAAAAGCAAACTGGTGCAACTTACTATCAAGATACTAAGACCGTTGTCTTAGTTCCAGAAGAATTAAAAAATAAATATTGTGATAAAAGCCCGATTTTATAATAAAAGGAGATTTTTAGTTATGAATAAAAATTATAGAAAAATAGAATTTGAACTAGGGAGTAATATTGAAGATGCAGTAAATAAATTATTGTATTATAAAAGAAGAAATGTATTAGTGTATGGTGAATTTAATGGACATAAACTTTATTCAGATACCGTTACAATGGATGAGGCTTATAAGGAAATTACAGGTAAAACTAAAGCAGAATTTGATAGTTCACAACAAGAGTGGAGAGAAAATTGTGAGAGACAAAAAAAAGAACATAAAGAAAAGATTCCTTCTTTAAGTGAAGAATGGATGCAAAAAGGTAGAGAAATTTTAATAGAAGATAAGTGGGAGTATTGGAATGAAATTGTTCCAATTAGATTAAATGATTTATATCAAGGAATGGAACTTGGTTGTTGTTTAGATATAGTAAAAATATTAAATAATAATGGAACGCTAGACGAAGCAAAAAAGGAAATAGAAAACCAAAATCATTCAGGTATGTCATTTAATTTAGTTTGTTCTATGGTTAAAGAGTTTTGCAGCAGAGGACAAGAATTTGCTGAATATGTAAACAAACCATTATATGGGATTT
>CAYXLG010000143.1:0-1670 GCA_964465805.1 uncultured Muribaculaceae bacterium
GTTTATATTTAGTAGAGTACGGTATAGCTGTTAATAATAAAAAAAAGAGTGTAAAATTTACCATATATTAAAGGATTGTTTGTAAATAGACAATCCTTTTTATTGTAAACTTTAATGCGTTATGATAAGATGTTTTTGGAGGATGATGTATGAAAGAAAATGCTAGAACTTCAATTACAATAGTAATTTTAGGTGTATTGATATTTGGTACTGCTTCATTATACTTAGTAAATGAATTTACAAAAGACAAAAACCAAAATTTAAATAATGATTTAAATCTTACTGAAAATGAAAAAACAAGAGAAATTTCTGTAGATGACTTTTATAAAAAATTTGTAAAAAAACATCTAGAGTATAGAGAAGATTATAATCAGGCTATATCATTTATTAGCGAAGATGATTATCAACCTTGGATTAGAAGAGCAGAAATTGATGAGCGCGGTGACTTGATAGTATCTATTAACAATGAAACTTTAAAAGAAAAATACGGAAGAGAATATAAACTTTTAAGTAATGTTTTGAAGTTTGATATTTTAGAGCACGCTAATGGTGGTTATAAATGGTTGGTAGCAATTATGGAAGATGGTTCAATATCTGTTATTTCTCAAGTGGACACAATGAATCATAATACTTTTAAAGTAAAAAATTATCCAGAATTTAAAAATATTGTCGATGTTATAAATGTTAGAACAAATGGTGAAGGTCCAGGTATTATGGTAGTGTTAGCGATAGATATTGAGGGTAACAGTAGAGCTATTTCATATGAATACGACATGGATTATTAAATTAATTTAAAAAGTTTATATTTAGTAGAGTACGGTATAGCTGTTAATAATAAAAAAAAGAGTGTAAAGTTTACTAAATATTAAAAGTTGTCTTTAATTAGACAACTTTTTTATTATTTATGATAAAACCTAGACAAGAAGTATCCTTTTTTATATAATAAGGATAAGGATAGATAGGGGGAGACTATGAAAAAATTAAAAGTTATTAATTGGATATTGATTTCCTTTCTAATAGTAGGTTGTGAAAATCCGAAACTAAAAAGAGCTGAGGAAAAGAACAATGATTATATTGAGCAAATAACAACTCTTACTGAAAGATTAACTGAAATTACAAATGAAAATGAAGAATTATTAGAAAAACTAGAACAATATGAACCTGAAATATTAGAAGATGGGGAGTGTATTTTTACAAGAACATATCGCGTTATTGAAAAAATGAATTATCAAACAACAGACAATATTTCAAAGTTTGTTATTTTAGATCAATTTCAAGACCATCAACCATTCATTGTAAATTTATCAAAGGACCAAGCGTCAAAACTAACTAAAAATAAAAATTATGAATTTATGTTTACTGGTAATAAAAAAGCTCAAAAAAGTAAATATAGTGAATTGTTTAAAAATTTTGAAATAACTGATATAAAAGAAACTGATAGAGTTGGGTTGGATCAATTACAAGAACCTTGTCGATAATAATATATGAAAACTTTAAACGTGAACAGTATCTAGTTAAAACAAAAAAATGGAGTGAAAAATGGCCTTTATTAACAAAGAAAAGGATTAATACTTCATTCAGATCAAGGCTTTCATTTTACAGGCGTTCAATATGGATTATTATTAAAAAACAATAAGATAAGACGAAGTTGTTCATACAAAGGTAGTTGC
>CAYXLG010000144.1:0-1641 GCA_964465805.1 uncultured Muribaculaceae bacterium
ATAAAGTTTTTTGATCACTTCTGCCATTTCTTTTGATATCGAAAATACTGTTTGTCTAAATCGGTGTCCAGACTTTAATTCGTTATTAATTTCCCAAGCATTTACTGCTCTGTCCGCATCAACATCCGGATCAATCTTCCAATCAAATTTAAGTTTAATAAAATATTCTTCGTTTTTATCTCCGTTTATATCTTTTGGCCTCCAATTATCAATTGCTTTTCCAAAGGCAATTATTCCAACACCTGTGTGATAAAGAAAAACTTCATCTCCTTTTTTTATTCTTGTTATACCATTCTTCCTATCGTAGTAAGCTGAGGCTTTTTCTTCATTTAGCATTTCTCTATAATTAGTCTTGCTCCAGGTGATATTAGTATTCACAATAAAACACCCTTCTTCTTCTTCAATAATTACCTCTCGTTCAGGATTATATGGATTAAAATCAAGCAATATTTCGTTTCCAATCTTATAAACTTTATATATAATACTTTCAATGTCTAACCCTTTGTCTTGCCAATATTTAATGGCATTTAACGTTTGTAAGTCATTACCATTTGTTACTACTATAAACTTTTGTTTTCTATTAAAATTGTTTGGTGATAATTTATCCTCCATTACCTCTCTAAAATATTCAAAGTGTTTTTCCGCTAAATCTAGATCAGGCATTTTTTTGTAATTTCTTAACATATCTTGCAACTGTTCATAAGAATACTGCCCATAAATTTGCCCATATCTTAAAACTTGTAAGATGTTTTCTTGATTACTTTTCCACCTCTTTAGCTCAAAAATATATAAATTTCCTTCTTTATCTAAAGCATAAATGTCGGCAGCTTCTAGAAAAGGTTTTTCTTGAAAAAGAACCATAAGTTGATTTTCAGGTATTAACTTAGTTATGTTTTCAGATATAAGATTTTCCAAGTCTTTTTCTGTCCATCCTATATCATCTAAAGTAAGCAATTTCACTGCTTTAATATTGGTTCTTACTGAGTCATCCAAATAATACAGCACAAAAAACTCTCCTTTCATTGGGTTTCGTATAACGTTCTGGTATTTGCGACGTCCCTGAGCTGGACCACAGGGGAGACTACACAGTGGAGCTTTGCTCCCAGCGAAGGGATGTGGCGTAACATCGCCCTAAAATTGTACTAAGTGAAACCTTGAGCAAATACATTGTTAGACGAAGGAATGTGACTTCTTGACTAATCTATCAATGTGCTTTTAAAACATCCATTAGCAAAAATAGTCCCAAGGCTACTAATGAATACTTTCTTTTTTAAATCGTCCCCAATACTTTCCCATGTATGTTCATCTGACCCGACAAATCCATGTGTTTTTAATCTCTCTACCGATGCGAGTAACAGATATTTATCCAAATATGATATGGGGATTTGTTCCACTACTTCATTCGAATTTGTTAGGAGAAACTTAAGTATTTCAAAGTCATAATCATGCATTGAATCAAGACAAACCGAAAAATAAACAAACGTTCCCCAGTCGAACTGCCCATTAACATATTCAGAAAAAAGGTTAGCTAGTTGAACAGCTTTTACCTCTGATAAATAACGATCAATCATAATTATTAGATGATCTACTACTCTTCGTCCAAACTTTTCTTCACTTTTTATTTTATGCAGTATTTTTTTC
>CAYXLG010000145.1:0-1637 GCA_964465805.1 uncultured Muribaculaceae bacterium
AATTGTTAATTAAAATTGAAAGTGCACAATTGTTGTGCAGTAAGTTTTGTAATCGGTTATAATATTTCTCAAGCAATTTATTTGGGATTTATAGGGGGAATATTATTATGGCAAATTATTGTCATCTTTCATACGAAGAAAGGAAAAATATAGAAGATGGTTTGAACACCAGAAAAAGTATTAATCAAATCTCTATCGAATTAAACCGATCACACTCTACCATTTTGAGAGAAATAGATAGAAATAAAGTTTATTATAAACCTAGTAATTGGAATAATTGTTATAATGATAAACAAAAGATTATTCATGTAATAAACTATCTAAACCGCCTCATGTATGCAATAGATGTAAATCAAGAAGTGGTTGTAGAAAAGAAAGATTTACTTATTATACTCGAAAAACTAATGATTCTTATAAAGAGTTAATAAGTTCTTGTAGGCAAGGCATTAGTTTATCTGAAGAAGAAATATTTAATATTAATAATGTTATTTATCCTTTAGTTAAAAAAGGACAAACTACTAATCATTTATATATTAATCATCCTGAAGTTTTAAACTTTTCTAAAGTTTCTTTTTATAATTACATCAATGCTGGAGTTTTTGAATTTGGTCCATTAGATTTTCCGAGAATTGTTAAATATAAGAAAAGAAAAAACAAAAAGCGTAGAACTAGACGAGAAAGAGAAATAAGGGTTGGTAGAACATATGATGATTTTATAGAATATACAAGTAAAAATCATAATTTAAATATTGTGGAGATGGATACCGTAGAAGGGCTAAAATCAGATTCTAAATGTATTCTTACTCTTTTTTGGAGAAAATCAAATTTTATGCTTATGTTTTTATTAGAAAAACAAACTACTGAAGAAGTTACTAAAATTTTTGAATATTTACAACAATCATTAGCTGAAGATGATTATAAAAAATTATTTCAGGTAATACTTACAGATAATGGTCATGAGTTTTTTGATGTGTTAAATATAGAATGTAATCACAAAAATGGTGAAGTTCTATCAAAAGTATTTTATTGTGATCCTGGTGCCTCATGGCAGAAAGGTGGTATTGAAAAAAATCACGAATTTATTAGATATATATTACCTAAAAAAACAACATTTGAAAATCTTACACAAAATGATTGTAACATTATTGTTAATAATATTAATAGTTTATTTAGAAAATCACTTAATAATAATTGTCCATTTAAAGCTATGCTATTTTTATGTGATGAAAAAACACTTAATATTTTAAATATGTATTATATTGAACCAGATGAAGTTCAATTAAATCAAAATTTATTAAAATAAAAAAGATATTTATAACTAAAAATTATAAATATCAAATCGACAAATAAATTGCCAAAAGATTTAAGATAAAACAGATTGTGCACTTTCTTTTGAAAATTGATGCATACTCTGTCTTTTCGTCGTGGAACAAAAGCTCCTTGACAAGTAATAATATATCATATTTTATTAATTTTGTTAACTATTTTTTATTAAAATGTTTGAAAAAGTGCAGTTTCTATTGAAACTACACTTTTTTGAACATTCATGCACTTAATTGTGCACTTTACTTTTTATCTAACGTTTTTTATTTTGTTAATCAAAAAGGAAAATAAAAGTTTTTATGTTTTAATAACAA
>CAYXLG010000146.1:0-1621 GCA_964465805.1 uncultured Muribaculaceae bacterium
TTAATTAATTGCAATTATATGCTAAAGTGAATTAGAGAACATAGATGAAAGAACAACTAAAGAAAAAAGAAACATGGATAGCAATTATTATTATGGTGCTTGTCGCTAATATAGTTGCTTTTGGTTTATATTTTTTAACTGCTTATACTACAATTTTTGGTTCTTTTAATGTAAATTTTCCTTTTGGAGTAGAAATTGTGATCTTATTATTTATCATAATTTATTTTGCTTATGGATTTATTGTTACTGATTTTCGCGAAGCTAGAGTAAGAAGAAAAGAGAAAAATTGGTCTGGCAAACTTAGCGAAAAAGAAATTGCACATAAAAGAAAACATCGTACTGCCCCCTGGATTAGTTCAGCGATACTACTTTTAGTTGTAATTGTTCTAGAAATAGTCTCATTTTTTGTCAAATAAAAACATTTTAATAATCCATTATTAATTAATACTTTGATTATCTCATTTTGATAGCGTTTTCACAGTGTGAAAAAAAGTTTTAATTTGACTATAAAAATAAGTACTATTATGATATTTATTGTATAAATTCATAAAAGGAGGCAAATTATGAAAATTAAACGAAGAAACCTTGCTCTTGCCGTCCTTGCAGGATCCCTACTTCTTGCAGGATGTGGTAAAGACGATGGTAATTATCAAAAAGTTACTGGTCCTTATTTAACCGGTGAACTAGCTAAATATCATTACAATGGTTTTGTTGAAATTCCTCTTGCGACACTTAATAGTGTTAAAGATCAAACAGGAAGCAACTCCCAACATATAGCAAACTTCGTTGATGGTTTATTAGAAAATGATGAATTTGGTGCTCTTAAATTAGCCTTAGCTGATAGCGCAAGCAAAACACCAGATAGCAAAGAATTTACATTTACCATCAAACCAGGTATCAAGTGGTTAACAAATACCGGTGAACATTATAGCCCATTAATTAAAGGGGTTTCGACACCACAATTTGTTACTGCTGATGACTTTAAAAACTCACTAGAGTTAAACCTTGATGCAAAGAATGAATCGCAAACTAGTTATATTCCAAGTGTTTTTATTGAAGGCGCGCTAGAATACAACTATTACACTGAAATCATTCAATCAATTAAATCAGGTAAACCAGACCGTACTGGTCGCTTTTGGTCAACGAGAACAACTTATGCTGAAGTAGCAGAAGCTATCAGCGCCTACACTGGAGTTGAAGTTTTAGAAACAGATATTGATGCTGTTAAAAATTTCCAACGTGTTGGTATTCGTACTTTTGAGGATGATCCGCTAAAGATTCAATTTAGATTAGTTGAATCAATGCCATTCTTCCCAACTGCTTTAACCTACACCTGCTTTTTACCAGTTAACCGTCAATTTATTAAACAAATTGGCTTTAGTAATTTTGGTACTTCAGCAGAAACATTCCTTTTTAACGGTGCTTTCTTGCTCGAACAATGGGATGCAAATAAAGTCGTTTATCGCAAAAACCCTGAATATTGGGATGTTAAAAATGTTCACGTTGATACGATGACTTATAACAACTATCCTGATAACGCTGATCCAAACCACATTCGTCTTTTATTTGAAAAAGGTGAAGTTGACGCATTTGGCATTAGTGAAAATGATACTGAAGGATG
>CAYXLG010000147.1:0-1587 GCA_964465805.1 uncultured Muribaculaceae bacterium
TGTTCACTTGTACCTATTAAATAGAGATCTTCTCCTTCAATTTTATACATCATTGCATCGCGTTCTTCAAAACTCATTACTCCATCAACAACATCACCTCTAATCATAAAAGGTGGAATAACATATATAAATCCTTTGTTGATCATAAAATCCCTAGCATATGATAAGATAGCCGAATGAAGTCGTGCGATGTCACCAGTTAAATAATAAAATCCACTTCCACTGACACGACGCGCACTATCAAGATCAATACCATCCAACTTTTCTAAAATATCAATATGATATGGTACCTCAAAATCATATTTAGTCTTTTCTCCAAATGTTTGTCTCTCTACATTTTCTGTATCATCTTTTCCAATTGGAACCGTATCAGCCATGATGTTTGGAATTTTCATCATAATTTCTTTTATTTTTAAAGAAAGTTCGTTTTCTTCTGCCTCTAACTCTTCAATTTTTTGATTAATATCATTAACTTCTTTTTTAATCTTATTAATCTCATCATGTTTTTGTTCACGTACTAAAGCACCAATTTGACTCGATTTAGAATTTCTAACACCTCTCAAATTATCTGCCTCTTGCTTTATTTCACGATACTTCTCATCTAAAACTAATACTTTATCAACCAAAGGTAACTTTTCATCTTGAAACTTTTTTCTTATATTTTCTTTAACTAATTCTTTATCAGTTCTAATTAAATTTAAATCAATCATTTTATCCTCTCCTTTTTATTTATTAAAAAAAGACTATTTTATAGGAGCACAAAAATGCGGTACCATCCTAATTAAATAGCCTTAATTTTGATAACGGTATTACCGGAAATGTTTGCATTTCACTCCAGAATAGATTCATAAAAGATTATTGTTAGCTCGCACCATCTACTAACTCTCTATAAATAATTACTTTTACTACTAGTTTCCTTCAATGTATTAAAATATGTATTTTTAATGTTACCATTTTTTATAAATAAAGTCAACAATTTTAATATTAATTCAAATTATTCATTATTTTCATCAATATATGGACACATATGAATAGTAATATAACCAATTTTATTATCATGTTTTTTTAGATTATCCTCAATTGCATCAATTTGATTATGGGCCTCCAGCAGGGATAAATCATTTTTCATACTCACTTCCCCAATTAGTTTTAAATAAGGACCATATTTTAAAATTACTAAACTTTTAATTTTGACAATTTCATTATTACCAAGAATAATTTTTTTTGTTTCTCCTAAATAATCTTCATCAGTAATTTGTTCACCAAGCGTCATACTAATGTTTTCCTTAACAATATCAAATCCAATTTTAACAATAAAGATTCCAACAATCACACTAGCAACTTTATCAGAATATTTTAACCATTCATACCTTCCTGCAAATTGCATAGTAATTGATGATATTAAAACAATAATTGAACTAAAAACATCAGCAGTACTTTCTTTACCACTTGAGATTAAAATACTATTATTATATTTTTCACCACTACTAATTAAAAATCTTGCTAACAACAATTTCGCACCTATAGTAAATAAACTGATAATTATAACAAATAAATTTGGGGTGTTTATTTCACCATTCATCATTT
>CAYXLG010000148.1:0-1576 GCA_964465805.1 uncultured Muribaculaceae bacterium
TTGGCACTAAGTATAATTTGCTTCCATTAACAAAAGGATATACAAGATTGCAACTAAATAAAAATTTAGATTTACGTGAGTGTCTAAATAATAGAATTATTGAAATAGAAAGCACAGTAGCAGAAAGTTTACGGGCTCAAAAAGAATACAAACATAGTTTATATAATTTTGGTGCTAAAACAGATGAGGAAAAAATTGCAACAATAATTGCCCAAAATGCATTTCAAAAATATCAAAGTGGTTCTTATATTGATGCAGTTGAAGAGTATAAAAGGGCTGTAAAAACTGCTCCAAAGTTTGCTCCTGTTTATAGGAACTGGGGCGTAATGGAATCTTACGAAAACCACATCTCAGAAGCTACAAAATTAATGGAAAAGGCATCTGAATTAGATTCTAATGACCCTCAGATATACTTGCTATGGGGTAATATATACAGAAAGAATGGGAAGTTTTCAGAAGCACATTCAAAATATGAGATTGCATTTTCTTTAGCTCCAAAAGACCCTATAATCCTAAATGCTTTTGGTCAATCTAAAAGTAGACTAGGTCTTTTCGAAGAAGCTCACAACTTACTAACTCAATCTGATACGCTAAATAGTGAATTCCAATCTGTTAAACATGAAGTAATAACAAAAACGAGTCTTGCTGAAAACCTGATTAATTGGGGGGATTTATTAACAAGAGATAAGAATTTTGGTTTAGCTGAAGCAAAATATAATGAGGCAATTAATTGTTGTATGAATGCACTTTCTGCTAATGCAAGAGATTCAAAGATTTATACTGCACTAACAAAAGCAAATTTAAAAAAAGGTCATTTATTTTTTCAAATTAGAAAAGACGTTGAGGCACTTCGCTGTTACAATAGTATTATTCTATCAAACGATGAATCATTTAAGCATAGTTTATTAAAACTTACAGCATTGCTAGATTTAGCTGAATACTTTTTAAGAAAAAATGATGTAGATAAAGGGAAAGAATATTTTCATTTAATTGTTAAAGGGAACAAATATGCTCAAATCTTAAGACAAATTAAATATCAACAACTTAACGAAAGATTAAGAAAATTAGAGGTCAGGTTTGCTGAAAAAGATAATTCAGATGGTGTCATTATTAAAACTAGTCCAACCTTCGGTTATGTAATAGTTGAAGATTATCTCTCAAAGGAAACTTTTATTGGTGGAGCTAATGATTTTATTCCAAGACTTGCTAGCATAGACACTTCACTAACAGGGCTTGAAGTTTCATTTAAACAACACATTTTTGAAAAAAATGGAAGGATAAAAAAAGCGGCTAATTACATAAAAATTACTGGGGCTAACAAGCGGTATAGCCAATAAGGGTTTTAGAGGTATGCGGTGGTTCTTAACCCGCTTCAACTTTTTCTGTACCTTGATAAGTAATTCGCTCGCAATCCCTTACTGTCCATACCGCCAACCGTTAGCGGCAATGGGCGCACTGCATATAACCAGGAACATATGAGAAAATATTTATACATAGCATTTTCGATTTTGATAAACTGTTCAGTGTTTGGACAAGTTGATTCCCAAACAGATTCAGTATCATTTGATAAGATAAC
>CAYXLG010000149.1:0-1554 GCA_964465805.1 uncultured Muribaculaceae bacterium
TTTGGATTGATAATACAAATATATCACTCCTTTTTAAATCAAATAACACTTTTATATTAATATTATATTAATATTTATTTATAAATTGCTTATAGTCTGTTGTAATCCATTGAATAATTTTATTATATCGTTCCTGTGTAAAATTAGGATTATTTATATTATAAAATTCATCTAATGTATGTGTACTTTTTAAACTATTACATATATAACAGCTAGGAACACAATTATTCAAATAATTACTACCTTGATTGTTAACGTGTTCCTTATGTAAGTCTATATTAATAATTTTCCCTTTACGTTTAATTAAGTGTGTTTCTTGCGGTAAACCACAATATGCACATGAATTATTAAAATATTTTTTGCAAGCAAGCCATTCTTCTTCACTTATTTCATGATTTTTAAGTCTCCTTCTTTTATTATATTTTTTGAATTTATTTTGGTTTTTCAAATAATATTGTTCATAATAACCGTTGTGTCTGCGTTTTTTAGTCCAATCTCTAAGGTCTTGTTTTCTTTTGGGTTTAGCATTTGCTTTTCTTAAATATTGCTTTCTTCTTTCAGGATTTTTCTTGGTAACTTCAAAAGACCTTTTTATTAAACATTTTTTACATTCAGACGTATATCCTAGTTCTGGTTTATTTTTATTTCTCATATAGAAATATTCTGTTGTTTCAGGAAACCATTTGCCACATTTAGTACATTGTTTTTCTTTTATCCCTTCATCATTTATCCGTGTATTAGCTTTCAATATATTATCACCTCAAAGTTTTAACGAATTCGCAGTTTTATTTAAAAATTATGCAATCAAACTATATCTACCTTGCAAATTATTATCTATAATGTGTTTATTTATCCTATTTTTTGCAAGTTCGTAATATTCTTTATTCAACTCAAAACCTATGTAATTTCTTTTTGTGTTTATACAAGCTATAGCAGTTGTTGTTTTATTTACAATAATGTTCATAAACCCTCACAATCCATTCTTTGAACTCTTGTTGTGTCATGGTGTTTTTAGCTGTGTTACAATATTTGCAAGAAGTAACAACATTACCTTCAACGTATCCTTTACTACTATCTATTCTATCTATACCGTTGTAATACACGATTGTATCACTTGTTTTTCGTCCGTTCTTCTTGGTGTTATATCTATCTGTGGCATAATTACTATCTTTAATTCCGCAATAAAAACAAGGTTGTTCAATCAACTTAATGTAATCTTCTAAACTAATATTATAATCAAACCCTAATCTCTGACTTCTTTTCTCTACATTAGTTTTATATAACTGTTTCTTTATAGCATATTCCCTGTCTCCCACCTTGTTAGGTGGTGTTTTTCTAGCACATCCACAACTTTTAGACTTTCCACTTCTTAGCGATTCACCAGACGTAACATGAATATTTCCACAATCACATTTACATTCCCAGTATATTTGACCACTCGGGCCTCTTTCACCTGTAAGCTTAATCACTGTTAATTTTCCGTATTTCTTATTAGTTAAATCAATCATCCTCGCCAATTAAATCACCTCGACTATTGTATAATTCTATTATACT
>CAYXLG010000150.1:0-1545 GCA_964465805.1 uncultured Muribaculaceae bacterium
CCGTTTCAACTTTGTTTTCCTTAAAATGTTTTAATTTCTCAATTTGGTTCATTTTCTTTCACTCCTTTGTTATGATTTTTCACTTATTGAAAATATTCTACTTGCTAAACCTTCTTAACTTTACTTAAATTATCTGCAATGAAATTAGTTATAAAATCATTTTGCTTACCTGCAATACTTTTATGGAAATCAAAGTCATTTTTGTTCATGATAATTTCATCATATTTCCAATAATTTTTATCATTTTCTTCATCAAAACCTTCTTCAAAATTATACCTTAAAATATAAACTTTACCATCAGTTATAATTGGTGTAAAATCTGGGTTGTCTATTTGACCTTTTAAATATCTCATATTTATTCCTCCTTTTATTTTGTTTTGATAGTGTGTAATTAAAATACACCCTTTTAAATATTTATAAGTGGGGAGACCCCCTTATCAACCCCCTGTCAAGAGGTTTTAATAAGGCGAGAGCCAATGATCGAAGACGTACGCGAGAAAGCACTGAGAGCATACCAAGACCAAACCCCGTGGTAAGCGTTAGCGTCCCAATAAGACCCCGAAAATAAAACCATTAAATCAGGATTGTAATATAAATAATCACAATAATATGTAGTGCTTGATGCTCCTGTATTTTCGGTCGGGAATAATCCTAAACAACCACCATAGTTTTTAATATAACCATTTTGTGTAGGCTTAGTTCCTTTTAAAACATAATCTTCTGTTATCACATTTGAGTATTTAGTATGGTCGTTCGCAAACCAAACTTCTTCATTATTGTTTATAACACCATCAATAAAGTGATACCCATTTTTAACAATATTTTCTATACCAAAGAATACATTTTTTCCTGTGGTTAGATTAACTGCTGTCTTATAGCCATCCATTGTTCCTGTATTTGATTTCTCACCAACAACATCTGGGAAATATAAATCAGTGTTTTTAGTTCCAAAATAAGCCGTTAATAATAATTGTAATATATTCCAACTTTGCCAATCATTTGAAAAATAATCATCACCTACTGCTTTTGCTTCTTGTCTAAATGATGCTATCGTTTTTGTCATTGAAGGTTCTACTGCACTAATGCTATATAACTTTCCGTCTTGACTATATGCTTGATATTTCCCGATACTTAATTTGCCTTTTGCATGAACAGGGAATGTGTCAAAAGTATCATCTATTTTTTTATTTGAAATATCATAGCCCGTTAAATTCCCTGAACTATCGTGGTAGAACTTCCAATAAATAACAGGAACATGAATAAACTTATTATTAAATAAATCTACACTTTCTTTCATTTCATTAAACGGAAATACATGGTCAAAAGTATTGCTATATACTCTAATATCACCGTTATCAACATGTGTTAAATTAGGTTGTAGCGTTCCTTCGTATGAAACCATACTATCAAGGCTATTCATTCCTCTAACCTTTATAATATCATCTATAAAAGGTGCATACCATAATGAGCCATCGTTATCTACCCCAACACGCCCTATCATATCTGGTGTTTTAGGAACTTGTTTTGAAATATCTACTTTCGCAC
>CAYXLG010000151.1:0-1533 GCA_964465805.1 uncultured Muribaculaceae bacterium
TTTTAGCATATTCATAGGTAGATTGATATTTTGTCCATAATTCCCTAATTTCTGTATCATCTTCAATTAATTTTATGTATTCTTCTATATTATTAATTAATGAGAAGGTACCCCTTTTTTTAAATGTATTATTAATTGCATCGATTAATCTTTTTTTATTTATTTCATCCCATTTAATATTAACAAACATATATAAATCATAGAAATCTTTCATTCTTGTGTTATTAATGTTTCGACTGATAATCGTTTCATACTTTTCTGCTATGATTGTTTCATAATTGTATGCCATAATCTCAATAGTTTCATTATCTAATATTGTTTTGTAAGAATATTTTACTTCTTTGTATGTTATTACATCTCCTACTGTTACATCTATTAATAAATTGGTTTTCATACCATCCAAATGTGCTAATATATTAACCTTATATCCAGAATACAAATCATCAGGTCTTGTGCCTTTAATATAAATAATTTCCATAACAATATTATCTCCAACATCAATATTAATGATGTTTTTTATTGCTTTTTCTAGTGTTTGCTTATTTAAAGGTAAACCTTTTATTGTTGTATCCATATCCATTGTACTTCTTAAATCAATACCAAATATTGATGAGATCAGAAAGCCGCCTTTAATAATAAACTTATGCTTATATTTAGATATTGATAATCTTTTTAAAAAGGACTCAAACATAAAACTTTGGATTATGTAATGATTTGGAATTTTTTTTACTTTGCTTATATTTGAGGCTTTGGCTTTTATGCTATCTTTTCCTCTAATCACATTAACACCTCAAAAACCTCGCGAACTTTATTATAAATATTCATTTTTTTGGCATAACTATATAATTTTAAAGTGTTCTTATTTTTGTTATAAAAATATTGTCTGATTGATTTATTGTATAACTCTCTATCAATAATTTTTTTATTTTGAATAATATCACAGATTGATCTTTCTAAGTCATAAATTTTAACTTGATTACCAAATGGAGTTTCTACTTCAATCACTCCTAAATCAACATATTCCTTTTTAATATAATATAAATTAACTTGATTGTTTTTTTGAAGTGAACCTTTATATCCACTAGGAACAGTAATATCATATTTAACAGGAATTCTATCAGAAAAACCCAGTAAATATAATGAAGTCATATTAGAAAAGACCGCATATTTACTTTTGTTTTGTAAGATTGCAAAATCATCCATTAATGCATCTTTTTTAATATAAATGCCTCTACTGACTCTTTCTATTTTATCTTCTCTCAAAAGTTTTGTTAAGTAAACTCTCGGAATGTTATTTTTAACAACTTCTTTAGTAGTTAAGTGATCATTTTTAAATAATTCAAAAATTTTATTTTCGTAATTCATAAGCATCTTTTCCTTCCACACTTAAATCATAACATTTTTAAGTGTAAAAGGAAATGCTTTTATTAAAAAACTTTATCATATTTGATAAAGTCTAATGTTTTTTAATTTACTCTGATAATATATTTGCCAATTCTTCTTCACTAAGTTTATTAATAAATGTTTCACCTG
>CAYXLG010000152.1:0-1523 GCA_964465805.1 uncultured Muribaculaceae bacterium
CTACAGGCAGCCAAAAGGTTTATGATGTACTATTTGACATTCGTTCAGCTATAAAGAAAGAGAAAGATAAAATTGCAATATAATAGAACACTATAACAGGTTTACGGTCATCCTGCCATAAAACCGTATTAAATTAAAATTATAAAAGGAGTGTTTAGGATGATAAGGATGAAATATAAAGAAGCGATAAAAGAACAAGGTAAATTCATAATATTAACAGATAAGATATGAAAGTGTATTGTATTGTTATTTAAATAATAAACAAGATATAGAAGCAACTAGAAATAAAATT
Source organism: uncultured Muribaculaceae bacterium (assembly GCA_964465805.1). Taxonomy (GTDB): domain Bacteria; phylum Bacillota_I; class Bacilli_A; order RF39; family UBA660; genus DUPI01. Next base: position 293 of record CAYXLG010000152.1, read on the forward strand.
GAAAATTATGCTATAAAAGGATATTAGGAGGATCAATAATGACCAGAGATGAATATATAAACTTCAAAGTAGAAAAATTAAAAAGAATGTTAGAAAGAGATATGACGGATAGATATAAAATAAAAGATAAGTCAAGAAACCAATATTTGAAATGTCATTGTAATGCTATTGAGTGGTATATTTCAGACGGAAAGCTAATATGTAGCAATTGTTGTTGTGATGGTTATATTTTTAATGAGGATGCTTACTTAGATTTTGAAAAGCAATAAAATGTGAATTTAGTTTAAATATGAAAGGATGTAAAAAATGATAATAATTAATAACTATAACAAAATTAAAGATAATATTCCACAACTTGGCGGAAATTTACAATAGAAAAGGGCAAAGGAGGATGTAAAAAGATGAATAAACAAGATATTAAAAGTAGAACTATGGTGATATATTAAACAATTAATTTATATTAAGTAACACCAATTATTTTAAACCTAACATAATTAAAATATAAAATTATTTAAAAAAGTTCTTGACAACAGAAATTATATAATATATAATTATAAATGTAAGACAAATACATAAAAAAAATAAATTAAATGGAGGTCGTTAAAATGAAAAAATTTTATAATGGTAGAGAAATAAATGAGGAAAATTTGATTGACCTAATAACAAAATGTTCAAAGGATGATTGGAAAAATTCAGACTTATTTAAAGAAACTGAATTAGCTTGCGAAATTATCGCTTTCAAGGATTATGAAGGAAGAGAAGAAGATATAGAATATATCCTTGAAAAACTTGACAACGGAGCAACTTTATTTGATGTAGAAAAAGCAATACAGAATGGGGAATGGTATTTTATGGAAACGGAAAGTTGGAAAAAAAATATAAGAAAAGGAGAATGTGAAATGAAAAAAATGAAAAAATTTGAACTAACAGAAAATAAAATAAATTGGGAAGGTAGAACTCTTTATCAAATTAAAGCTTGCACTAGTTTTACGACTAATAGTGGTATAGAAATAAATAAGGGTGAACTAGGAGGCTGGATTGAAAAAGAAGAGAATCTATCACAGGACGGAAAGGCTTGGATTTTTAAAGATGCAAGAGTTTACGGCAATGTAGAAATTTCCAAAAATGCGGAAGTTTATGATGATTCAGAAATTTCCGGTTATGCCAAAATTTCTGGCAACGCAAAAATAGGTGGTAATGCGATTATTTGGGGCAATGCCAAAATAGGTGG